>NZ_JBPJSP010000012.1:0-59813 GCF_051225715.1 Azospirillum sp. ST 5-10
CGGTGCGCGCCTGGATCGCCTGGATCAGGCCGGCCAGCGCGTCGGCCGGCGTCTGCGCCGCGGCCACCCCCTCCACCCGCAGGCCGACGCCGGTCGGCACGCTGGCCTGCAGCACCGTCTGTCCGGTCGTCCCGTCGCGCACCAGCGGGATGTCGGCCGCCGGGGTGGCCGCGTCCTCCTCGGTGCGGCCGGCGCTGACGATCGGCACCTCGACGATGTCGATCACCGCGCCGCTCGAGGTGGTCAGGCGCTGCTCCTGCACCGTCACCCCGTCCACCGTGCTGTTGGTGGTGGTGCTGTCGACGACGGTCACCGGCGTCCCCAGCACCGGCGTCGTCACCGTCGTCGGCCCGCCGCCGCCCGAGCCGCCGCCGCCCGACGGCGGCGGCGCCGACAGGGACGAGAGGACGAGGTCGTCGCCGCCCATCGTGAAGGTGGCGCCGGTGTAGTCGCCGGTCAGCTCGATGGTCAGTTCACCGGCGTCCTGCTCGCCGTCGGTGTCGATGTGGAGACGGGTGACGCCGTTGCCCGCCTCGATCTGGATCGAATGGGCGGCGACGCTGCTGCCGTCGCCGGCGGTGAGCGTGCCGTTGCTGGCACCGCCGGTGAACTGGGCGTTGACGACGCGGATGCGGTCGCCGACGGCGAGGTCGGTGATCGTGTCCGTGCCGTCGGTGTCGTCGTCCTGGTCCCCGACCGGGGGCGGCGGGTTGTAGAGGAAGGTGTCGCCGCCGTCGCCGCCCGTCAGAGTGTCGGCGCCGACGCCGCCGGACAGGGTGTCGGCCCCGGCGCCGCCGGCGATGATGTCGGTGCCGCGCTGGCCGTCGAGCACGTTGGCGTTGCCGTCGCCTGCCAGCGTGTCGTTGTAGCCGGAGCCGATCAGGTTCTCGATGCCCTGGAGCACGTCGCCCGCGGCATCCTCGCCGCTGCCCAGCCCGGTCGCCAGGCTGACCGCGACGCCGAACGCCGGCAAGTTGTACTCGCCGGACTGCCGGTAGTCGGCGGTGTCGACGCCGTCGCCGCCGACCAGGGTGTCGGCCCCGAGATCGCTGAACAGCCTGTCGTCGCCGCCGCCGCCGGAGAGCAGGTCGTTGTCGCCGCCGCCGCTGAGGCTGTCGTCGCCCTCGCCGCCGTCCAGCGTGTCGTCGCCGTCGCGGCCCTGGAGTTCGTCCGCACCGGCGCCCCCGAACAGCAGATCGTTGTCGTCGCCGCCGTTCAGCAGGTCGTCGCCGTCGCCGCCGTACAAGGTGTCGGCGCCTTCGTCCCCCCGCAGGGTGTCGTTGCCGGCGCCGCCGGAGAGGAGGTTGGCCTCCACGCCGCCCGACAGCGAATCGTCGTGACCGGAGCCGATCAGGTTCTCCACCCCGACCAGCACGTCGCCCGCCGCGTCGCCGCCGGTTCCCGATCCCGGGCTGTTGGAGAGGCTGACGGTCACGGCGACCGCCGACCCACTGTAGTCCGCGGCGTCGATGCCGTCGCCGCCGGAAAGCACATCGGCGCCCGCGCCGCCGATCAGCGTGTCGGCGCCCGCACCGCCGGACAGCGTGTCGTCCGCGGCGCCCCCCGCCAGCAGGTTGGCGTTGCCGTCCCCCGTCAGAGCGTCGTTGAAATCCGTGCCGATGACGTTCTCGATGTTTTCCAGACGCTCGAAACCGGCGTAACCGATCTCCCCCTGGGTCGACTGCGTCAGGTCGATGATCACCGATACGCTCGGGGAGTCCGAATAGTCGGCGGTGTCGACGCCGTCGCCGCCGTACAGCTGGTCGACGCCCTCGCCGCCCACCAGCGTGTCGTTGCCGGCGCCGCCGGAAAGGACGTCGGCGTCGTCGCCCCCGGAGAGAACGTCGTCGCCGGCAAGCCCGTCGATCAGGTCGGCGCCGGCAAGGCCGTCGATGGTGTCGGCACTGGCCGTGCCGGTCAGGTTGTCGGTCCCGGAAGTCGGCGTGTTCGCCATCGCTTCGTCCTCGTCAGGCAGACGGGTGTCCGCTGCGCCATCAATGCTCGGGGGTAACCCCAAAGAAGGTTGCGGCGACCCTACCCGACGCCCAACGCGTCGTCGATCGATTTATCAACTTTGAATTGTAACTGATTGGAACGGAAGCGAATCAAACCGTTTCATTTTGCAACCCGTTGCCGGATACCCTCCGGGATGCTACACGTCCAGGGTGCACCCGAGGCGACACCCTCTCCCGCACAGGAAAAGACCCTCCCCCCGCGCGGGGGGAGGGTCCTCAGGCGGACGTCGGTCCGGCGGCCGGTTCGGCCGGCCGCCGCGGCTCAGTGCACCGCGGCCGAGCGGGCCGGGATGGCGAAGCCGAGCGGCGGGCGCTCCGGCGCCTTGAAGCCGGTGGCGCGGTCCTCCTCGACCGGCACGCCGTCCAGCGTCAGGCGGCCGTCGGCCGCCGACAGCTCCAGCACCACCCGTTCGGCGACCGCGCCGTCGAGCAGGCGCTCGGCGATCGGGTCCTCCACCAGGTTCTGCACCGCCCGCTTCAGCGGCCGCGCGCCGAAGGCGGGATCCCAGCCCAGCTCGGCCAGCCGGGCGCGGGCACCGTCGTCGGCGACCAGGGTCAGGCCGTGCTCGGCCAGGCGCTCGTTGACGCGGGCGAGCTGGATGTCGACGATGCGGGCCATCTGGTCGCGCCCCAGCCGGCGGAAGATCAGCACGTCGTCCAGCCGGTTCAGGAACTCCGGCCGGAAGGCCCGGCGCACCGCGTCCATCACCTCCACCCGCACGCCTTCCAGCTCGTCGTCCTCGCGCAGGGCCGACAGGGCGTCGGCGCCGAGGTTGGAGGTCATGATCAGGATGGCGTGGCGGAAGTCGGCGGTGCGCCCCTGCCCGTCCGTCAGCCGGCCGTCGTCGAGCGCTTGCAGCAGGACGTTCAGCACGTCGGGGTGCGCCTTCTCCACCTCGTCCAGCAGCACCACCTGGTAGGGCCGGCGGCGGATCTTCTCGGCCAGCGAGCCGCCGTCGTCGTAGCCGACGTAGCCCGGAGGCGAGCCGATCATCCGGCTGACCGCGTGCTTCTCCATGTACTCCGACATGTCGAGGCGGGTGACCGCGTTCTCGTCGTCGAACAGGAAGGCGGCCAAGGTCTTGGCCAGCTCGGTCTTGCCGACGCCGGTGGGGCCGAGGAACAGGAACGAGCCGGTCGGCCGGTTCGGGTCCTTGAGGCCGGCCCGCGCCCGGCGCACCGCCTTGGCGACGGCCCGCACCGCCTCGGCCTGGCCGACCACCCGCTCGCCCAGCTTCTCCTCCATGCCCTTCAGACGCTCGCGCTCGCCCTCCAGCATGCGGTCGACGGGGATGCCGGTCCAACGCGTCACCACGGCGGCGATGTCCTTGGCGGTCACCTCCTCGCGTTCGGTGCTGGCCCGCGATTCGGCGTCGGCCAGGCGCTTCTCCAGGTCGGGGATGATGCCGTAGGCGAGCTCGCCGGCCTTGGCCCAGTCGCCGCCGCGCTGGGCGCGCTCCAGCGCCGTGCGCGCCTGGTCCAGCTCCTCCTTGAGGCGACGGCCCTCGGTGCGCCGCGACTGCGAGGCGCGCCACTCCTCCTCCATGCCGGCCAGCCTCGACTCGGCCTCCTCCAGCTCGGCCGCCAGCTTGTGCAGGCGCTCCTGCGACGCGCTGTCGGATTCCGCCTTCAGGGCCTCGCGCTCGATCTTGAGCTGGGCGACGCGGCGGCCGACGGCGTCGAGCGCCTCCGGCTTGCTGTCGATGGCCATGCGCAGGCGCGACGCCGCCTCGTCCACCAGGTCGATCGCCTTGTCCGGCAGCCGGCGGTCGGCGATGTAGCGCGCCGACAGCGAGACCGCCGCCACGACGGCGGCGTCGGCGATGCGCACGCCGTGGTGCACCTCGTACTTGCCCTTGATACCGCGCAGGATCGACACCGCGTCCTCGGCCGACGGCTCGTCCACCGTCACCGGCTGGAAGCGCCGCGCCAGCGCCGCGTCCTTCTCGATGTAGCGGCGGTACTCGTCGGGCGTGGTGGCGCCGACGCAGCGCAGCTCGCCGCGCGCCAGCGCGGGCTTCAGCATGTTGGCGGCGTCCATGGCGCCGTCGGTGCGGCCGGCGCCGATGAGCTGGTGCAGCTCGTCGATGAAGAGGATGATGCGCCCCTCCGCCGCCTGCACCTCGGCCAGCACGGCCTTCAGGCGCTCCTCGAAGTCGCCGCGGAACTTGGCGCCGGCCAGCAGGGCGGTGAGGTCGAGGGCCAGCACGCGGCGGTCCTTCAGCCCTTCCGGCACGTCGCCGGCGGCCAGGCGCTGGGCCAGCCCCTCGACGACGGCGGTCTTGCCGACGCCGGGCTCGCCGATCAGCACCGGGTTGTTCTTGGTGCGCCGCGCCAGCACCTGGATGGTGCGGCGGATCTCGTCGTCGCGACCGATGACGGGATCGAGCCGGCCCTGCCGCGCCTCCTCGGTGAGGTCGCGGGCGTACTTGGCGAGCGCCTCGCCCAGCCCGCCGTCGCCGGCCTCCGGCCCCGTCCCCTCCTGGCGCAGGGTGCGGGCGCCTTCGGCCAGCACGGCGGGGTCGACGCCGGCGCGATGGAACAGCGCGCGCACGCCGCCACCCTGGCCGGCCAGGCTCTCCAGCAGGCGCTCGGCGGTGACGGTGCGCTCGCCGGCGGACCGCGCCGTCTCGATGGCGCCCTGCAGCACGCCGGCCAGCGCCGGCGACATGTAGATCGGGTGCGGCCCCTCGCCGGTGGCGGTGGGCAGGTGGGCCAGCGCCTCGTCGGTGGCGCGCTTCAGGAGATCGGGGTCGCCGCCGGCGTCGCGCACGAGCCGCGCCGTCACGCCCTGCCGGTCCTCGACCAGCGCCTTGAGGAGATGTTCGGGATTGAGTTGCTGGTGACGCCCGGCCAGGGCGGCCAACTGCGCAGCCTGGATGACGCCGCGCGCACGCTCGGTGAAGAGACCGAAGTCCATCAGGCACTCCGTTATGGTGTCCCGCCCTTCCAGGAGGCTCGGGAAGGCGCCGTCGGCGGCCCACCCAATGCGCGGCCGCCCGTCGCCTCGGTTGAGGAGATGGGCATCGCAGCCGGGTCGAACAACCCGCCCCCGCCGCTCCACCGGCGGGACAGGTATTCCGCCCGCGCGCGCCGTCGGCTACCATGGCTGCGCAACCGACGGGAGACCGGCCATGGAACGGGGCGATGACGGGTACACCCATGTCGTGGCCGGCATGCCGGAACCCGGCAGCCATCTTCCCCCCAGCGCGCGCCGCCGGTTGAGCGACGAGGACCGCCGCGCCCTCGTCGAGCGCCTGCGCGCCCAGGGCTGGAGCTACCGCCGCATCTCCAGCGAACTCAACATCAGCTACGCCGCCGTCGCCCGCTGGCTCGACGGACCCGAGGCCGCCGGCCCGCCGCTGCCGCCGCTCCCCGTCCGCCTCGGCGCGCCGCGGCCGCCCCACGCCGCCGCCGCCACCGCCCGCGCGCCGGAGCCGGAACCGCCGGCCCCCGCCGCCGCCGACCTCGTCGAGCACCTGATCGCCCAGAACCGCGCCCTGCTCGACCGGGTCGACCGTCTCACCGCCGCCGTGACGGCCCAGCGGCAGGCGATCGCCGAACTCGAATCGCGGCTCGTCGCCACCATGGACGACCAGCACCGGAAGCTGGGCGACCGCATCCTCGATGCGCTCCGATTGCTCCGGCGGATAATTCCCGGCTGAATTTCACATCGCCGGCCCGCGTTTGCGGACGCCGCTCTTGTGCGCCGCAACCACGCCGGCGCGAAAATCGGCTCTGTGACAACGCTTCAGGGAATCGACTCCGCGCTGATATCTTCCTACACTTTCGGATATGGTCCTCGAACGCCGCGAGCGCGCGGCGGGCATCAGCCGATGCGGACGGATGGGAGCGCACTGCGTGGCCGACACCGCCCTGAACGACGCCGTCCGCTCCGGACGCGCCTGGACGTACGCGCTGCTGGCCGCGGTCGCCCTCGTCCTGACGGGATGCTCCGCCATCGCCTCGCTGTGGTCGTCCGGCATCGCGACGGAGAGCGTCGCCTTCGAGGTGGCGCCCGACGCCAACGCCAACAGCGCCGTGGCCGTGGACCTGGTGTTCGTCCACGACGAGACCCTGCTGCCCACCGTCGGCGAGCTGACGGCGGCGACCTGGTTCAAGAACCGCGGCCAGCTCACCCTGGCCCAGCCCACCGGGCTGCAGGTGCAGTCCTTCGAATTCATGCCCGGGCAGTCCGTGCCGCCCCACGCGGTGCGCGGCCGCGCCAGCGACGCCCGGGCCGCCTTCGTCTTCGCCGGCTACGGCGGCGACGGCCCGCACCGGGCGCGCATCGACGGCATCGAGAAGGTCCTGCTGCGCCTCGGCGCCAAGGACTTCGAGGTCGCGACGCCGCACGCCTCCTGACCGCCATCCACAGGACCGAGACGGCATGAGCCACCCCACCCCGCCGCCCGAGCCGATCCAGTGGTACGAAGGCATGCTGCTGGCACCGCAGCATTTCCAGCAGGCCTGGCTGCGCCAGGACGGTCTGCTCCACTACCATCTGGCACGGCTGGCGCCCTTCCAGTTCGGCGTGCGCACCCTGAAGATCGACCAGGCGATGCTGGTGGTCGGCGTCTTCCGCGTCCTGGCGCTGGAGGCGGTGCTGCCCGACGGGCTGGCGGTGGTCCATCCCGCCGACGGCGGCGATCTGCAGTGCAGCCTGGTGCCTTACGCCGAGGGCCTGAAGGACGCCCCGGCCACCGTCCACCTCGTGGTGCCGGCCTACAAGCCGGGCTCCGCCGCCGGCGGCGACCTGGCCCGCTTCCGCTCGGTCGACGGGCCGCCGGCGGCGGACGAGAACACCGGCGACAACGAGCAGCCGCTGCCGCGCCTGCGGCCGCGCCTGGCGCTCCTGGTGGGCGACGAGGTGCCGCAGAAATACGTGTCGCTGCCGCTCGCCCGCGTCGTCTACCGCGACGAGGCGTTCCGGCTGACCGACTACGTCCCGCCGGCCTACGCCGCCGCCGCCGATTCGCCGCTGACCGACGCCTGCCGCACCGTCGCCAAGCGGCTGCGCGAGAAGGCCTCCTTCCTCGCCGGCCGGCTGCGCGCCCCGGCCGGCACCCTGCGCGCCGCCATGCTGGCCGACACCCGGCACGCCCTGCAGTGCATGACCGCCGGCCTGCCGCCGCTCGAGGCGGTGCTGGGCGCCGGCCCGGCCCATCCCTTCGCCCTCTACGGCGCGCTGTGCGCCGTCGCCGGCCAGGTCGCCACCCTGGGGCCGGGGCTGCTGCCGCCAATCTTCCCCGGCTACGACCACCGCGACCCGCTGGCCTCCTTCCGCCCGGTGCTGGAGTTCGTCGACCGCATGATCGACACGGTCAGCGAGACCTTCATGGCCGTCCGCTTCGCCGCCGAAGAGAGCGGCTTCCGCCTGAAGATCGAGGCGGCGTGGCTGGCCGAGGGGGACGGGCTGCTGATCGGCGTCCGCCTCGCCCCCGGCCAGACCGAGGCGGAGGCGGAATCCTGGATGGCCGACGCCCTGGTCGCCTCGGCGGAGAACCAGGGGGTGCTGCGCGAGCGCCGCCTGCGCGGCGCCGCCCGTGCCCGGGTGGAGCGCGACGAGCGCCTGGACGTGGTGCCGGAGCGCGGCGTGCTGCTCTACCGGATCGCCGCCGACCCCGCCTACGTCGAACCCGACCGCGTGCTGGAGATCGCCCACCCCGGCGATCGCCAGGGCGGGCGCCGGCCCGCCGAGATCGCCCTGTACGTGACGCCGCCGGGCGACCGCCCGGCCGACACCGCCGACATCTGAGCCGCGCCCGCCGAAGGAGGCCGCCGCCCGTGACCACCGCGATGCCGATGCCCGCCCTCGCCGCCGACGACGAACCGGCCGCCCTGGCGTCGCTCCTGGCGGGGGCGCGCGGCGGCGACACCCTGCTGGTCCAGTTCGGCGATTTCTTCGCCGAGCTGTTGCGCCTGAAATACGGCCTCGGCGCCGGCCGCCTCGGCGCGGCCGTCGAGGGGCTGACCCCGGCCGACCTCGCCGGCATGGTGCACCAGCGCCTGCGCACGCTGCTGGAGTCGCAGTCGGTGCGGGCACGCCACTGGGGCGGCACCTACGGCGAGACCCTGTACCGCGAGGCGCAGTACGTCATGGCCGCGCTGGCCGACGAGACGATGCTGCTGCGGGTCGACTGGGACGGCCGCGAGGCCTGGCAGGACCGGCTGCTGGAGACGGCGCTGTTCGGCACCCGGGTCGCCGGCGAGCGCGTGTTCGAGCGCCTCGACGCGCTGCTGGCCGACAGCGCGCGCGCCTCGGCCGACCTCGCCACCATCTACCTGCTGGCCCTCGCGCTGGGCTTCCGCGGCCGCTGCTGGCGCCCCGAGGACGCCGGCGAGCTGCGCAGCTACCGCGCCGGCCTGGCCCGCATCATCGCCCGCGAGGACCCCGAGCTGGCGCGCGAGGACGCCCGCCTGTTCGAAGCGGCGTACGGCCGCACCATCGTCCAGGGCCGCGCCGTACGCCTGCCCTACCTGCGGCCATGGTACGCGGCGCTGGCCGCGCTGTTCGCCGTGTTCCTCGCCGCCGGCCACCTGCTGTGGATCGGCGTCACCGCCGACCTCGCCGCCGCGGTCGACCGAATCGAGCGGGCCGACGCCGGCCCGCCGGAGAACTGACGGGGAGCCATGGACGCCATCGCCCTGCTGCTCGACAACCCCGTGCCGGTCGGCCTGCTGCTGGCCGCGGCGGCGCTCCTCGTCCTGCTCCTCGTGGGCTGGACGGTGCGCCGTGCCGAGCGCGGGGCGGAGGAGCGGACGGAGCGCGACGGCATGGCCGGCTCGCCGGATCCGGTGGCGCGCCGGCCGGGCGACCTGCGGGCGCTTGCCGCCAGCTTCACGGCGACCCTGCGGGCCCTGCGCGGCCTGGTGCCGGGCCCGGGCTGGCGCTACGAGGCGCCCTGGGTGCTGCTGCTGGGCGACCCGGGGTCCGGCAAGAGCGCGCTGGCCGCCGCCATCGACCTGCACCGGCCGTTCGACCTCAACGCCGACCCCGAGCTGGCGGAGCGGGGCTGCGCCTGGCACGTGTTCGAGCGCGGCATCGTCCTCGACCCGGCCGGCGGCATCCTGTGGGGCGACGGCCCCGACGACGGCGGCGAGCGGGCCGGCGAGGCCGGTTGGCGCCGCCTGCTCCAGCTGCTGCTGCGCCACCGGCCGGAGCGCGGCCTCGACGGCGTCGTCGTCGCCGTGCCCTGCACCGACCTGATCGGCCCCGACCGCCTCGACGCCACCGCGCTCGCCGGGCGGGCGCGGCGGCTGCGCCGGCGCCTGCGCGAGCTGCAGCAGCAGCTCGGCCTGCGCCTGCCGGTCTATCTCGTGGTCACCAAGTGCGACGCGGTGGTCGGCTTCACCAGCTTCTGGGGCCCCCAGGCGGCGCAGCGCGGCCGCGAGATGTTCGGCTGGTCGAACGGCCAGACCCTGGAGACGACCTACGGCCCGCACCTCGTGCCGCAGGCCTTCGACGCGGTCGCGCGCGACCTGCACCGGGCGGTGATCGGCACGGCGGTGACCGCCGGCGGCGTCGGCGACATGGCCTTCCTGTTCCCGGCCGAGCTGCAGAAGCTGGCAGCGCCGCTCGGCCGCTTCGCCGATCGCCTGTTCCGCGGCGACAGCTTCCAGGACCCCCACTTCTTCCGTGGCCTCTACTTCACCGGCGACGCCGGCGCCTGGGGGGCCGGCGGACGCAGCCTGCCCGGGCCGGAGGCGCCGGCGGCCGGGGCGGCGGCGGGGCTGCCCGCCGGCCTGGTGCCGGAGATGCTGGCGCCGCAGGGCGTGCGCCCGCTGTTCGTCACCGACCTGTTCGGCGAGAAGATCTTCCGCGAGGCGCGGGTGGTGCAGCCGGCGCGGCGCAGCCTGGTGGCGCGCAGCCGCGCCGTGCGCAACGCCCAGTTCGCCCTGGCCGGGCTGGCGCTGGTGCTGGCCGTCGGCCTCTGGCACTCCTACCGCATGCTGGAGGCCACCAAGGCGACCCTGCTGCGGCCGCTGTGGGTGATCGAGCAGGCCGACGAGCGCATGGACACGGCGCGCCGTTCCGGCCAGAGCCTGACCGCCTACCGCGACCTGCGCGACGTGGCGCCGGGCATCCTCGACGCCTTCAAGACGGTGAGCGGGCGCGACCTGCTGGTGCCGTTCATCCCCACCTCCTGGTTCAGCGAGCTCGACGACGACGTCAAGGACCAGCTCGTCACCGGCTTCCGCCTGGTCGTGCTCGACCCCATGCGCTACGAGCTGATCAACCGCTGGAACGACCTCCAGGCCCGCTACGCCGGGCCGCCGCCGGCGCCGGCGCAGCCGCTCCAGGCCACCGACATCGCCGCCTTCCAGCGCATGTACGGCTATCTCGACGAGATCGACCAGCTCGCCGCCGACGTCGCCCGCTACCGCAACGCCCAGCGCCTGCCGCCCGACTCCTTCGCCCAGCTCACCCAATCGCTGCTCGGCATCGACCTCGGCCACACCCTGCGCAACGACGCGCGCCTCTACGGCGAGGTGATGAAGCGGGTGACCGTGCGCCCGCTCGACACCGAGCGCAACCTCGCCCCGTCGCGCGAGACCCTGGTCCGCCTGGTCCACGAGGCGACCCTGGCGCTGGCCGCCGACGGGCCGATCGCCCGCGAGTTCGGCGCCCTCGCCAACGCGCTGGAGCGCGCCGAGGTCGCCCGCTTCGGCACCGACGGCGGCGCCGTGCTGCGCGACCTCGCCACCGCGCTGGTCCGCACCCGGACGCTGCTGGGCAACGCCAAGCTCGGCTGGCTGTTCGTCCGCCACCCCCAGGACCATCCGTTCTGGCCGAACCTGCTGCCGCGCATCCGCGACAACCTGTTCCTCGGCCCCCCCGCCGCCGACGAGGTGCTGACGGTCGCCACCGTCAACGTGCAGGAGCTGCGCACCGCCCTGCTGGCCCTGCGCACGCCGGGCCTGGGATCGCTGCTGCAGGCCGACGACGCCAACGACGGCGCGCTGCGCCTGGTGCCGGCGCTGGACGAGCTGGCCGGCGCCCTGCCGGAGATCCTGCGCGCCGGCTTCATGGCGGAGGCGGCGGTGCGCCGCCCGCAGGCGCCGGCGGTGGCGAGCAGCGCCATCCTGTGGGCGCCCGAGCCCCTGGAGACGGCGGTCGGCGGCTTCCGCGCCTTCGAGGGGCTGGAGGCGGGCGCCCTGGCGCGCCTCCCCGACACGCTGCGGCCGATGATCTCGGCCCTGGTCGCCGGACGGCTGGAGGAGTCGATGATGACCGCCGTCGCCGACGCCATGGTGGTGGAGCGGCGCGGCCAGGACTTCCGCACCCTGGCCGACGAGACCGGCCTGCTGCGCGAGGTCCGCCAGTTCGCCCGCGCCGCGCGCCCGCTGGGCGACCTGCTGAGCGCGCTCGGCCGCGCCGAGTTCCAGACCGGCTACGCCACGCTCGGCGGCATCCTCGACCAGCACCTGGTGGCGATGCTGGGGCAGGCCGACCGCATCGCCGACGAGGGCGCCCCCTACCTGCCCTACGACGCGTTCCGCGACTGGGACGGCACCCTGCCGCTGAACTACGAGGGCTGGCAGGTGCTGAGCGACGTCGAGCTGGCGCAGTATCTCGACAACACCCGCGGCCGCTTCGACTGGCTGGGCAGCGAGATCGCCGGACCGATCGTCGCCTTCGCGGTGCGCGAGCAGACCCCGCCCTCGCTGCGCGGCGACCCGCACGTCCTGAAATGGCAGCGCATCCTGATCGAACAGCAGCGCTACAAGGCCGACAACCCGAACAGCTCGCTGGCGGTCCTGGAACGCTACATCCGCTTCGACCTGGGCGAGGCGGTGCGGCCGGAGAGCTGCCTGCAGCAGCTGGCGGTCGGCGGCGGCGGCGGTGCCGGCGACTTCTTCCTGCAGCGCCGCGAGTCGCTGCGGCGCATGGCGCTGGCCCAGTGCCAGCGGGTGGCGGCCGACACCATGTCGAGCGACTACGCCGCCCTCGCCAACGACTTCAACGCCCTGCTGGCCGGCCGCTACCCCTTCGCCGAGCGCCAGGGCGCGGACACCCCGGAGGCGAGCGTCGACGCGCTGACCGCCTTCCTCGAGCGCTTCGCCGCCGCCGAGCCGGCGATCCGCCGCGGCCTCGGCACGCCGGCCGCCGGCAGCCGCGCCGCCGCGGCGCTCGACTTCGTCGACCGCATGGCGGCGGTGCGCGCCTTCTTCGCCCCGTTCCTGGCGCCGGACTCCACGGCCCCCGCCGGCTTCGACGTCGCCGCCGAGTTCCGCGTCAACCGCGCCCGCGAGAGCGGCGGCAACCAGATCATCGAATGGACGGTCACCCTCGGGGACCAGCGGATCACCCAGGGCGGCGGCACCGCCTCGGCGCCGTGGAGCCCCGGCATGCCGGCCGCGGTCAGCCTGCGCTGGGCCAAGGACGCGCCGGTGGTGCCGCTGTCGATCATCGGCCAGGACGGCACCGTCGAGCCCGACCGCACCATCCGCTTCGCCTACGCCGACCGCTGGTCGCTGCTGCGCCTGCTGCAGGACAACCGCGCCCCCGCCGCCGACTTCCCCAAGCAGACCGACCCGCAGCCGCATACCCTGAGGTTCTCCGCCGAGACCGGCAACGTCCCGGCCGGCGGCGGCGCGGCGGCGGCCAAGCCGCTGCCCGGCGGCCGCACCAGCGTCTTCGTGCGGCTGGTGCTGAGCACGCCCAACCCCGACGGCAAGACGCGGACCGTCCACGTCCTGCCGCCCTTCCCCTACGCCGCCCCCCGCCTCGACGGCGGGACGCAGGCGGCGCTCGCGCCGGCCGGTCCGCTGTCCCTGCGGGCGCCGGCCGGCCAGGGAGCCAGCCGATGACCGCCGATCCCTTCGATTTCGCCGCCATCCTGGCGCCGCTGCCCGGCGACGCGCCGGCCGGGCCGTCGCTGCGCTACGATCCCGTCTACGACGCGATCCGCGAGGCGCGGCGCGAGGACGACCCCACCCTGCCCGTCGGGGTGTGGCAGGCGGCGCCCAAGCGCGCCGACTGGGACGAGGCGGTCCGCCTCTGCCGCACGGTGCTGGAGACCCGCTCCAAGGACCTCCAGGTGGCCTGCTGGCTGGTCGAGGCGCTGCTGCACCGTCACGGCTTCGCCGCGCTGGGGCCGGCCCTGCGCATGCTGGCCGGCCTGTGCGGCGCCTTCTGGGAAGGGCTGCACCCGGAGGCCGAGGACGGCGACCTCGCCGCCCGCGTCGCCCCGCTGGAATGGCTGAACGCCAAGCTGCCGCCGCTCCTGCATCTGCAGCCGATCACCCGGTCGGGCAGCCAGCCGGTGGTCGCCTTCACCTACGCCGACTACGAGAACGCCCAGCGCCGCAGCCTCGCCGCCGCCCGCGACCCGCGCGGCGCCGGCAAGCTGGTGATCCATGGCGAGCCGCTGCTCCAGGACGTCGACGCCAGCGCGCTGGCCACCCCGGTCGCCTTCCACCGCACCCAGCACGACCAGCTGGGCGACGCCATCGCCGCCGTCGACGCCCTGTCGGCGCTGCTCGACGAGCTGTGCGGCCGCCAGGCGCCCGGGCTGGTCGGCCTGCGCGAGGCGCTCACCGGCCTGCTCGGCTGGGTCGACACCATGCTGCGCGCCAAGGGGGAGGAGCCCGTGATGCCCGTCGAGACGCCGGCCGACGCCGGGCCCGCCGAGGAGGAGGCCGCGGGCCCGGACGGGATGGCCCTCGATGACGCCGACATCCACTCCGGCGGGCACCCCGGCGGCCCGATCCGCAGCCGCGACGAGGCCTACTACTGGCTGGCCGAGGCCGCCGACTTCCTGCTGCGCACCGAGCCGCACAGCCCCACCCCCTACCTGATCCACCGGGCGCTCGGCTGGGCCAACCAGCCGCTGCACGAGGTGCTGCTCGACGTCAGCCGCGGCCGCAACGACCTGTCCGCCGTCTTCGACCTGCTCGGATTCAACTTCGCGGAAATGTCGCAACAGAGAGGGGGGCGAATGAACGGATGAGTTGATTCATCGAGCGTATGAGTCTCATACTCGCGCGAAAGTGCGTTTATTGTTGCCAGAATTCGCGACATGACGCGCCTGGTTCTCATCGGGCGTGCGCTGCAACATCTGGGAGAAGGATAAATCCATGGCCGAGAGCACCCAGCACAAACTCAGCCGAGTCCGCCCGCCGCGCGTCCAGATCACCTACGATGTGGAAATCGGCAACGCCATCGAGAAGAAGGAACTGCCCTACATCGTCGGCATCATGGCCGACCTCTCGGGCAAGCCGGCGGAGGCGCTGCCGCCGGTCAAGGACCGCAAGTTCGTCGAGATCGACCGCGACAATTTCCAGGACGTTCTCGCCGCCGCCCAGCCGCGCCTGGCCTTCCGCGTGCCGAACCGCCTGCAGGCCGGCAGCAAGGACTTCCTCAACGTCGAGCTGCGCTTCAAGCACCTCGACGACTTCGGTCCGGTGGAGGTGCTGAAGCAGGTGCCGCAGCTCAAGCGCCTGTTCGAGGCCCGCTCCCGCCTGCGCGACCTGCTGACCAAGCTCGACGGCAACGACGACCTCGACGCGCTGCTCAAGCAGGTGATGGAGAACACCGAGGAGCAGGCGGAGCTGAAGAAGCTGCTGGCCCCCGCCGGCGACGGCGCCGCGACGCCGCCCGCCGCCGAGCCCGCGGCCGGCTCCGACGCCGCCCCGCCCAGCGCGTGACGCCCTGAGAGCGGGACGGCCGACCGTCCCGACCCCGATCCATGACACGCCGCCGGCCGGCCCGCCCGGTGGCGCACCCGTGAGGAGACGCTTGCCATGGCTGACGAGACCGAGACCGCCGGCGGCGGCGCGGCCACCGAGACGCAGACCCTGACCGTCCTCGACCGCATCATCGTCGAGGGCAAGCTGGCGCGCGACGAGACGCAGCGCAGCTACGCCCGCGACCTGGTGGACGAGTTCGTCAACTCCGTGCTCGCCGAGACCGGCGGCACGGTCAGCGGCGACGTGGTCGCCGCCATCACCGACCGCATCGCCGAGATCGACGACCTGATCTCGGTGCAGCTCAACGAGGTCCTGCACCATGCCGACTTCCAGAAGCTGGAAGGCTCGTGGCGCGGCCTCGCCTACCTCGTGTTCAACACCGAGACCAGCACCCGCCTCAAGCTGCGCCTGATGAACATCACCAAGGCGGAGCTGCTGAAGGACCTGGAGAAGGCGGTCGAGTTCGACCAGAGCGCGCTCTTCAAGAAGATCTACGAGGAGGAGTACGGCACCTTCGGCGGCCATCCCTACAGCGTGCTGGTGGGCGACTACGAGTTCGGCCGCCATCCCCAGGACATGGCGCTGCTGGAGAAGGTGTCCAACGTCGCCGCCGCGGCGCACGCGCCGTTCATCGCCGCCGCCTCGCCCATGCTGTTCGACATGGGCAGCTTCACCGAGCTCGGCGTGCCGCGCGACCTCTCCAAGATCTTCGAGAGCGCCGAGCTCATCAAGTGGCGCTCCTTCCGCGCCAGCGAGGATTCCCGCTACGTCACGCTGTGCCTGCCGCACGTGCTGCTGCGCCTGCCCTACGGGCCGGACACGGTGCCGGTGGAGGGCATGAACTTCGTCGAGGACACCGACGGGCGCGACCATTCCAAGTATCTCTGGGGCAACGCCGCCTGGATGCTGGCCCAGCGCATCACCGACGCCTTCGCCAAGTTCGGCTGGACCGCCGCCATCCGCGGCGTCGAGGGCGGCGGCAAGGTGGAGGGGCTGCCGACCCACACCTTCCACACCGACGAGGGCGACATCGCGCTGAAGTGCCCGACCGAGATCTCCATCACCGACCGCCGCGAGAAGGAGCTGAACGACCTCGGCTTCGTCGCGCTGGTGCACTGCAAGGGCACGGACTACGCCGCCTTCTTCGGCGGCCAGACCACCAACAAGCCGAGGCTCTACAACACCGCCGCCGCCAACGCCAACAGCCGGCTGTCGGCGATGCTGCCCTACATCCTCAACGCCTCGCGCTTCGCCCATTACATCAAGGTCATCATGCGCGACAAGATCGGCAGCTTCATGACCAAGGAGAACGTGCAGACCTATCTCAACACCTGGATCATGGACTACGTCCTGGCCAAGGACGACGCCGGCCAGGACCTCAAGGCGCAGTACCCGCTGCGCGACGCCCGCGTCGACGTCACCGACATCGCCGGCAAGCCCGGCTGCTACAACGCCACCGTCTTCCTGCGGCCGCACTTCCAGCTGGAGGAGCTGACCGCATCGATCCGCCTGGTCGCCGAGCTGCCGCCGCCGGCGGCGTAAGGCCCCGCCGCCCGTCCCGGGCCGCACCCGCGGCCCGGGGGCGGGCACCGCTTCCGACACCCTCGTCCGCCTGCCTGTAACGTCCGCTTGCCGAAACCGGGAGACGCCGCATGGCCGCCAACATGTTCATCGCGTTCAAGACGCCCGACATCACGGGCGAGAGCGCCGACAGCAACAACACCAACGCCATCCAGGTCCTGTCCTGGAGCCACTCCTTCAACCAGCCGACCTCGCCGACCCGCAGCTCGGCCGGGTCGGGCACGGTGGAGCAGGCCAACCACTCCGACTTCTCCTTCACCAAGTACACCGACGCCGCGACGGACGACCTGCTGAAGTACTGCTGGAACGGCCAGCAGATCGGCACCGCCACCTTCTCCGCCTTCCGCTCCGACGGCAACAACTCGCCGGTGAAGTACCTGGAGATCGTGATGACCGGCGTCATCGTCTCCAACGTCTCGATCGGCGGCGGCACCGGCGACATCTCCACCGAGACGGTGACCCTGAGCTACAACTCGGTGCAGTACACCTACATCCAGCAGAAGTCGGCAGACGGCACGCCCGGCGGCAACCAGCCGGTCAAGCACGACCTCGCCGCGCAGAGCGTGTCGTAACGTCCCGTCGTGGCGGGACCGCGGGTCATCCAGGGCGTCCGGGCGCCGCTGTTCGACCGCCTCGCCGCGGACGGCGGCGGGTGGCGGATGCTCGACCGCCAGGGACTGCACGAGTCGATCCGGCGCGAGCTGGACCGGCTGCTCAACACGCGCACGCCGCTGGCCGCCGACGAGCTCGGCCGGCGGCCGCGCGGCACCCTCGACTACGGCCTGCCGGACCTGTCGCTGTTCTGGCCCTTCGATTCCGACAGCGAGACCCGGCTCGCCGCCCTGGTGGCCGACACGGTGGCCGCCTTCGAGCCGCGCCTGCTGCAGCCGCGGGTCGCCGTGGCGCGCGTCGGCAACCAGCGCAACCGCCTGCGCGCCACCGTCTCCGGCGCGGTCGAGCTGAACGGCATGGTCGAGCCGGTCAGCTTCCCCATCCTGCTGACCGACAGCCTGGACGAGAGCGATGACGCCTGAGGGCCGCAGCGAGCTGCTCGACTACTACCAGCGCGAACTGACCTACCTGCGCCACGAGGGGGCGGCCTTCGCCGCCCGCTACCCGCGGGTGGCGGCGCGCCTCGACCTCGGCGGGGCGGAATCGCCGGACCCGCACGTCGAGCGCCTGCTGGAGAGCTTCGCCTTCCTCACCGGCCGCATCCAGCGCACGCTCGACCAGGAGTTCCCGCAGATCCCGGCGGCGCTGCTGGAGGTCCTCTACCCGCACCTGGTGGCGCCGGTTCCCAGCATGGCGGTGGCCCAGTTCCTGGTCGACCCCGACCAGGCCCGTTCGGCCACCGGCTTCACCCTGCCGGACGACACGCCGCTCTTCGCGGAGTCGGTGGACGGGCTGACCTGCCGCTTCCGCAGCGGCTATCCGGTCGAGCTCTGGCCGATCGAGGTGGCCGAGGCCTCCCTGCGCCCCTCGGCCGCCTTCCCCTTCCTCGACCACCGTGGCGACGTCGGCGCGGTGCTGCGGGTGACCTTGCGCGGCCTCGGCAAACTGGGCTTCGCCGACATGGCGCCGCGGCGCCTGCGCCTCTTCCTGCACGCCGCGGCGACCACCGCGGGTGCCGTGTACGAGCTGCTGCTGAACCAGCTGTGCGGGCTGGCGGTGCGCCCGGCCGGGGCCGCGATGCCGGCGTGCGAGCTGCCGGCGTCCTGCGTCCGCCCCGTCGGATTCGCGCCGCAGGAGGACGTGCTGCCCTGGCCGCGCCACGCCCACCAGGGCTACCGGCTGATCCAGGAGTACTTCGTCTTCCCCGAGAAGTTCCTGTTCGTCGACCTGGAGGGGCTGGGCGGCTTCGGCGACGGCAAGGAGGCGGAGCTGCTGTTCCTGCTGCCCGCCCCGCCGGCCCGCCATCTGGCGGTCGACCAGGGCACCTTCCGCCTCAACTGCGCCCCCATCGTCAACCTGTTCCGCAAGACGACCGAGCCGGTGCGGCTCGACCAGACCCAGGTGGAGTACCGGCTGCTGCCCGACAGCCACCGCGAGCGCTCCACCGAGATCCATTCGATCCTCAAGGTCTCGGCCAGTTCCGCCTTCGAGGACGACAGCCGGACCTTCCATCCCTTCTTCTCGTTCGACCATGCGGCGGCGCGCGACGGCGCCCGGGCGTTCTGGACGGCGCGGCGCCAGGCGACCGGGCGCGCCGACCTGCCCGGCACCGACCTGATGCTGTCGTTCCTCGACCTCGATTTCCGGCCGCTGCGCCCGCCGGCCCAGGTGGTGTTCGCCCACACGCTGTGCACCAACCGCGGCGTGGCCGAGCAGATGCCGGCCGGGGCGCGGCTGGAGATCGAGGTGGACGCGCCGTTGCGGGGCATCGCCTGCCTGACCAAGCCGACCCGCCAGCTGACGCCGCCGCTCGCCGGCCAGACCCTGTGGCGGCTGGTCTCGCACCTCTCGCTCAACCATCTGTCGCTCGACGGCGACGCCGGGCTGACGGCGCTGCGCGAGATCCTGCGCCTCTACGCCGCCTTCGACGACGCCACCGTGGCCGGCCAGGTCGCCGGCCTCTCCGGACTCGCCTGCACGCCGGTGGTGCGGCGCATCGGCGACGCGGCGTGGCGCGGCTTCTGCCGCGGCACCGAGGTGCGGCTGGAGCTCGACGAGGAGCGCTTCGTCGGCAGCCATCCCTTCCTGCTGGCCTCGGTGCTCAACCGCTTCTTCGGCCTCTACGCGGCGGTCAACGCCTTCACGCAAACCGTGCTGACCAGTCGGCAGCGCACCGGGATCTGGAAGACATGGCCTCCTCTGGCTGGCGATCGCCCCGTTCTGTGATCGAGCAGTTGGCCGCCGAGGCCCACCGCTTCGACGTCCTCCAGGCCGTCGCCGTGATCGAGCGGCTGGCGCCGGAGGCGCGCAGCGTCGCCGACGGCGCCGACCCGAGCCACGAGGCGGTGCGCTTCCGCTCCAGCCTCACCTCCGCCTTTCCCGCCAGCGACCTCGCCGCCGCCCGCCCGCCCGGTCCCGGCGCGCCGCAGTGGGAGCTGCTGGTGAACTTCCTCGGCCTGGCCGGCGGCTTCGGCCCGCTGCCGCCGCCCTTCACCGAGGCGATCGTCCAGCGGGAACGCGCCGGCGACACGGCGACCCGCGCCTTCCTCGACCTCTTCAACCACCGCCTGGTGTCGCTGCTCTACCGGGCGCGGCGCCAGCATCGCCCGGCGCTCAACCGCGGCACCCCCGACCAGGGGCCGATGGCCGGCTGGCTCTACAGCCTGATCGGCATGGGCACCGCGGGGCTCCGCGGCCGCATGGCGGTGCCCGACCGGGTGCTGCTGCACCACGCCGGCGTGCTGGCCCAGCAGCCGCGCAGCCTGCACGGGCTGGAGCGCCTGCTGGCCGACCATTTCCGGGTGCCGGTGCGGGCGCTGCCCCTGCAGGGCCGCTGGCTGAGGCTCGACGCCAGCCAGACGACGGCGCTCGGCCACCGCAACTCGCGGCTCGGCGCGGCCCGGCCCGACGGGGCGGTGCTCGGCGCCCGCGCCTGGGACCAGCAGGCGGCGGTGGTGCTGGAGCTGGGGCCGCTCGACCTCGACCCGTTCCGCGCCTTCCTGCCGGTCGGCCACGCCGCGGCGGCGCTGCGGGACCTCGCGCGCTTTTACGTCGGACCGGGGCCGGAGCTGGACGTGCGCCTGCGCCTGCGGGCGGACCGGGTGCCGGGGACCCGGCTGGCCGGCGTCAACGGCCTGCACCTCGACGGCCCGCGCACCCTGGCCGAACGGCCGCGCTCGCCGGGAGCACGGCTGGGCGGCCCGGGCCGCCTGCTGACCCGCCCGGCGCCCGACGCGCCGCGCCTGGGCTGGACGACCTGGCTGACGACGCGGCCGCGGACGGTGGAGGGGGTGGTGACGTTGGGAGGGCGGCCGTGAGCGAGCGCCGCCGGCCGCCCCCGCCCGGGCCGCCCGGGCCGCCGGGACCATCCTGGCCCACCGCGGCGCCGGGTGCGCCGCGTCCGGCGTGGCCGGGGGCCGCGGTTCCGCCGCCGAGCCCGCCGCCGCCCCGCCCGCCGGGGCCGGCCGGGGCGGCGGTCCAACCGCAGCGAGCCAACGCCGCCGGACGCCCGGCGGCGCCGGGCGCACCGCCGCCGGCCTGGCCGGGGCGGCCGGCATCGGCCCCTCCGGCGCCCCCCCGCGCGACCGCCGCTCCGCCGCCCGGCGCCGCCTCCGGTACGGCCCAGCCGTGCCGTCCCCCGGCGCCGCCACCGGGGCGCCCGTCTCCGCCCGCCAGGCCCGGCGGGCCGGGTGTCGCGCAACCGATGATGTTGGGCTCTCTCGGCTTGGGCGGAGACGGAGATGGGGATGGCGACGGCGATCGGTCCCCGGGGTCGCACCGGTCCCGCTCGCCGCGCTCGCCGCGGTCCGACGACGGCTCCAGGAAGAAAAAGAAGAAATGGCGCAAGGAGCACAAGGAACGCTCGCGCAGCCGCAGCAACAGCAAGTCACCCCTGCGCACCGTGACGGTGAACGGACGATCTCTGCGCGATGTTGCCGGCCGGCACAAGGATGACGATTACAAGGGCACGCATTCGATGACGCGCGCCTACAAGCAGCACCATTCCGCACCGATCGGCGACGAGGAGGAGGTCAAGCTGCCGCCGCCGCAGAACCTCACGCAGCCGTTGCGCCCGCCGCGGCTCGTGGGCGGAATAGAGCTGTGGGACGGAAATCGTCGATGGCTGCACTGGGACAAAGATTACGGCACGTGGAAAACAGAACAGGCGGACGAGAACACCGGAGAATACACCTGCCAGTCGTACGGGCATTGGTACCACCATCCGGAATGCGTCGGGTCGAGCACCAACGCCGGTGATTTCCAAGGCGATCACGTGACCGAGTTGCGCGACTACTTGGAAGCGGTCACCGGCCTGTTCGTCGCTTGTGACGGAACCTGGCACTGGATCGCCATCACCCGGGCCGACGCGCAGGCTCATTACAGCGATCAGAACAACCTTCAGCTGCTGTGCGGCAAATGCAACTCTAAGAAGAACGCAAAGCAGGGGATCGACAAGGACCCGAGCGTACCGTACGGCCGCTGCACCGGCTCCGGCTGCAACCAGCACATCAACGACAAGATCATGAAGGGCAAGAAGAAATAGGGGCGGGTGGCGGCCGCTCTACTTCCCCTGCAGGGCGCCGACGGGAACGAAGCCCGGTGCGACGGCGCGGGCCGCGGCGAACAGGGCGGCGGCATCGTCGCCACGGCCCAGCGCGTACGCGCACAGCCCCATGTTCCAGAGGGTCCGCGGGTCGTCGCCGTGGCGGCGGAGCGACTGCGCGAACTGCTCCAGGGCGTCGGCGTGGGCGCCCAGGGCGTGGAGCAGAAGGCCGGCCTCGTGGGCGACGTCGACCGTCTCGCCGATGTGGAAATGGTTGGCGACCGTGCGCTTGATGCTGGCCGCCAGGTCCGCGCGGCCGCGTCCGTCCAGATCCTCCAGGCGCGCCCACAGGTGCGGGGCCATCCGGCTCAGCACGCGGGGGTCCCAGTGGGAGAGACGCAGCAGCGCCAGCAACCGTCCGGCATCGAGCGCGCCGTAATGGTCCTGGACACCGCGCCGCAGGTGAAAGAAGTCATCGGGGCGGCCGTGCTCCACCGCCAGTTCCCAGGCGTAGCGCGTCTCGGCGAAGCGCTCCGCCGCGCGTCCCATGAGAATCGCGCACAGGGCGAGATCGGCGTGCGCGTGCCGTCCGGTCAAGCCCGTTCCGCCGGCACGCTCGGCGTGGCGGATCAGCGCGTGGTAGTTCACGGGAAGCGACACGCTCCCGTGGAGCGAAAGGTCCGGCGCGGTGCGGCCGCCGAGCGTCCTCAGGTCGACCTCGCCGCGGTCGCCGCTCAGCAGCAGCAGGGGGCCGCCGGCGACCGCCGCCAGACGGTCGAGGCACCGCATCGCGGCGCACGGGAACAGCAGGACCGTATCGTCCAAGGTGCGCGCATAGTCCGCCAGCGCCTCGTCGAAGGCCGGCTCCGCGTAGACCGGCCCGTCGGCCGGGACGGCATGCCAGACCGGATCGAGCCCGTCGAGGACGCCCGCGCCCGATCCCGCCCGGGGGCGCAGCTCGATCAGGCAATGCTCCAGCGCCCCGGCACGCACGGCGAACGCATCCTGGGGCAAGCCGTCGAACACGTAGTTGGCGACCACCGCCAGGGGACCCGCGCCGCCGCCCGCCCGCAGCGTGGCGCCGGTCCGCTCCAGCCGCAGCTCAGCATCTCCGGTGGCATCGAAGGACGCGAGGTCGAGCAGGCCGGAGTCGAAGTAGGGCTGCAACTGGGGATGGCCGCGCCAGAAGGCCAGCGTCGCCTCGGCGACGTCCGTCAAGACGTAGCGGAAGGGAAGGTCGGGCCGCGGCGAGCGGGCACGCAGTTCCACCAGCGCCTTCACCAGCAGGAAGCCGAAGCGCCCCGTTCCGGCGCCGAGTTCGACGATGGTGGCCGGACCGTCGTCCGCGGTGTCCCGCAGGAAGGCCAGCAGCACCGCCGCGTAGGCGCTGGCGAGGCGCGGGTTGCCGGTGACGTAGTGCGGGACCCGCCCGTCGCGCCACGCCTCGATCCCCATACGCTCGAACCAAGCGCGCTGGCGTGCCCACAGGCGTGACTGGGACAGCCGCGTGGCGCCCTTGAGGCCGCCGTCGCGACCCGTCCGACGGTCGTTGAGCGGGTCCATGCGCCTCTCCCAAGTTGTCACCGCCAGCATAGCCAAGGCGCAAGGCGATGCCTACGGACACGGATTGTGAACGCCGACACGCGCATTGACAGCGGCGGGTTGTTTCCCGATGATTGTGCAGATCGCGACGGGGGTGCGCATGCCGTCCCATGCCGTTCAGGGTCCGCCGGGCGGAACCCGTGTGCTCCAGGGCCGCTTCGCCGCCGGAGGGCCGCGCCTGCCGATGCCGGGAAGCGGCACGGTGCAGCGCCAGGTGGACGGCAACGCCCAGCCGCTGCCGAGCGGTCTGGTCCAGCTCGGCGCCGGCGGTGGGCGGCCTTTGCCCGACGGCGTGCGGCAGAAGATGGAATCCTTCTTCAAGGCCGACTTCTCCGACGTCCGCGTGCACGTCGGCGCGCAGGCGCCGGCGATCGGTGCCCTGGCCTTCACCCTGGGCACGAACCTCTACTTCGCACCGGGCCAGTACAACCCCGACACCCCGCACGGTCAGCAGCTCCTCGGCCACGAACTGACCCACGTGCTGCAGCAGCGGGCCGGACGCGTGCGCAATCCCTTCGGCAGCGGCATCGCCGTGGTCCAGGACCCGTCGCTGGAGGCCGAGGCCGACCGCATGGGCATGCGCGCCGCCGCCCACGCCCTGCCCCCCACCCTCCAGGCCAAGGCGGCGTCGCCGGCCGGACCGGCCATCCGCCACGCCCAGGCCAAGCCGGCGCAGGGTTCCGGCTACCGGCTGATCGTCGGCGCCTATCTGCACCAGGAGCAGGGCCTGCCCGACGCCATGGCCGGGCACGGCTTCGTGGCGGTCGAGCGCCCCGGCGGCAAGCGCGAGGCCTGGGGCTTCTCGCCGGCCAACCTGTCGAGCCTGGACCCCCAGCGCGATCTCGGGCGCCTCACCACCGGCGTGCCCGGGCGCCTCCACCGCGACGAGGCGGCCTTCTCGAAACCCGGCGTGCGCACCCGCAGCTTCACCATTTCGGCCGAGCAGGCGCAGCGGGCGATGGCGAAGATCTCCGAGTACGGCGGCGGCAACGTGCAGTTCAGCCTCGGCCGGCGCCAGTGCACGGCCTTCGCCGGCGAGGTGGCGAAGGCCGCCGGCGTCGACGCCTTCGGCGGCGGGCCGGTGCGGGGACCGCGGGACTTCTACCGGAAGATCTGACGCGACCGCGCACGGCCGCAGAAATGGCCCGATGTCCTCCCTGAAGCCCCTCGTCGGCAAGCTCAACCCCACCGCCAAGCGGGCGCTGGAGGCGGCGGCGCAGCAGTGCCTGACGCAGACCCACTTCACCGTGGAGGTGCAGCACCTCCTGCTGGCGCTGGTCGGTGCGGCGGACACCGACGTGGCCCGCCTGTTGCGCCACCACGGCGTCGACGCCGGCACGGTGACCGCCGACCTCACCCGCGCCCTGGACGGGCTGCCGCGGGGCAACGTGCAGACCCCCGCCTTCTCCGAACACCTCGTGCGCCTGCTGGAGCGCGCCTGGATGGTGGCGTCGCTGCGCCTGGGGGCGCCGGCCATCCGGTCCGGTGCCATCCTCGCCGCCCTGCTGGAGGACGACGGGCTGCGCGGCCTGCTGCTGGAAACGGTCCCGACATTGGCGCGCCTGCCGCGCGGCGCGCTGGCCGAGACCCTGCCCGATCTGCTGCGCAACAGCCCGGAGGACGCCGGCGGCGCCCCGCCTCCCGCCGGCGGTCCCGGTGGCGGCCCCGGTGGCGGCCCCGGTGGCGCCCGCCCACCCGCCGGCGGCACGCCGTCGAAGACGCCGGCCCTCGACGCCTACACCATCGACCTCACCGCCCAGGCCCGGGCCGGGCGCCTCGACCCCATCGTCGGGCGCGACGCCGAGGTGCGGCAGGTGGTCGACATCCTGCTGCGCCGCCGCCAGAACAACCCGATCCTCACCGGCGAGCCGGGGGTCGGCAAGACCGCGGTCGTCGAAGGCTTCGCCCAGCAGGTCGCCGACGGCGCGGTGCCGCCGCCGCTCCGCACCGTCGCCGTGCGCGTCCTCGACCTCGGCCTGCTGCAGGCCGGCACCGGCATCCGCGGCGAGTTCGAGGACCGCCTGCGTCGGGTGATCGACGAGGTGGCGGCGTCGCCGCAGCCGGTCATCCTGTTCATCGACGAGGCGCACACCCTGGTCGGCGCCGGTGGCCCGGCCGGCCAGGGCGACGCCGCCAACCTGCTGAAGCCGGCCCTGGCGCGGGGCGAGCTGCGCACCATCGCCGCCACCACCTGGGCCGAATACAAGCGCTACGTCGAGAAGGACGCGGCGCTGGCCCGCCGCTTCCAGGTCGTCAAGGTGGCCGAGCCGGACGAGGCCACCGCCGTCACCATGCTGCGCGCACTGGCGCCGAAGCTGGAGGCGCACCACGCCGTGCGCGTGCTCGACGAGGCGGTGGTGGAGGCCGTACGCCTGTCCCACCGCTACATCAGCGACCGCCATCTGCCGGACAAGGCGATCGGCGTCCTCGACACCGCCTGCGCCCGCGTGGCGCTGGCCCGCAGCGGCCCGCCGCCGGAGCTGCAGGCGGCCGCCCGCCGCTCCGCCGAGCTGGCGGCGGAGATCGCCCTGCTCGGCCGCGAAAGCGCCGCCGGCCGCGACCACGCCGAGCGCATCGAGCGCCTCGCCGACCAGCGCGCCGCGGCCGAGGACGAGCGCCACCGCCTGGACAGCCGCTGGCGCCAGGAAAGCGAGCTGGTGGAACGCATCCGCGCCCTCGAGGACTCCCTGCCCGGTCTGGGCGCCGCCACCCGCCTCGCCGCGCTGGGCGAGCTGGACGGGCTGCGGCTGGAACTGGAGGAGTTCCAGGACCGCGACGCGCCGATGGTGCCGGTCGCGGTGGACCGCCGCGCCGTCGCCTCGGTGGTGTCGGGCTGGACCGGCATCCCGGTGGGCCGCATGCCGAGCGACGACGCCGCCACCGTGCGCGGCCTGCGCGCCCGTCTGGCCGAACGGGTGGTCGGGCAGGACGCCGCCCTCGACACCATCGCCCGGCGCATCCGCACCTGGTTCGCCGGCCTCGCCGAGCCGGGCAAGCCGACCGGCGTCTTCCTGCTGGTGGGGCCGTCCGGCGTCGGCAAGACCGAGACGGCGCTGGCGCTCGCCGACGCGCTGTTCGGCGGCGAGCGCAGCGTCGTCGCCATCAACATGTCGGAATACCAGGAGGCGCACTCCGTCTCCGGCCTCAAGGGGGCGCCGCCCGGCTATGTCGGCTTCGGCAGCGGCGGCGTGCTGACCGAGGCGGTGCGCCGGCGGCCCTATTCGGTGGTGCTGCTGGACGAGGTGGAGAAGGCGCACCCGGACGTGCTGGAGCTGTTCTACCAGGTGTTCGACAAGGGCACCCTGGAGGACGGCGAGGGTGTCGCGGTCGACTTCAAGAACACCGTCATCCTGCTGACCTCCAACCTCGGCAGCGACACCATCGCCCGCCTGCCGGCCCCGGCGACGGCGGAGCGCATCGCCGCGGCGATCCGGCCGGAGCTGGTCGCCCACTTCAAGCCGGCGCTGCTCGGCCGCATGGTGGTGGTGCCGTACGTGCCGCTCGACCCGGCGCAGGTCCGCGCCATCGTCCGCCTCAAGCTCGCGCGCATACAGGCGCGCCTCGCCGAGGTGCACGGGGCGGAGCTGACCTACGACGCCGCGGTGGTCGCCCAGGTCGCCGCGCGCTGCGCCGCCACCGACGCCGGGGCGCGGGCCATCGACCATCTGCTGACCAACACCCTGCTGCCCGACCTGTCGACGGCGGTGCTGGAGCGTCTCGCCGACGGGCTGCCGGTCGACCTCGTCCACGTCGACCTCGACCCCGGCGGCGGGTTGCGCTACACCTTCGGCCTGCCCGCCCACCGCGCAGGCGGGCCCTGACAGGGCGCATGAGCGAAGGCCCATGAGCGAGGGCGAATGAGCGACCGGGCCACCACCCAGGACAAGGCGTCGCTGGCGGTCACCACGCCGCTCGGCAAGGACGCCCTGATCCTGCAGGAGTTCAGCGGCAGCGAGGAGGTGTCGGGCCTGTTCGCCTTCACGCTCGTCATGCAGTCGGCGACCGGCGCCCAGGACGTCGACCTCGGCACGCTGGTGGGCCAGCACCTCACGGTGACCCTGACCGGCGACGCCGGCGCCACCCGGATCGTCGACGGGGTGTGCGCGCGGGTCGTGCAGACCGCCACCGCCTACGTCGCCGAGCTGCGGCCCTGGCTGTGGATGCTGGGCTTCAGCAGCGACCACCGCATCTTCCAGAACCAGACCGCGGTCGACATCATCAAGGCGGTGTTCGGCAACCTCGGCTTCAGCGACTTCAAGGACTCGACGACCGCCACCTACACCACGCGCGAGTACTGCGTGCAGTACGGCGAGAGCCACCTCGACTTCGTCCTGCGGCTGATGGAGGACGAGGGCATCTTCTACTTCTTCACCCACGAATCGGGCAAGCACACCCTGGTGCTGGCCGACGACGCCTCGGCCTTCGCGGCGATCTCCGGCACCGCGACGGTGCCCTACCTGGCGCTGCCCACCGGCAAGGACTGGATCGACGGGCTGCACGTCACGAACTGTTCGCTCGAGCAGGCGGTCGCCAGCGGCGTCTACCAGACCGACGACTACAACTTCACCACCCCGGCGACCGAGCTGAAGGCCAGCGTCACCGGCACCTCGGGCGCCCCGCAGGTCTACGAGTATCCCGGCAACTACACCACCAAGGACCAGGGCGACGCGCTGGCCAAGGTGCGGGTCGACGCGCTGCAGGCCGGGGCCAAGCGGCTGAGCGGCGCCTCCGTGGTGCGCGCCTTCACGGCGGGGCAGAGCTTCACCCTGTCCAAGCACCCGCGCAGCGACCTCAACGCCGAGTGGGTGCTGCACAGCGTCAGCCACCGCGCGACGTTCCGGGAGTACGACAACAGCTTCACCGCCCTGCCCTCGGCCACCACCTTCCGGCCGCCGCGCGTCACCCCGCGCCCGCGCATCGCCGGCACCCAGACCGCCACCGTGGTCGGCAAGTCGGGGCAGGAGATCTACACCGACCAGTACGGACGGGTGAAGGTGCAGTTCCCCTGGGACCAGCAGGGCACCAACGACGAGAACAGCTCGTGCTGGATCCGCGTCGCCCAGGGCTGGGCCGGCAAGAGCTGGGGGGCCTTCTTCCTGCCGCGCATCGGCATGGAGGTGGTCGTCAGCTTCCTGGAGGGCAACCCCGACCTGCCCATCGTCACCGGCTGCGTCTACAACGGCACCAACACCCTGCCCTACGCCCTGACCGACGACCAGACCAAGAGCACCATCAAGACCAACAGCTCCACCGGCGGCAACGGCTACAACGAGATCCGCTTCGAGGACAAGGCGGATTCGGAGGAGATCTACGTCCAGGCGCAGAAAGACATGACCGTCCTGATCAAGAACAGCCGCACGACGACGGTGGACGCCGCCGACGACACCCTGACCCTGAACCAGGGCAACCGCTCCACCACCATCTCCAAGGGCAACGACACCCTCACCATCAGCGAGGGCAACCGCACCAGCGCGGTCGCCAAGGGCAACGAGACGCACTCGGTCAAGGGCACGCGCGGCGTCACCGTGGAGGGGGCGGAGACGCACACCAACAAGGACGCGTACACCCAGACCGTCTCGAAGGACTTCACCCTGACGGTGGACGGCGACATCACCATCAAGGCGAGCGGCGCCGTCACCATCGAGGCGGGCAAGGGCCTGACGGTGAAGTCCACCTCCGACATGAGCCTGACCTCCTCGGCCGGGCTGACCGCCAAGGCCACCAACGCCGCCACCGTCCAGGGCATGAGCGCCACCGTGAAGGCGGACACCGGTGCCACGCTCCAGGGCGGCACCACCGTCACCGTCAAGGGCAGCGCCCAGGCCAGCATCGACGGCGGCGGCATGACCGAGGTGAAGGGCGGCATCATCAAGCTGAACTGAGGGCCCCATGGACGAGCCCACCGTCCTCGAAGCGCGCGCCGACGACGGCCGCCTCGTCTCGACCACCACCCTCGGCCCCGACGGCCGGCCCGACGGGGAGTTCGTCGCGTACGCGCCGGACGGCACGGTCGCCATGCGCATGCTCTACCGCGCCGGCGTGCCCGACGGCCCGGCCACCGTCTTCCGCAACGGCGTGCCGCAGACCGAGATGACCTACGCCGCCGGGCTGCTGGACGGCGCGATGCGCGGCTACGACCCGGCCGGGCGCCTCCTGTCGGTGGTGCGCTACGCCGCCGGCAAGCGCCACGGGCGGATGGAGTGCTTCACCGCCGAGGGCAAGCCGCTGATGAGCGCCGAGTACAAGGACGACCGGCTCGACGGCGACCTCGTGGAGTACCGCCCCGACGGCAGCGTGCGCCGCCGCGTCCCCCACAAGGACGATCTGCCCGACGGCGAAGCGCTGGAGTTCCACCCCGGCGGCGCGCCGGCGGAACGCACCCTCTACCGCGCCGGGGCGGTGGTCGAGGGCCCGGAACGCCTCGACGATCCCGACGCGCCGGCCAGCAGGAAGGGCCTGGTGGCGCGGCTGCGCGGCAAATAGAAGAAACGCGGCGGACGAGGAGCGACGCCATGGGACAGGTGGTGGTGGCGGGGGCGATGACCCAGTGCAGCTTCGGCGTGGCGCCCAGCACGCTGTCGGTGCTGCCGGTCAACCGGGTGATGGCCGGCGGGCCGCCCGTCGCCAACATCATGGACTACGCGCCGATGGTGAACATCCTGCCCTTCGGCATGTGCCAGAGCCTGGCCAATCCCATGGTGGCGGCGGCCACCGCCGCGGCGTTCGGCGTGCTGACGCCGATGCCCTGCATCCCGGTCACCGCCGCACCCTGGATCCCCGGCGTGCCGCAGGTGCTGACCGGCAACATGCCGACGCTCAACAACAGCTGCAAATGCATGTGCAGCTGGGGCGGCGTCATCTCCATCTCCATGGCCGGCCAGTTCCAGACCCAGGCGTGAGCGGATCACGCGACGCCGAGCCGGCGAATCATGTGACGCCGAGCAGGCGGATCGCGGCGAAGCCGATGGCGATCAGGGCGAGCAGCGAGGTGGTGACGGCCAGCGACAGGCGGCCGCTGAGCCGCCAGAGATGGCGGACGTCGACGCACAGGCCGAGCCCGGCCATGGCGACGACGCTCAGGACACGGGTCAGCGCCAGCCCGTCGGCGGCCACGCCGTCGGGAACCGCCCCGGCGCTGCGCAGCGCCGCCAGCGCCAGGAAGACCGGCACGAACCAGGGCACCGCCTGGCGCAGGGCCAGGGAACGCCCAGAGGCGGCCGGCGCGGCGGCCGGCGCGGCGGCCGGCGCGGCGCCCGCCTCGGCCCCGTCGAGCCGCCGCACCAGCAGCGCCATCAGCAGCACCACGGGCCCCAGGGTCAGCACGCGCACCAGCTTCACCACGGTCCCCAGCTGGACGCTGAGCACGCTCACCGGCGCCGTCGCCGCCAGCACCTGGGGAACCGCGTAGATGGTCAGGCCGGCCAGCACGCCGTACTGCGATTCCGACAGGCCGGCGAGCGCCATCAGCACCGGCAGCAGCAGCACCACGGCGACCCCCATCACCGCGCTGAAGGTGATCGCCGAGGCGACGTCCTCGGGCGCGGCGCGGATCGCCGGCGCCACCGCGGCGATGGCGGAGTTGCCGCACACCGCGTTGCCGCAGGCGATCAGCACCGCCATGCGGCGGTCGAGTCCGCACAGGCGCGACAGCGCGTAGCCCGTGGCGATGGCCGCCGCCACCACGGCGACGATGGCGGCCAGCAGGGACGGACCGGCGGCGGCGATCTGCGCGAAGGTCACCGAGACGCCGAGCAGGGCGACGGTCAGCTCCAGCAGCGGCTTGGCGGCGACGGCGATCCCCGGCGCCAGGGCGGGGCCGGGGCGCGCCGCCGCCGCCACGGCCATGCCGATCAGGATGGCGAGCACCATCGGGTCCAGGTGGACCGTGCCGGCGAGCCGGCGCTCCACCGCCTGGACCGCCATCGCCGCCACGGCGATGGCGACGCACAGCGCCAGGCCCGGCACCGGCGCGCGCAGCCGCCGGGCGATCATTCCACGAACGCGCGTTCGATGACGAACTCGCCCGGCGCGTTGTTGGCGCCCTCGCGCAGCCCGGCGGCCTCCAGCAGGGCCTTGGTGTCGGCCAGCATCTCCACCGAGCCGCAGATCATCGCCCGGTCCACCGCCGGGTCGAGCGGCGGCACGCCGAGGTCGGCGAACAGCCGGCCGCCGCCGATCAGCGCCGTCACCCGCTCGCGGCAGGGATGCGGCTCGCGCGTGGCGCTGGTGACGTGGCGCAGGCGCCCGGCGGCGAACTCGCCGACCAGCGGGTCGGCGAGGGTCTCCGCCACCAGGTCGACGCCGTAGCGCAGCTCGGCCACCTGCCGGCAGCCGTGGACGAGGACGACCTCCTCGAACTTCTCGTAGGTCTCGGGATCGCGCACCACGCTGGCGAAGGGGGCGATGCCGGTGCCGGTGGAGAACAGGTAGAGCCGCCGGCCCGGGGTCAGCGCGTCGAGCACCAGGGTGCCCGTCGGCTTCTTGCGGACGAACAGCGGGTCGCCCGGCTGGATGAGCTGGAGGCGCGAGGTCAGCGGCCCGTCGGGCACCTTGATGGAGAAGAACTCCAGCTCCTCCGCCCAGGACGGGCTGGCGATCGAGTAGGCGCGGAACAGCGGCTTGTCCCCGGCCATCAGGCCGATCATGACGAACTCGCCGGAGCGGAAGCGGAAGCTGCCCGGCCGCGTCGTGCGGAAGGCGAACAGGCGGTCGGTGTAGTGCCGGACGTGGGTCACCGTCTCGACGAACACGCCGGTGGGGACGGCGCCGGCGAGCTCGGCGGGCTTCGTGATCGCGTTCATGGGGGCTGTCGTCCTCTTCTCGTCTCAAGCGGGCCTTTCCCCCACCCTCCCCGCGGCTCGCGCCGCGGGTCCCCTCCCTCCCCCGCTTCGCAGGGGAGGGCGAGAAAAGCCCCCTCCCCTGCGAAGCGGGGGAGGGTTGGGGTAGGGGGTAGACGTCTGTCGGCTTACGGTTCTCAGGCGGGCTCGGCCGCGCGCTCGTCGAGGTGGGCCAGCTTGCCCGGCCGGCCGTTCCACGCCTCGGCGTCGGGCAGCGGGTCGAGCTTGGCGGCGATGTTCGGCCACCGGGCGGCGTATGTGCGGTTCAGCTCGACCCACGCCGCGGCACCCGGTGCCGTGTCGGGGACGATGGCGTCGGCCGGGCACTCCGGCTCGCAGACGCCGCAGTCGATGCATTCGTCCGGGTTGATGACGAGCATGTTGGCGCCCTCGTAGAAGCAGTCGACGGGACACACCTCGACGCAGTCCGTGTACTTGCAGCGGATGCACTGGTCGGTGACGGCAAAGGTCATCGCCGGTCTCCCCTTGGTTCCCTCGTTGGCCGGGAGCCTGCCGCGGCCGGCGCGGGGCGTCGGTCAACTAGTTGCTATCGGCGGTGGGCCCCCGCGTGGTCCGCTGGCCCCGACGCTCGCAAACGCCGAGGACGGAGGCCGAAGACGATGCAGGAAGACGGCGGCGCGCCCCTGGAGGTGCGCCTGACGACACGGCGCGACGCGCTGGAGATCGCCTGGGCCGACGGGCGGCGCAGCCGGCTCGACGCCGCCACCTTGCGGGCGCACTGCCCGTCGGCCGGGGCGACGCGGCTGCGCCTCGCCGGGCTGGCGGTGCCGCCGCCGGACGGGCTGACCATCGCCTCGGTCGCTCCGGTCGGCCGCTACGCACTCACCGTCGGCTTCTCCGACGGGCACCGCCGCGGGATCTACCCCTGGCCCCTGCTGCGGGCGATGGGCGGCGGGGCGTGAAGGCAATTCCTTGACCGACCGGCGACGGCCGCGGCCGCTAGCCTGACGACAACGCACGGGAATTTCGGAGAGGGAAGATGGACGAGATCCGGTCCGGGCAATCGGAAGTGGACTGCGATGTCCTGGTCATCGGCGGCGGCACGGCGGGCCCCATGGCCGCCTACAAGGCCAAGGTGAAGAACCCCAACGCCAGGGTGATCCTCCTGGAGAAGGCCAACGTCAAGCGCTCCGGCGCCATCAGCATGGGGATGGACGGCCTCAACAACGCGGTGATCCCCGGCCACTCCACGCCGGAGCAGTACACCAAGGAGATCACCATCGCCAACGACGGCATCGTCGACCAGGACGCCGTCTACAAGTACGCCCAGAACTGCTACGCCATGATCCAGGAGCTGGACCGCTTCGGCATCCGCTTCCAGAAGGACGAGAACGGCGAGTACGACGTCAAGAAGGTGCACCACATCGGCACCTACGTGCTCCCCATGCCCAACGGCGACACCGTCAAGAAGGCGCTCTACCGCCAGCTCCGCCGCGTGCGCATCCTGATCTCCAACCGCTTCATGGCGACCCGCCTGCTGGTCGGCCCGACGGGCCGCGTCGCCGGCACCATGGCGATCAACACCCGCACCGGCGAGCTGATGGTGGTGCGCGCCAAGGCGGTGATCCTGTGCATGGGGGCGGCCGGCCGCCTCGGCCTGCCGACCTCCGGCTATCTCTTCGGCACCTACGAGAACCCGGCCAACTCGGGCGAGGGCTACGCCATGGCCTACCACGCCGGGGCCAAGCTGGCGAACCTCGAGTGCTTCCAGATCAACCCGCTGATCAAGGACTACAACGGCCCCGCCTGCGCCTACGTCGCCGGCCCGTTCGGCGGCTACACCGCCAACAACAAGAGCGAGCGCTTCATCGAGTGCGACTACTGGTCGGGCCAGATGATGCAGGAGTTCTACAACGAGCTGCAGTCGGGCAACGGCCCGGTGTTCCTCAAGCTGAACCACCTGCACGAGGACACCGCCAGCCACATCGAGCACATCCTGCACACGGTGGAGCGGCCGAGCCGCGGCCGCTTCCACGAGGGGCGCGGCACCAAGTACGCCAAGTCGATGATCGAGATGCACATCTCCGAGATCGGCTTCTGTTCCGGCCACTCGGCGTCGGGGGTGTACGTCGACGACTGCGCGCGCACCACGGTGTCCGGCCTGTACGCCGCCGGCGACATGGCGAGCGTGCCGCACAACTACATGCTGGGCGCCTTCACCAACGGCGCCATCGCCGGCGAGGACGCCATCGACTTCGCGGGCGAGGTCGACTTCGAGCCCTTCGACACGGCCGACGTGGCGGCCGAACGCGAGCGCATCCTGGCGCCGACCCGGCGCGAGGACGGCATCCCGCCGAACCAACTCGAGTACAAGATCCGCCGCCTGGTCAACGACTACCTGCAGCCGCCCAAGGTCACCATGAAGTACCAGATCGCCCAGGCCCGCCTGGCCGAGGTGCGCGACGACATGGAGCGCGGCATGATGGTGCGCGACGCCCACGAGCTGATGCGCGCCGCCGAGGTGGCGAGCATCCTCGACTGCGCCGACATGGCCGCCTGCGCCTCGCTCTACCGCACCGAGAGCCGCTGGGGCCTCTACCACTGGCGGGTCGACCACCCGGAGAAGAACGACCGGGACTGGAAGTGCCACGTCCTGCTGTCGAAGAAGGACGGCGTCATGAGCTGCGAGAAGCAGCCGGTGAAGCCCTACATCGTCCCCATCGAGGAGGACGAGAAGGACGCCTACTACCGCCAGCGCGTCAAGGTCTCGGCGTAGCGCCGTCGCCTCGAACGCCCTCTCCCGGGGCGGGGAGAGGGAGACCAATCGGAACCGCATTCAACGGGAGACATCCCCGATGCCCCTCGCCAACACGCCGACGACCGTTCCCGTGGTGGTCGACAACGACCTGTGCATCGCCGACAAGGGCTGCACCGTCTGCGTCGACGTCTGCCCGCTGGACGTGCTGCGCATCAGCGAGCTGACCGGCAAGGCCTACATGAAGTACGACGAGTGCTGGTACTGCATGCCTTGCGAGGCCGACTGCCCGACCAGCGCGGTCAAGGTCAACATCCCCTTCCTCTTGAAGTGACGGAGGCCGACGCCATGACTGCCCAGCCCTTCGAGGACGACGGCGACCTCGACGCCCTGGTCGAGCGGCTCGGCGATCCCGACCCGGCGGTGCGCCGGGTCGCGGTGATGGAGCTGGCCGACACCGCCGACCCCGACGCCGTCGCCGCCATCGCCACGGCGCTGCGCGACCCCGCGCCGGAGGTGCGCCTGCAGGCCGCCATCGCGCTGGCCGAGTTCGACGGCCCGGAGACGGCCGAGGCGCTGGCCGGCGGCCTGCAGGACGCCGACCCGCGGGTCGCCCAGGCCGCCGCCGACAGCCTGGCCGAGCTGAAGGACGCGGCCGCCGGCACGCCGATCCTGCCGCTGACCGCCCACCCCAGCGCCGCCGTGCGCGCCGGGGCGCTGCGCGGCCTCAAGGAGCTGCGCCGGCCCGACGCGCTCGGCCCCGGCATCCGCGCCCTGTCCGATCCCGAGCCGGCGGTGCGGGTGCAGGCGATCGGCGTCGTCGGCTACCTCAAGCTGGAGGAATCGCTGCCGGCCCTGATCGCCTGCTGCCGCGATCCGGTGGCCGAGGTGCGCCGCACCGCGGTCGGCGCGCTCGCCTTCTCCGCCTCGCCCCACGCCGCCGACGCGCTGCTGGCGGCGCTGGCCGACGCCGACTGGTCCGTGCGCGAGGTGGCGGCGGAGGTGATCGGCAAGTCGGGCTTCCGCCAGGGCGTCGCCGGCCTGATGGGGCTGCTCGACGACTCCTCCTGGCAGGTCCGGGTGAAGGCCGTGCGCAGCCTCGGCCGGCTCAAGGCGGCCCAGGCGGTGCACGGCATCGCCGCGGCGCTCGACCACGACATCAGCAACCTGCGCAAGGAGGCGGCGGCGGCGCTGGGGGAGATCGCCGACGCCGCGGCCCTGCCCTATCTTGAAGCCCTGGTCGACGATCCCGACCCGGACGTCCGCAAGAACGTGCGCTGGGCGCTGGGGCGGATCGGGGTGTAGACTTCCACCGCCGGGGGCCGCCCGGGAGAGGGAGATCGCCATGAGGATGAGGGTATCGCCGGCGACCGCCGCCCCCCGCACCCCCCGCGGCAAGGACGGCCGGCCGACGGCGTCGGGCCGCATGCCGAAATACCTGCAGATCAAGGCGGCGCTGATGAGCGACATCTGCGCCGGCCGCTTCCCGCCCGGCAGCTGCCTGCCCAGCGAGAACGACCTGGCCAACAGCTTCCAGGCGAGCCGGGTGACCGTGCGCATGGCGCTCGACTGCCTGCGCGAGGCCGAGCTGGTGCAGTCGCACCAGGGCAAGGGCTACTTCGTGCGCAACCTCAAGGCCGTGCAGGACCTCGGCCGGCTCCAGGGCTTCGGCGAGATCATGGCGCCGCTCGGCGTGGCGGCGCGCTCGGAGGTGCTGTCGGCCGCCACCGTGGCCGCCCCGCCCGAGGCCGCGGCGGCGCTCGCCCTGGAACGCGGCGCCCCGGTGGTGAAGATCGAGCGGCTGCGCATCGCCGCCGACGTCGCCATGTCGATGGACGTCAGCTATTTCCCGCCGGCCATCGGCGAGGTCCTGCTCGGCCTCGACCTCGCCAACGTCGACGTCTTCACCCTGATCGAGACGCGGCTCGGCATCGAGATCGGCTTCGCCGACATCACCATGGACGTGGTCGCCGCCGACGAGACCGTGCGCGCCCGCCTCGGCGTGCCGCCGGGCGAACGGCTGATCCGCATCGAGCGCCTGACCCACGAGGTGGGCGGCCGCCCCATCGACTTCGAATACCTCTACGGCCGCCCGGAAACCCACCGCTTCAAGCTGCGCGCGGCGCGCTGGTAGGGCGGGCACGGCTGACAGCGGGCCGGTGGACGGCGCGGGGTGCAGGGTGATCGCCTTTGAATCCCCTCTCCCCCCTGGGGAGAGGGTCAGGGTGAGGGGGCAGCGAGGGCTGCAAGCCCTCGCCAGGGGATGGCGAAGGGGCAGGATGCCCCTTCGCGGCGCGCGTACGCGCGCCATTCCCCCTCACCCTCCCCGCGCCTGACGGCGCGGGTCCCCTCCCTCTCCCCGGAGGGGCGAGGGCTTTTTTCTTGCCCGATCAGTGGCTTGGGGGGAATGCACCAAAATGTGTGAATCCGCCAGCCCCCCTGGAGAGAGGGTTGATCAAGCCAAATGCGATGACCGTGGCGCATGGTCGGCGTATTGACACAATGTCCCCTATAAGGTACTCAAGAGCCCTCTAAGCGCTTTAAAGGGAACACTATGAAGCGCCCGGTGCTGCTCACCTCGGACGAGGCCGATGCCATCGAACACCTGGGGCGACGGGTCCGGCTGGCGCGCTTGCGCCGGAACCTGTCGCAGGAGGAGATGGCGGATCGCATCGGCGTGACGAGAAAGACCTACATCGCCTTCGAACGGGGCAAGGAAACGGTGAACGTCGGCGTCCTGGTGAAGGTGCTGTCCGTCTTCGGCTACACCGGTCGGCTGGCGGACCTGCTCGCCTCGGATCCGCTGGGTGAGGACCTGGAGGAGATCCATGGGCGCAAACGCGCATCGTCCCTGGAAGGTTGACGAGGACGGCCGCCTGCGGGAGATGGCCGTCTATGCCGACGTCGCCGGCGAACCCGTCCTGGCGGGAGTCCTCACGTTCCGCGGTGCGCGCGGCCGGACACGGCAAGGCGTCTTCCGCTACGACCCGGGCTGGAGGGCGCGACCGGACGCGAAGCCCCTGGCGGCGGCCGGCCTGCCCCTGCGCAAAGCCTTCCAGAGCGTGCCACCCGAAGAGATCCCCCTGCCCTTCCATGACGCCAGCCCCGACGGCTGGGGCAAGGCGATCCTCAGATTGGCCTATCCCGACGTGCCCCTGCGCACGCCAGAATACATCGCCGCGGCGGGCGACGACCGCATCGGCCACCTGCGCTTCGGTCCCGATGCCGACGGACCCGGCGTGTGGGTGCCGGCCCCGGCCCTGCTGGTCCTGCCGACGGACGCCGACGATCTGGAGGCGCTGATGGAGGCCGCCGACGCCGTGGAGAACGGCGTCGCCAACCGGTCGCACCTGACACGGCTGCTCGACAGCGCCGCGGACATCGGTGGCGCACGGCCGAAGACGCGCATCCGGATCGATGGCGAGGCATGGATCGCCAAGCTGCGCGGCCGCGACGACGCCTTCGACAACCAAAGGGTCGAGGCGGCCTGCCTGTCCGTGGCCCGGCAGGCCGGCATCGAGACGCCGGAACACCGGGTCATCGAGATCGGGGACCGCACGGCCCTGCTGGTGAAACGGTTCGACCGAGCCGGGCGCCGCCGGCTCGCCTATTCCAGCGCGGCCACCGTCCTTGGGCACCCGCCGGGCACCTACCGCCCGGAGAACGCCTCCTACGCCGATCTGGCGATCCGGGCACGGCGGGAGGGAATCGCCGATTGCGCGAAGCTGCTGTTCGAGCGGCTGTTGCTCAACGCCTTCCTGAACAACACCGACGACCACCTGCACAACCACGGCTTCATCGACGACGGTACGGGGTGGCGCCTCTCCCCGGTGTTCGACGTGCTGCCCCACGCCCCCAGGGCGCTCGTCCTCCGACCGGCCCGCGGCGTCTCCGCGGTGGCGGACCCGCAGACGGCGATGGCGGCCCACGACCGGTTCGGCCTGACGCGGGACGAGGCCGAGGACTGCCTGAAGCGCATCGAAGGGGCTGCGGCCGCCCTGCCGGAGTGGCTCGATCACTACGGCGTGTCCGATCGGGACCGTGCAACCGTCCGGCGGATGGTCCCCCACCTCGCCCACGCCGTCGGCTGGTGAGGCGCCCCCACCACCCCCGCCAACTTGTATTAGATCCGCCCCGCGGCACCGGGCCACGGCCATGGCATGTGCACCGCACACGGGCATCCCGGCCGCCCCGCATCCGCCGCGAATGCCGAACAAGGCGCCACCTCCGGCCTCCCCCGTTCGCCGGAACCCGCGGCGTTCCGCCACATGCGGCATAGTGGCACAAGCCTTGCTTCGTAGCACCCATCCCTAGGACATGCGGCGATCACGGGAGGGTACAAGCATGAAGCACTGTACGATCCTTCTCGCTCTCGGGCTGGCGCTGGCGCCGGCCGGTGCGGCGTCGGCGGAGACCATCGAGATCGGCATCGGCCACCAGAGCACGGTGACCAACACCGTGCCCGGCGGCATCATCCTGGAGAAGCTCGGCCTTCTCCAGAAGCACCTGCCCAAGGACGGCAAGTACGCCGGCGCGACCTACGAGGTCGTCTACCAGGACTACACGTCGGGCCCGCCGATCACCAACCAGATGCTGGCGGGCAAGCTGGCCTTCGGCGTGATGGGCGACTATCCGCTGATCGTCAACGGCGCCAAGTTCCAGGCCTCGGGCGGCGGCGAGACGCGGCTGATCGCCGTCACCGGCTACAACCTCAAGGGAACGGGCAACGGCATCGTCGTGCCGGTGGGCTCCGACGTCTACGCCCTGGACCAGCTCGCCGGCAAGTCGATCTCCACCCCCGTCGGCAGCGCCGCCTGGGGGATGACCCTGAAGGCGCTGCGCGACGCCGGGCTGATCGACACGGTGAAGATCCAGAACCAGGCGCCGCCGGTCGGCGTCGTCAACATCGCCCAGGGCAAGATCGACGCCCACGCCGACTTCTGCCCCTGGTCGGAGGTCATGGAGTTCCGCGGCACCGGCCGCAAGATCTTCGACGGCAGCGAAGCGAACATCCCGACCTTCCACGGCACCGTCGTCACCAAGGCCTTCGCCGAGCGCTACCCGGAGATCGTCCAGGCCTACCTCGACGCCACCATGGAGGCCCAGGCATGGATCGCCGAGGACCCGGTGCGCGCCGCCACCAAGGTGGCGGAGTGGACCGGCGTGGAGAAGGAGGTGCTCTATCTCTACTTCTCCAAGGGCGGCATCTCCACCTTCGAGCCGTCGCTGAAGCCGGAGTGGCTCAAGGCCCTGAAGTACGACCACGAGCTGCTGGCCAAGGAGACCGGCCTCACCGCGCTCGACTTCGACCGCTGGGTCGACCCGACCTTCGTCAAGGCCGCCTTCGCCGCCCGCGGCCTGGACTACGACGCCGCGGTGAAGACGGTCGTCGCCTCCGCCCCGGACACGCCCGGCCTGCCCGCGGCGGAGATGTGGGTCGACGGCGAGGGTGTCACCACCTTCGACAGCCCGCTCGCCATGACCGAGGCCTACCTGGCGGCGCAGAAGGCCGGCAAGCCGGTGCTCGCCACCTACGTCTACGACAAGGCGACGGGCCTCAAGCTGTTCGGCAAGGTCGCCTTCTTCGTCAAGACCGCCGACGGCGCGCTCACCCCCTTCATGAAGAAGGGCGACGCCGAAGCCTACGCCGCCGCCCACAAGGGCACCTTGGCGGGGTGGAGCGAGCTGGTGTCGTGACGCGCGGGCAACCCGGCGGGGCCCTCCGCCCCCGCCGGCGTCCCGCGCCCTCGGCAGCCTCCGCGGTTTGGCAGGAGTTTTCCATGAGCACGCCTTCCCCGACTCATCTGGCCACCAATCATCTGGCCATGACGCATCCGGACGGCGCCGCCGCCCCGGCGACGCCCCCGGCGGCAACCACCGCCGCGCCGGCCGCGGCACCGGTCGCGGCACCGGGCGGCCCCGCCCCCCTGCGCGCGCTGCGCGAGGCGGCGGGGGCCTGGGCCGCCGGCAACCTGCGCCACGTCGCCGTCAGCCTCGGCTCGATCCTCGTCGGCATCCTGATCTGGCACCTCGCGACCCTCTACCGGGTCGAGGCCTTCGTCAGCTTCCGCAACGTGCCGACGCCGACGGCGGTGGCCGCGGCGCTGGCCGGCCACCTCGCCGGCGGCGAGTTCTACCTGCACATCCTGGTGTCGCTGCAGCGCACCTTCAGCGCCTTCCTGTCGGCGGCGGTGCTGGGGATCGTGCTGGGCACCCTGATGGGGCGCTCGCGCCTGGTGCGCGCCATGGTCGTCCCCTACATCGAGATCCTGCGGCCGATCCCGGCGGTGGCGTGGATCCCGCTGGCCATCCTGATGTGGCCGACCGAGGAGGCGTCGATCATCTTCATCACCTTCCTCGGCGCCCTCTTCCCCATCATCCTCAACACGCTGCACGGGGTGGAGCAGACGCCGGAGATCCTGGTGCGCGCCGCCAAGTCGCTCGGCGCCTCGCGCATGCAGATCTTCTGGAACGTCATCCTGCCGGCCGCCCTGCCCTCGATCGCCGCCGGCCTCGCCATCGGCATGGGGGTGAGCTGGTTCTCGCTGCTGGCCGGCGAGATCATCTCCGGCCAGTACGGCATCGGCTACTTCACCTGGAACGCCTACTCGCTGATCAACTATCCCGACATCGTCGTCGGCATGCTGGTGATCGGCGCGCTCGGCACCTTGTCCACCTACGCGGTCAGGCTCGCCACCCGCCCCTTCCTGGCGTGGCAGCGCCGCACGCGCTGACCGGCAGCCGCCGCCCCCTCATCGCCCCGTTTCGGGAGGCCAGGACATGAACCTCAACGTCGTCGCCCTCAGGGACCGCGTCCGGCCGCGGCAGCCGCCGCGCAAGGGCCCCGGCCGCGGCCACATCGCCATCGACCGCGTCTCCATCACCTTCGGCACGGGCGCCAAGGCCCGCCCGGCGGTCATGGAGACCGACCTGGAGATCCGGCCCGGCGAGTTCGTCTGCATCCTCGGGCCGTCCGGCTGCGGCAAGTCGACCCTGCTCAACGCCATCGCCGGCTACGTCGCCCCGTCGGGCGGCGCGGTGCGGGTCGACGGCGAGCCGGTGACCGGCCCCGGCCCCGACCGCGGCATGGTGTTCCAGCAATATTCGCTGTTCCCGTGGAAGACGATCCGCCAGAACATCGCCTTCGGCCCCAAGGTCGCCGGGCTCGGGCCCGTCGAGTGCGAATCCACGGCCAACACCTTCCTGGAGATGGTCGGCCTGACCCGGTTCGCCAACGCCTACCCGGCCGAGCTGTCGGGCGGCATGCAGCAGCGCGTCGGCATCGCCCGGGCGCTCGCCAACTACCCCAGCGTGCTGCTGATGGACGAGCCGTTCGGCGCCCTCGACGCGCAGACCCGGCTGATGATGCAGGAGAGCCTGCTGGGGATCTGGAGCGAGTTCGGCACCACCGTGGTCTTCGTCACCCACGACGTCGACGAGGCGATCTTCCTCGCCGACCGGGTGCTGATCATGAGCGCCAGCCCCGGCTCCATCATCGACGACCTGGCCGTCGGCCTGCCGCGGCCGCGCCATCCCGACATGGCGACCGGCGAGGAGTTCGTCCGCCTGAAGAAGCTCTGCCTGGAGCGCATCCGCGCGGAGAGCCTGAAGGCCTTCGAGACGCAGGGCCGGTGATGGGCGCGCCAGCCCGGACCGCCCCCGGCGCCGGCGCCGGCCCGCGCGAGGCGGAGTCCGCCCGGATGTCCGCCGTCTTCCTCAGCGAGGGGGTGGGCCACCTCGACGAGGGGGCCGGCTTCCTCGGCCGCCTCGACCCGCGCGAGCTGGCGCGGGTGCGGGCGTCCGGCAGCGCCCGCACCTTCCGGCGCGGCGAGGGCGTGTTCTTCCAGGGCGACACCCACAACGGCATCTGGCTGATCGAGAGCGGCAGCGTGCGGACCTTCTACGTCGGCCCCTCGGGCCGCGAGATCACGCTCGCCTTCTGGACGTCCGGCCACTTCGTCGGCGGGCCGGAGATCTTCGGCGGCGGCAGCCACATGTGGTCGGCCGACGTCCAGGAGGACGCCGTCCTGCTCTACCTCGACGGCCGCGGCATCCGCCGCCTGATCGAGACCGTGCCGGGCTTCGCCATCTGCCTGATCGACGGGCTGGTGGCGAAGGGCAAGTGCTACTCCGCCCTCATCCAGATGCTGGGCACCCGCTCGGTGACCGAGCGGCTGGCCCACCTCCTGCTGATCTTCGCCGACACCTACGGGCGGGCGGAGGGCAACCGGCTGGTGATCGAGCGCAAGGTCACCCACGACCAGCTCGCCGCCATCGTCGGCGCCACCCGGCAGTGGGTCACCATGACCCTCGACAAGTTCCAGAAGCGCGGCCTGATCGCGGTGGGCCGGCAGAGCATCGTCGTCGAGCAGTACGACCTGCTGAAGGCGGTGGCGGAGGACCTCGATACGGGGCGGTGAGGCGGCGCCGCCTCTTTCTCGCATCCCGGTTGCGGGCGCGGCGTTATCCGCGATAAGGTCGGCGCAGCGCTCCCCGCAGGCTCCGTGCACGCCGCCGCATGTCCGACCCGGCCAAACGCTTCGCCCCGCCGCCGCCCCACTGGCCCGGCCGCCCGCCGGCGGGAGCCGCGCAGGCGAAGCCCGGCCCCGGCGCCCCGCCCGCCCATGCGCCGGCCGCCCGTCCGGTGGCGCAGCCCCAGGCCACCTTCGGCGCCCTGCGCAGCGGCCGGCCCGAGCGCGCCCGGGCCGGCGACGAGCTGGTGCGCATCCAGGGCGACGACTTCCTGCTGAAGACCGCCGACCGCGGCCTGCGGGTCAAGCCCAACGGCACCTACAACTTCGTGCGGGTGCAGGGCACCACGCGCAACGACGCGCACACCTACGTCTCGGCGCGCAGCGGCCACGCCGGGCTGGCCGGCGGCAAGCCGGTGCTGTACGCCGGCACCGCGCGCTTCGACAGCGGCCGCCTCGAATGGTGGAGCAACTATTCCGGCACCTACCAGCCGGTCGCCGCCCTGAACCGCCAGGCGCAGCTTCCCGGCGAGCTGTTCGTTCCCTGGCAGAAGCTGCAGATGGGGGGCATCGGCATGCAGCGCGGCATGCTGACCGACCAGCGCGCCGCCGGCGCGCCGGCCCGGCCCGCCGCCCGTGCCCAGGCGGCGGCGGAGGCGCCGGCCAAGAAGGAGGAACCGGGAAGGCCGGCGGCCACGCACCCGCCCGCCGCCCGGCCTCCGGCCCCGGAGGCGGCCAAGCGGCCGGGCCCCGAGGGGAAGGACCGCTGAATGGCGATTCCCCGCAGCTCCCTGCCGGTGGTCATCGGCGGTGCCCTGGTGTTCGGCGCGCTGCTGTTCCTGCTCGGCCTCGTCGTCGGCGCCAACCTGGAGCGGCCGTCCGGCCCCGTGGCCGACGCTCCCCCCAGCCCCGCCCCGGCCGATCCGGCGCCGCCGCCGGCGGACGACGCGGCCGCGCAGGGCGCTCCGGGGGGCGCTCCGGGGGGCGCTCCGGGGGGCGCTGCTCCGGCGGACGCTCCGGCCGCCCCGGACAAGCCGGCGGAGGGCGCGCCGGCCGCCCCACCGCCCGCCGCACCGCCCGCCAAGACCGACGGGTCCGGCGACGGCAAGGCCGCGGCGGCCGTCCCCCCGGTCAAGGTGAAGGGGTTCGCCTTCGGGGCGCCGCTGGACCTGCCGCCCGCCTCGGCGCTGCGCGGCGCCCTGTTCCAGGCGGCGGCCGCGCCGCCGGCCACCCCGCCGCCGGCGGACGGCACCGCCCCGGCCGCCCCGGCGGCGGCGCCGGCGGCCAAGGAACCGGCGCCGCCGGCCTACGTCTTTTCCGTCTCGGTCGGCCGCTTCCTGCTGGAGGCCCTGGCCGCGCGCCGCGTCGCCGAGGCGCAGGCGAAGGGCTTCCAGCCGGTGATCGTCGTCGCCGACCCGCCCGACCCGACGGGCTGGCTGACCGTCACGCTCGGCCCGCAGGACGACGCCGCCCAGGCCGGGCGGCTGGCCCAGAGCGCCGCGGAGCAGGGCTTCGACACCCGCGTGGTGAGCTGGCTGGCGCCGTCGTGACGGCGCCGCGCCGCCGGGGCGACACGAAACATTCACCGAACCATCACGCAACGCACGGCCGCGCCGCCTGTCTTGCCCGTCGGTAATAACCACGACGACAAGGGGCGGGGGGCCACATGCGAAGCCGTCAGACCCTATCCTCGGCACAGTTCATCGGCATCCTCGGCGTCACCGCCGTCCTGTTCTTCCTGTCGCTGATCCCGCTCGAGGTGATTCCGGAAATCCCGGTCGACATCGACCAGAAGGCGTTCTTCATCCCCTTCCTCCTGGCGGCCCTCCTGCCGGTCGGCCGGGCGACGCTCGCCGTCGGCCTGGGCATGGCGCTCGGCGAGGGCATCCGCGACCTGATGGAGGGCTACGAGCTGGACGATCCCTTCGGCTTCGTCGGCTACATCGCCGGCGTCCTGATCTTCGGCCACATGGCCGCCCTGCGGCCGCTGAACCGTGCCTGGCCGGCCCTCTCGGCGGTCGTCGGCGCCGCCGTCCAGTCGGCGTTCGAAGCGTCGACCCTGCTGCTGTTCGGCAGCGAGGCCGCCAGCGTGGCGCTCTACAGCGGCCTCGGCAACACGCTCACCCACGGCGTCCTCTGGGGCGCCGTGCCGCTGGCCCTGACGGCGCCGCTCCTGCACGGGCGCTTCGAGCGTCTCCTCGGGTTCGCACCGAAGGGCGCGCGCTCGCACGACCCGCAGCCGCTGCGGGAGCGCGCCCGCGAGGCCTCCGCCGGCGAGCCGCTCGACGGCATCCTGTGCGCCGACGGGCTGACCTTCCGCTACCCCGCGACCGGGCGGCCGGCGGTGGACGGCGTCCGCTTCGCCCTGAAGCGGGGCGAGGTGCTCGGCCTGCTCGGCCCGGCGGGGGCGGGCAAGACCAGCCTGTGCCTGTGCCTGACCGGGCTGGCGCCGCGCGCCACCGGCGGCGACCTCGCCGGCAGCGTCCGCCTCGACGGCATCGACCCGCAGACGGCGCCGCGCGACGCGGTGGCGGGGCGGATGACCTTCGTCGCCGAGAACGTCTCCGCCCAGCTCACCCAGGTGCGCGCGCTCGACGAGGTCGCGGCGCCGCTGATGAACCGCGGCATGGCGCGCGACGAGGCGCGGGCCAGGGCGCGCGAGGTGCTGCGCAGCGTCGGCGTCGCGGACACCGGCGACCTGGAGCGGCGGCGCGTCTGGGAGCTGTCGGACGGCGAGCAGCGCCGGGTCGTGCTGGCCGCCGCCCTGGCCGGCAGCCCGGACGTGCTGCTTCTGGACGGCGTCGCCGGCGGCTTCGATCCGCAGGCGCGCGACCATCTGCGCCGGCTGGTGCGCGAGGCGGCGGAGAACCGCGCGGTGCTGCTGGCCGAGAACGACCCCGACCTGCTGCTCGACCTGGCCGACCGGGTGGCGGTGATGGTGGACGGCCGGCTGTGCGGCATCGGCCCGGCGGCGGAGATCCTCGCCGACCGGGCCCTGATGGAGCGGGCCGGCTTCGCGGCGCCGCTGCGCCTGCGCGCCGCCGCCGCGGCCGGCCTGGCCGCCGGGACCGCCGATCTCGACGCCCTGCGCGCCCGCATCGCCGCCCGTCCGCCGGCGGCCGCGGCGCGGCCCGGCGCCGACGCGCCGCCGGCCGACGGACGGGCGGGGGTTGGACAGGCGGCCGAGGCCCCGCCCGTGCTGGCCATGGCGGACGTGACGTTCTCCTACGGCGGCGGCGTGCCGACCATCGACGGCGTCAGCCTGACGGTGGCGGCGCGCCAGACGGTGGGCCTGCTCGGCGCCAACGGCGCCGGCAAGACGACCCTGGCCCGCCTCGCCGTCGGCCTGTTGCGGCCGGACCGCGGCTGTGTCCGCATCGCCGGCCGCGACGCCGCCGCCCTGGGGGTGAGCGACCGCGCGGCGGTGATCGGCTACGCCGTGCAGAACCCCGACGAGTCCATCAGCGAACGGACGGTGGCCGACGAGATCGCCTTTCCGCTGCGCCGGAGCCGCGACGGCGATGCCGCCGACGAGGACGCCCGGCGGCGGCGCGTCGAGGAGGTGGCCGAGACCGTGCGCCTCGACCGGCGGCTGCTGGCCTGCGACCCCACCGCCCTGTCCTTCGGGCAGCGCAAGCTGGTGACGATCGCCACGGCGCTGGCGCGCGCGCCGGACCTGCTGATCCTCGACGAGCCGATGGTCGGCCTCGACGGCGCCGGGCAGCGCCACCTGCGCGGCGTCGTGGCACGCCTGCGGCGCTCGGGCACGGCGGTGCTCGTGCTCGACCACAACGCCGACCTCGTCGCCGACGTCGCCGACCGGGTGCTGGCGCTGTCGGGCGGCCGGACGATGGCCGAGGGCCCGCCGCGCGAGGTCTTCGCCCGCCCCGCCTGGGAGCGCCTCAAGGAGGCCGCGCTGGCCCCGCCGCGCGCCGCGCGCCTGTCGCACCGCCTCGGCCTCGACGCCTTCACCGCCGACGAGCTGATCGGCCAGATCCGGGGAGCCACGCCATGACCGCCGTGCCCGTCCTGCACACCGACCGCGATTCGTTCCTGCATCGCCGCGACCCGCGGGTGAAGATCGGCCTGTTCGTCCTGCTCGTCGTCTTCCTCTATCTCGCGCCGAGCTGGCCGTGGATGCTCGGCATGACGGCGGTCGGCGTCGGCCTCGCGGTGGCCGCCCGGGCGCCCTGGCGGTGGCTCGCCGTCCTGCTGGCGCTGCAGATCCCGAACGTCGTCGGCCTCGTCCTCATCCCCGCCTTCGGCCCGCTCACCTCCGGCTCCTTCGCCATGACCGAGGAGCTGGCGTTCGGGCTGCGCCTCGGGCTGGCGTGGATCGCCGCGATCCTGATCGGCGTCAGCCTGCTGTGCACCATGGACGTCGACGAGCTGATGGACGGGCTGCGCGGCGTCGGCCTGCCCAAGGGATTCGCCTTCGTCGTCGGCTACGTGTTCCTGCTGCTGTACCTCAGCATCAACGACATCCTGCGCATCGCCGACGCCATGCGCCTCAAGGGGCTGGGGCTCAGCCGGCGCCGGCCGCTGCGCCTGCTGGTCAACATCCCCCACCTGATGATCCCGGCGCTGTTCACCGTGGTCCGCCGCGCGCAGGCGATGATGTCGGCCCTCGACATGCGCGGCTTCTCGTTCTCCGGCAACACCAACGCCCGGCGCACGCGGCTGAAGTTCGACCTCGCCGACGGGGCGGCGCTGGCCTGCGGCGTGCTGATCCTGGCCTCGGCCGGGGCCGACCGCTACGGCCTGGTCGAGCCGGCGGCGCTGGTCGACATCGCCGCCGCCGCCGTCCCGTCCTAGGCCCTCGTCCGGCGATGGGGCGACCGCGCCTCCGGCAAAGGAGCGGCCGGTCCTCCGGCGCGATGTGTCGGAACGCCGGGGCCCACCCGGAGGTGTGCGCGCCGGTCCCCCGACGATTCCCTGCCCCGTGCCGACCCGCTGACCGTTCGTGCAGGCACGGGCTTCACCGATGGGAAAGCCCCGGAACCGTGCGTCCGGAACGGCGTTGAGGGTTGCAGCACCTCCCCATGCGCCCGGCAACCCCGCCCTGCGACGACCAACGGGAAGACGTCCGTCATGCCCCCAGCGCGCCACCATCGCTTCCGCACGCCCGTCCTCCAGGCCTTCCTCCCGCTCGCCGTGCCGGCGGCCGCAGAGGACCTCGCCACGCTGAGCCGGAATCCCGCGGAGTGGGTGATGCCGGCGAAGAACCACACCAGCACCCGCTTCAGCGGACTCGACCGGATCACCATTCTGGCGGAGTACGGGGCGCCGGTGCTGTGAACGCCGTGGACGCAGGGGAGACGGAGCCTGGAACCATGCCGAAACGGAGGTCACCGACCGCGTCCGCCGCGACCCTGGTGCACGTGCCGGTCACCGGGGTCTATCCCGGCACCGTACGCGCGATGGTGAACGCACGGAAACCGATGCGGCATGCCGCCGCCGCCGCAGTGGTCCTGGGCCTCCTGTCCCGGGGCGCCCGCGCCGACGCGCCCATGGGCTATCTGGAGACGTTCGGCCCCCGCGGCCACGAGATCGCCGCCCTGACCTGGGGACTGATCGTCCAGTCCGTCGTCGTCGTCGCCATCATCAGCGCGCTCGTCGTGGCCGGCGTGTTCCGGCGCCGCCTGCGCCGCGGCGTGGTGCCGGGCGAGCCGCTGCCGGTGGAACGGTCGGGCGGACGGACCGGCCTGCGCTGGATGTACATCGGCCTGGCGCTGACCACCGTGGCCCTGCTGGCCTCGGTCGTCTGGACCATGTCCACCCTGGCCGCCATCCACGAGCCGCCGGCCGAGCCCACGGTGACCATCGAGGTCACCGGCCACCAGTGGTGGTGGGAGGTGCGCTACACCAGCCGGGACGCCTCGCGTGTCTTCGAGACCGCCAACGAGATCCACATACCGGTCGGCGTGCCGGTGCGCTTCAAGCTGCGCTCGGCCGACGTCATCCATTCCTTCTGGGTGCCCAAGCTGGGCGGCAAGACCGACCTCATCCCGGGCCAGACCAACGAGACCTGGCTGCAGGCCGACCAAGCCGGCGTCTACCGCGGCCAGTGCGTGGAGTACTGCGGCAAGCAGCACGCCCACATGATCCTGCGCCTGTTCGCCGACCCGCCGGAGGTCTTCCAGGCGTGGTGGGACGGCCAGGTGCGCAGCGCGCCGGAACCGCGGACGCCGCTGCTGACCGCCGGACGCCGGCAGTTCGTGCTGCGCTGCGGCGCCTGCCACACCGTGCGCGGCACGCCGGCCGGCGGCGCCATGGGGCCGGACCTCACCCATCTGATGAGCCGCACCACCATCGCCGCCGGCATGCTGCCCAACACCGTCGGCTATCTCTCGGGCTGGATCGCCAACCCGCGGGTCGTCAAGCCGGGGACGCGGATGCCCAACATCGACCTCCCCCCGCCGGAGCTGACCGCCATCCGCAGCTATCTGCTGACACTCAACTGAGGACCCCGCCGTGGCCGTCGCAAAATACGAGCGGATGCCCAAGGTCGACGTGGTCAACCGCGCGCTGTCGGACAAGCTCCACAAGACATGGGAAACCAAGCCCGGCCTCTACGGCTGGATCGCCACCGTCGACCACAAGGAGATCGGCCTGCGCTACATCGTCACCGCCTTCGCCTTCCTGGTGGCGGGCGGCGTCGAGGCGCTGATCATGCGCATCCAGCTGGCCGGGCCGGACACCGCCGTGGTGCCGCCGGAGGTCTACGACCAGCTCTTCTCGATGCACGGCATCACCATGATCTTCCTCTACGCCCTGCCCGTCCTGTCGGGCTTCAGCAACTATCTCTTCCCCCTGGTGCTGGGCGCCCGCGACATGGCGTTCCCGCGGCTCAACGCCTTCTCCTACTGGGTGTACCTGGCGTCGGGCCTGTTCATGTACTCCAGCTTCCTGATCGGCGCGGCGCCCAACGACGGCTGGTTCAACTACGCCCCCTACTCCCTGCGCGCGTTCAACCCCGGCCCGAACATGGATTTCTACGCGCTGGGCATGATCTTCCTCGACATCTCCACCACGGTGGGGGCGGCCAACTTCGTGGTGACGGTGATGCGCACCCGCGCGCCCGGCATGTCGATCAACCGCATGCCGATCATCGTCTGGGGCACGACGACCATCTCCTTCGGCATCCTGGCGGCGGTGCCCTCGGTCAGCCTCGCCTTCTTCCTCCTGTGGATGGACCGCCAGTTCGGCACCCATTTCTACGAGACCACGGGCGGCGGGCGGCCGCTCCTGTGGCAGCACCTGTTCTGGATCTTCGCCCACCCCTGGGTCTACATCATCGTGCTGCCGGCCATGGGCATGGTGTCGGACGGGCTGCCGGTGTTCTGCCGCCGGCCGCTGGTGGGCTACACGCTGGTGGTGCTGGGCACCATCACCACCATGGTCCTGGGGTTCGGGGTGTGGGTGCACCACATGTTCGCGACGGGCATCCCCTTCCTCTCCCTGTCCTTCTTCAGCGGCGCCTCCTTCATCATCACCATCCCCAGCGCGGTGGCGGTGTTCGCCTGGGTGGCGACGATCTGGAACGGGCGGCCGGTGGTCACCACGGCCTTCCTCTACTTCGCCGCCTTCATCTCCATGTTCGTGATCGGCGGCGTCTCGGGGGTGATGACCGCGTCGGTGCCGGCGGACCTGCAGCTCCACGACACCTATTTCGTCGTCGCCCATCTCCACTACGTGCTGATCGGCATCAATCTCTTCGGCGTGCTGGGCGGCCTCTATTTCTGGTTCCCCAAGTTCACCGGCCGCATGCTGAGCGAGCGGCTCGGCCGCTGGAACTTCTGGATCACCCTCGTCGGCTTCAACCTGGCCTTCCTGCCCATGCACTGGACGGGTCTGCTCGGCATGCCGCGGCGCGTCTACACCTATCCCGGCGACCTCGGCTGGAACACCGTCAACATGCTGACGTCCGTCGGCGCCTTCGTGCTGGCCGCCGGCATCCTCCTGCTGTTCGTCAACGTCGTCCACAGCCTGAAGCGCGGCCGGCCGGCCGGCGACAACCCGTGGGACGCGCCGACCCTGGAATGGGCCACCTCGTCGCCGCCGCCGCCCTACAACTTCGCCGTCGTGCCCGTGGTCGCCAGCCGCCACCCCCTGTGGGAGGAGCGCCTCGACGAGGGGACCGGCCGCTCCTCGCCCTGGCGCGGCATGGTGCTGGACGACGGCAAGGAGATCGTCGCCACGTCGGTGCTCGACGCCGAGCCCGACGTGATCCTGAAGATGCCCGAGGACACCCCCTGGCCCTTCGTCACCACCCTCGCCATGACCGTCGGCTTCGCCGGCCTGCTGCTGCACGGCTGGTGGTGGGCGGCCGGCGGCGGCGTGGCGACCCTGCTGTGCCTGCTGGCGTGGCTGTGGCCCAGGCGGAGCCTCGAACAGACCGCGAGGCCGGCCCATGGTTGATGCGACCCCGTCCGACCTCGGTCCCGGCCCCCGCCGCGAGGCCGACCGCACCGTCACCATCGCCCGGCTGCCCGTCGGGTCCGTCGGCACGCGGGCGTCCGGCTGGTGGGGCATGCTGACCCTGATCGCGACGGAGGCGTTCCTCTTCGCCAACCTGCTGTTCAGCTACTACTACGTGGCGGGCCAGGCGGGACGCCACTGGCTGCCGCCGGACCCGCCGTCGTTCCGGCTCTCCGGCCCCAACACGGTGCTGCTGCTGCTGAGCAGCGTCGCCGTCTGGTTCGGCGAGCGCGGGGCGCGCCGGGGCAGGCGCTGGCAGCTCGCCGGCGGCCTGGCGGCGGGGGTCGCGATGGGCGCCGTCTTCGTGCTGGTGCAGTGGACGGAGTGGGCGGACAAGCCCTTCACGCTCGCCACCAGCTCCTACGGCTCCCTCTACTTCACCGTCACCGGCTTCCACGTGGCGCACGTGGTGGCCGGGTTGCTGATCCTGGCGGCGCTGGCCGTGTGGTCGGCGTTGGGCCTGTTCGACCGCGAACGCCACGCCCCCGTTTCGATCGGCGCCATCTACTGGCACTTCGTCGACGCCGTCTGGCTGGCGGTGTTCTTCACCTTCTACGTCACGCCCTATCTGATGAGGTGAGACGATGGCCCAGCACGGTGCCCGGTTCGACATCGGCCATCCCGCACCCGAGCGCCACAAGGCCGGCCCGTGGCTGCTGTTCGTCACGCTGTTCGGCGCGCCGCTGGCCTGGACCCTGCAGCTCCTGGTCAATTCCAGCATCGCCGGCCTGGCCTGCCTCACCGGCACCGGCGCCCGGGCCGACGTCGCCCGCTGGGCCTGGGCCGATCCCGTGATCGTCGCCGTCAACCTCGTGGCGCTCGTCGCCGCCGGCGTGGCGTTCCTGGTCGCGTTGCGCAGCCTGCGCCTCACCCACGGCGAGGAGGCGCACCGCTCGGGCGGCGTGATGGACGCGGGCGAGGGGCGGACGCGCGTGCTGGCCATCTGGGGCCTGTGGAGCAGCGTGCTGTTCTTCCTGGCGATCGCCGCCAACACCGTCTCCGTCTTCTGGGGCGGCCTCTGCGCCACCTGACGCGCCGGATCCCCGGCCCGCCGGGGCCACCCTGCCGGACGCGGCCTGCGCCCGGGCGCTGTCGCCCGAGCGGCGGCACGGACGTCGGCGCCCGGGCGGTCGCGGCTCTCATCCCGCAGCGATGCGCCTCGTCAGGGCGAGTCCGTCACGCAGATTGAGTGCCATGAGCGTCAGGTTCGCGGCTCCCGCCAACAGCTCTATCGCCTGCACGACGGCGAAGGCGCCGTCGTGCACGCCCACCGCGGCACGGGCCTGAAGAAAGACGGCGCAGGGCACGAGGACCAGCAGCCCGTTGAGCGCGATCAGCGGCATGCGGCGACGCTTGCGGGCGACGCGTGGAGCACCGGAACCGCCGGCCATGCGGAACCCCGTCATTCCGGTGATCGCCAGCGCCGGCACCAGCAGGAGCAAACCCCAGAGGATCGCGGTCTTCACGGCGAACACCGCGCCTTCGGTGCCGAGCGCCTCGGCCGCGACCGTCGAGATCCAGAAGACGGCGACCGTCACCATGCCGGTTGCGGCGGCGACGGCGTGCAGAGCCCGGGTCATGGCGTTCCTCCTTGGTCCGGTGGCGGTCGCAGGCGGTTGCGGAAGGACCGCATCAGATCGGCGACCTGCTCGATGTCGGCCGGGGCGATGCCCGCCACCAACGTATCGGCAAGGGCCAACCACACCGCGCTTGCGCTCTCGAAGAGCGCGTCGCCGCGTGCCGTGAGCTGAACCAGCTTGGCGCGGCGGTGGTGCGGGTTGGGCGCGAAACGCAGGATCCCCTCGGCCTCGAGCTCGTTGGCGATCCGCTGCACGGACTGGCGCACGAGACCCATGTTGCGGGCGATGCCGGCGACCGGCAGCCCTCCACGGGCCTCCGCGACGGCCCCCATGACCTGCCAGCGCGCGCTGGTCAGCCCGAGCGGCCCGACCAACGTGTCGCCCGCGGCGGTGAGGGCACCGTTCAGCCGGAAGACCTCAAGGGCGAGGCGGCTGGCGGGGTGCGCGAAAACACGTTCGGAAGCGGTTGTCATGGGTGTATACCGCCATATCGACAGTATGCTGTCAATTCTCGATCCGATCCCTGCATCCGCACCGACGCCGGCGTGTCCGGCGTCCGGCCCGACCATCACCGCCCCACCGCCGATGGAAACGTTTCCAAAGTTCATGAAAACGTTTCCAGGACGTCACGGGACTGCAACGCTCGCCCCGCACCCTGCGCCGGGTTCAATCGACGGCAAGGGCGTGGCATGGCCAAGGGGGCGACCATCCGGGACGTGGCGGCGCGGGCGCGCGTGTCCATCGCGACGGTGTCGCGCGTCCTCAACGGCTCCGGCCTCGCCGCCCCGGAGACGGCGGAACGGGTGCGCTCGGCCATCGCCGAGCTGGACTTCCGGCCCAACACCATCGGCCGCAGCCTGAAGGCGGCGCGCACGCGGACCGTCGGCGTGCTCATCCCGACCCTGGCGAACCCGGTGTTCGCCGGCAGCGTCGTCGGCATCCAGGAGGCGGCGGCCGAGGCCGGCTACCACGTGCTGATCGCCTCCACCGACTACAGCCCGGAGCGCGAGGCCCAGGCCATCGACGGGCTGCTGTCCAACCAGGTGGACGGGCTGGTGCTGACCGTCGCCGACGCCGACCGCAGCGCCGCGCTCGACACGCTCGACGCGGCGGCGATGCCCTACGTGCTCGTCTACAACGAGCCCGAGCGCGACGGCCGTCCCTTCGTGTCGGTCGACAACGTCGCCGCGGCCCGCGCCGTGGTGGAGCGCATGATCGCGCTGGGCCACCGCCGCATCGGCATGGTGGCGGGACGCTTCCGCCAGTCCGACCGCTCGCGCCGCCGCCACGCCGGCTACGCGGCGGCGCTCCGGGCCGCCGGGCTGGCGGCCGGGCCGCTGATCGAGGTCGACTTCGCCGACACGCGGCTCGCCCAGCATCTCGCCCCGCACATGACGGGCGCCGGACGCCCCACCGCGCTGTTCAGCTCCAACGACCTGCTGGCGCTCGCCACCATCCGCGCCGTGCGCGACCTCGGCCTGTCGGTGCCGGACGCGGTGTCGGTCGCCGGTTTCGACGGAATCGAGGTCGGCGCGCTGGTTTCCCCCAGCCTCGCCACCCTGGCGCAGCCGGCGGCGGCCATGGGCCGCACCGCCTTCGCCACCCTGCTCGCCCGGCTCGCCGGCGAGGCGCACGCGACGCGCACCACCCTGCCCTTCACGCTCCGCGCGGGCGAATCCCTCGGCCCCGCGCCGCACACCCGCCAGCCCACGCACACCGGAGGATGAGACCGCCATGTTGAAACCGTTCGTCCTGGGCGCCGCCGCCCTGGTCGCCGCCACCGTCGCCGCCACCGTCAGTGTCGTGGCGCCGGCCGCCGCGCAGCCGACGGCCATCTGCTACAACTGCCCGCCGGAATGGGCCGACTGGGCCTCGCAGCTCAAGGCCATCAAGGACGACCTCGGCATCGCCGTGCCGTTCGACAACAAGAACTCGGGCCAGTCCCTGTCGGCGCTGATCGCCGAGAAGGACAACCCGGTGGCCGACGTCGTCTATCTCGGCGGCCCGGTCGGCATCCAGGCCAAGGCGGCCGGCGTCGTCGCCCCCTACAAGCCGGCCAACTGGGACGACATCCCGGCCGACATGAAGGACCCCGACGGGGCCTGGTTCACCATCCACTCCGGCACGCTCGGCTTCTTCGTCAACACCGCGGCGCTGGGCGGCAAGCCGGTGCCGCGGTCCTGGGCCGACCTGCTGAAGCCGGACTACGCCGGCATGGTTGGCTACCTCGACCCGACCAGCGCCGCCGTCGGCTACGTCGGCGCGGTGGCGGTCAACCAGGCGCTGGGCGGTGACTACGCCGACTTCGGCAAGGCCATCGGCTGGTTCCAGGCGCTCCAGAAGAACCAGCCCATCGTGCCCAAGCAGACCTCCTACGCCCGCGTCCTGTCGGGCGAGATCCCGATCCTCATCGACTACGACTTCAACGCCTACCGCGCCAAGCACACCGACAAGGCGCCGGCCGCCTTCGTCATCCCGGCCGAGGGCTCGGTCTCCGTCCCCTACGTCATGAGCCTGGTGAAGAACGGGCCGAACCCGGACAACGGCAGGAAGGTCCTGGACTACGTGCTGTCCGACAAGGGCCAGGCGCTGTGGGCCGACGCCTTCATGCGCCCGGTGCGCGCCGACGCCATGTCCCCCGACATGGCCGCCAAGTTCCTGCCGGCCGCCGACTACGCCCGCGTCAAGGCGGTCGACCTGGCGAAGATGGCCGAGGCCCAGAAGGGCTTCATGGCCCGCTACCAGGCCGAGGTGCGGTGAGCGCGCTCCCGGCCCGCCGCCTCCGTCCCCCGCAGCGCGGGGGACGGTCGCCCGGCGCCTCCGACACGCTGCTGCTGGCCGGGCTGATCGCCCCGGCCGCCGCGGTGTTCGCCGCCTTCTTCCTGGTGCCGCTGGCCCGCCTCTTCGTCATCGGCGGCAACGGCGCGGAGGGCTGGGCGGCCTACGCGACGGTCCTCACCGATCCCGCGCACCGCGACGGGCTGGTCGCCACGGTGCTGCTGTCGGCGGGCGTCACCGCCGTCACCCTGGCGGTCTCCACCGTCGCCGGCCGGTTCCTGGTGCGCCACCGCTTTCCCGGGCACGCGCTCGTGGTCGCCATGCTGACCTTCCCGCTGGCCTTCCCCGGGGTGGTGATCGGCTTCATGGTGATCATGCTGGCCGGGCGCCAGGGGCTGATCGGCGACCTCACCCAGGCGTTGTCCGGCGGCAAGCTGGTGTTCGCCTACTCCATGGCCGGGCTGTTCCTCGGCTACGTCTACTTCTCCATCCCGCGGGTTATCCTGACGGTGATGGCGGCGGCGGAGACGCTCGACCCGCGGCTGGAGGAGGCGGCGCGCTCGCTGGGGGCGCGTCCCTGGCGGGTCTTCCTGGACGTCGTCCTGCCGGCCTTGAAGCCGGCGCTGCTGTCGGCCGGGGCGATCTGCTTCGCCACGGCCATGGGCGCCTTCGGCACCGCCTTCACGCTGGCCACCCGCATCGACGTGCTGCCCATGATCATCTACACCGAGTTCACCCTGCAGGCGAACATCGCCACGGCGGCGGCGCTGAGCTTCGTGCTCGGCGCCATCACCTGGGCGGCGCTGGCGCTGGCGCGCAGCTACGCCGGGTCGAGCGTGGCGGCGGCGGGGTGACGGCCATGACGCAGCGCCGCGGCTGGGCGTTCTGGGCGCAGCTCGCCTTCACCCTCGCGATCTGCGCCCTGATGGTGGTGCCGGTCGTGCTGTCCATGCTCGCCGGCGTCACCGCCAACTATTTCGTGGGCCTGAAGAGCGGGCTCACCCTGCGTTGGCTCGGCGAGGTGTGGCAGACCTACGCCGGCACCATTTTCCTGTCGCTGCGGATCGCCTTCGCCTGCCTCGCCTGCACCCTGGTGCTGGGGGTGCCCGCGGCCTACGCGCTGGCGCGCCGCCAGGGGCCGCTGGCCCGCGCGGCGGAGGAGCTGCTGGTGATGCCGGTGGCGGTCCCCGGCCTCGCCACGGCGCTGGCGCTGATCGTCACCTACGGCGGCACCGGCGACTTCCGGCGGAGCTGGCTCTTCATCCTGGTCGGCCATGTGCTGTTCACCCTGCCCTTCATGGTGCGCGCGGTGCTGGCGGTGATGACCTCCATCGACCTGAAGACCTTGGAGGAAGGGGCGGCGAGCCTCGGCGCCAACTTCCGCCAGCGCTTCTTCGGCGTCGTCCTGCCCAACAGCCTGTCCGGCATCCTGGCCGGCTCGCTGATGGTGCTGACCCTGTCGGTGGGGGAGTTCAACCTGACCTGGCTCCTCCACACGCCGCTGACCAAGACCCTGCCGGTGGGGCTGGCGGACGCCTACGCCTCGCTGCGCATCGAGGTCGGCAGCGCCTACACGCTCGTCTTCTTCCTGATGATCATCCCCTGCCTGGTCCTGCTGCAGCTGCTGGCCCGGCGCGGGCGCCCGAAGCCCTGAGGTCCCCGACCATGACCGAGACCTTCCACCTCGACGCGGTTCCCATCCGCCTGCAGGCCTGCGCCAAGACCTTTCCCGGCGGCGCCCGGGCGCTGGAGCCGCTCGACCTCGCCATCGCCGGCGGCGAGACCGTCGTCTTCCTCGGGCCGTCCGGCTGCGGCAAGACGACGACCTTGCGCCTGATCGCCGGGCTGGAGGCGCCGGACCCCGGGGGCCGCGTGTTCTTCGGCGCGGAGGACGTGACCGCCCTGCCCATCGAGCGCCGCAACGTCGGCATGGTGTTCCAGAGCTACGCCCTGTTCCCCAACATGAGCGTGGCGGAGAACGTCGCCTACGGCCTGAAGGTGCGCCGCGTGGCGCGGGCGGAGCGGGCGCTGCGGGTGGAGGAGATGCTCGATCTCATGCACCTCGGCGAGCTGGCGGGCCGGCGCATCGACCAGCTCTCCGGCGGCCAGCGCCAGCGGGTGGCGCTGGCCCGCGCCCTGGTGGTGCGCCCGCGCGTGCTGCTGCTGGACGAGCCGCTGACGGCGCTCGACGCCAAGCTGCGCGACAGCCTGCGCCTGGAGATCGACCGGCTGCTGCGCGGCCTCGGCATCACCGCGGTCTACGTCACCCACGACCGGGCCGAGGCGATGGCGCTCGGCGACCGCATCGTGGTGATGGCCAAGGGGCGGGTCGCCCAGGTCGGCACGCCGCGCGAGATCTATTTCCGCCCGGCCGACGCCTTCGTCGCCGACTTCGTCGGCACCATGAACCGCCTGACCGGCGAGGCCGGCGACGGCCAGGTCCGCATCGGCCGCGGCAGCCTGCCGTGGTCCGGCGCCGCCGGCCGCGTCGAGCTCCTCGTCCGCCCCGAGGACGTCGTCCTGGCCGAGGACGCCGGCCATCTCGAGGCGCGGGTGCTGGTGGCGGCCTTCCTCGGCGACCGCACCCGCCTCGTCGTCGAGGCCGACGACGGCACGCCGCTGACGGTGGACGCGGCCGGCCGCACCGCCCTGGCCAAGGGCGACCGGGTCGCCCTGCGCCTCGACCCGACGCGCCTCCTCACCCTTCCCGCCTGACCGTCGCCGGACCCGATCCCTCCATGCTCATCGCCCAGCTCACCGACCCGCACATCAAGGCGCCGGGTCGCCTCGCCTACCGCCGCGTCGACACCGCGGCCTGCCTCGCCCGCGCCGTCGCCGCGGTGAACGCGCTGGACCCCGCGCCCGACCTCGTCCTGCTGACCGGCGACCTCGTCGATTTCGGGACGGACGCCGAATACGGCCTGCTGCTCGAACTGCTGCAGCCCCTGCGCGCACCCCTGTACGCGGTGCCGGGCAACCACGATTCCCGCACCGGCATCGCCCGCGCCTTCCCTGACCTGGCGCGGCGGTCCGGCGGCGATGCCTTCTTCCAGTACACGGTGGAGGACTGGCCCGTGCGCCTCGTCGGGCTCGACACCATGCGTCCGGGTTCCGGCGGCGGCGAGCTGTGCGCCGGCCGCCTGGCCTGGCTGGACGCACGGCTGGCCGAGCGGCCGGACCGGCCCACCATCGTCTTCCAGCACCACCCGCCCTTCCCCACCGGCATCGGCCACATGGACCGCATCGGCCTCGCCGGCGCGGCGGAGGAAGCCGCGGTGATCCGCCGCCATCCCCAGGTGGAGCGGGTGCTGTGCGGCCATCTGCACCGGCCGATCCAGGTGCGCTGGGCCGGCACCCTCGCCTCGACCGCCCCGTCGGTGGCCCACCAGGTGGCCCTCGACCTGCGCGAGGCGGCGCCCTCGGCCTTCGTGCTGGAGCCGCCGGGCTTCCAGCTCCACCTCTGGCGGGACGACGCCGGCCTCGTCAGCCACACCGCCTTCGTCGAGGGGTTCGACGGTCCGTACCCGTTCTTCGCCGACGGCAAGCTGATCGACTGACCGTGCCGGCCCCTGCGGAGCGGGGGGAGCGGGGGCCGGCCCTCAGGACGGCGCGACCTCGATGCGCTGCTTCTCGCGCATCAGCATGCCGTAGAGATCCCGGGGATCGTCCGGATCGGCGATCATGTCCAGCATCTGGAAGCGGGTCGACGAGGCGATGCGGTCGCGCAGCCAGCGCAGCGCCGAGAAATCCTCGATGGCGAAGCCGACGCCGTCGAACAGCGTGATCTGCTGCTTGCCCGTGCGGCCCGGCGCCTCGCCGCGGATCACCTGCCAAAGCTCGGTGACGGGGTGGTCGGCGGCGAGCTGCTGGATCTCCCCCTCGATCCTGGTCTGGTCGGTGT
>NZ_JBPJSP010000012.1:59990-173651 GCF_051225715.1 Azospirillum sp. ST 5-10
CCTCGCCGGTGGCGCAGCGCACCACCGTCAGGCCCGCCTCGGCGAGGTTGGCCGCGCACCGTCGCGTCGCCGCGGGATCGATGTCGTAGAGCCGGACGCGGTCGACGCCGCACATGGCCTTCAGCGCCAGGGCCTGGAACTCCGACTGCGCGCCGTTGCCGATCAACGCCAGCGTTCGCGCCCCCTCCGGCGCCAGCCAGCGGGTCGCCAGGGCCGAGGTGGCCGCCGTCCGCAAGGCGGTGAGCAGCGTCATCTCGCTGAGCAGCACGGGATAGCCGGTGCCGACCGCGGCGAGGAGCCCGAAGGCGGTGACCGTCTGCAGCCCCTGCTTCGTGTTCTTGGGGTGCCCGTTGACGTACTTGAACCCGTACTCGGTGCCGTCCGAGGTCGGCATCAGCTCGATCACGCCTTCGGAGGAGTGGCAGGCGACGCGCGGCCGCTTGTCGAACAGCGGCCAGCGGCGGAAATCCTCCTCGATGTAGGCCGTCATCTCGACGAGGCACCGCTCGATCCCGACGTCGTGGACGAGCCGCATCATGTTCTCGACGCTGACGAACGGCACCAGCGCAAGCTTCGAAGCGTGTTGGGTCATTGACCTGATCCATTGCAAGAGGTCTTGGCGCGCTCCCGCGCGGCGCCGCGGCGTGACAGGACCATCGGGAAGGGTCCTACAGGATGCCCGGCAGGAACAGCGCGATTTCCGGGAAGGCGAGCAGGAGGCCGATCAGGATGAACATGCCGGCCACGAAGGGAAGCGCCCCGCTGATCACGTCCGATATGCTGCCGCGCTCGCGGATCGCCTGGACCACGTAGAGGTTGATGCCGACCGGCGGCGTGATCAGCGCGGCTTCCAGGAGAACGGTCATCACGACGCCGAACCAGACGGGGTCGTAGCCCAGCCCGATCACCACCGGCGCCACGAGGGGGGTCATCGTCACCAGCATCGACAGGGATTCGAGGAAGCACCCGAGGACGACGAAGAACGCGATGATCAGAAGCATCGTCCACGTCGGCGGCAGGCCGAGCTCGGTGATGAACGCCGTCAGCTGCTGGGGAATGCCGAGGATCGACAGAACAAAGTTCAGGAAATAGGAGCCGAGGACGATGAGCATGATCATCGCCGTCGTGCGCATGGTGCCGACGAAGGCGCTGTGCAGCATGGCGACCGACAGGCGGCCGTAGCAGGCGGCGAGCCCGAGCGCGAAGACGAGGCCGAGGGACGCCGCCTCGGTCGGCGTGGCGAAGCCGGCGTAGATCGACCCGACGACGACGACGAACAGAGCGACGATCGGGATGAGATGCGGCAGGCTGCGCAGGCGCTCGCCCCAGGTCGCCGGGATCGCCCGTCCCCCGAGATCGCGCCGCACGATGCAGGCGACCAGCACCAGCCCGCTGAACAGCGCGGCGAGGAGGATGCCCGGAACGGTCGCCGCGAGATAGAGCTGCGGGATCGAGGTGCCCGTCATCATCCCGTAGAGGATGAGATGGATCGAGGGCGGGATGAGGATGCCGAGCGTGCCGCCGGCCACCAGGCTGCCGAGGAACAGCCGCTCGCTGTAGCCCCGCTTGCGCACCTCCGGCAGGGCGACCGTGCCGATCGTCGCCGCCGTCGCCACCGACGAGCCGGAGGTCGCCGCGAACAGGGTGGAGGCGGCGATGTTCGCGTGCAAGAGGCCGCCGGGAAGCCGGTTCAGCCAAAGCGCGACCGCCCCGTACATGCGCTCGGCGACGCCCACCCGCAGCAGGATCTCCCCGAGAAGCACGAACAGCGGGATGCTCGTGAGGGTGAACTCGTTCGACACCTTCCAGAAGATCTCCGACGCCGCCACGTGGAGCGGCATCGGCGAGTGGATGAAGGACATGCCCAGCGCGATGGCGACGAGCACCGCCGCGATCGGGACCGACAGCCCGATCAGGACGATGAGGGCGAGCGACGCTTGGATGAGCATGTCATTTCGCTCCCAGGGAATGGTGGACCGCCTCTTCGGCCTCCTCGCTGGCCGTCGAGACGCCGTAGTCCCGGATCACCGCCGCGCGGTCGCCGGCCGCGCAAGCGAGGACGGCCTTGACCGAGGCGACGGCGAGGGACAGCGCGAAGACGACCATGCCGAACAGCCAGACCGCCTGCGGAACGGCGAGCGGCACCTGCAGGGAGGAGGCGGAGCGCGAGGAGAGTTCCCAGGACGTCGCCAACACCAGCCAGCTGCTGAAGACCAGGAACAGCGACAGCAGCAGCAGCGAGACGACGGACAGGACGTCCAGGAACGCACGCGGCCAGCCCGGCATCCGGCCGTAGAGGACGTCGATCCTGACGTGGCTGCGCGCGTGAAAGGCGGAGGCCAGCGACCAGGAAATCCCGATGGCGAAGAGATAGCCGGAGATCTCGTCGACGCCCCCGATGTTCGTCCCGACGAACTTCCGCAACAGGACATCGGCCGTGACGAGCAGCCCGAGGACGAGCATCCCCCAGCCGCTCGCGACGACCATGGCGTGGGCGAGCCGCCGGCAGGCTCGCTCCAGGGTGTCGACCAGGGCGGCGACGCCGCCCTGGTGGATCCGCGCCTGCGGGAAGCCGCTTGCGTTCCGGGCCTTCATTTCGAGGCGACCAGCCCCACGACCTTGCCGACGGTCGCGTTCCAGTCGTCGACGCAGGCCTGCGAGCACCGTTCGGCCCACTTCTTGAGAACCGCCTCCTGGAGGATTCGCTTGCGCTCGGCGTCATCGGCCTGCGACGGCGCCACGTAGGTCATGCCGGCGGCTTCGCCGTACGGGCATGCGGCCCGTCCCGTGTTGCAGTCGACGCCGGCCTTGTCGTCCGTCGCGGCCAGCGTCCAGAGATCGTCCTCCAACGTCTTGACCGCGGACGACAGGCCGGTGCGCTCCGCCTCGCCCATGGCGTTCCACCGCTTCTGGTTGGCGGCGATCAGCGTCAGCCCCCAGCCGAAGCGCATGCCGTACAGGTTCGACGTCACTTCCGGCCACTTGAAGGAAAAGCCGGTCAGGGTGCCGGTGATGCCGCAATCGACGACGCCGCGCTGCAGCGCCGGCACGACCTCGGCGAGCGGAACGCTGACGCCCGTGGCGCCCGCGGCCTGGACGAAGTCGTTCATGCTGGCGCCGTAGAAGCGGATCTTCCGCCCCTTGAAGTCGGCGATCGCGTTGACCGGCTCGCGGCAGTAGAGCACCTGGCTCGGGTTGGGGTAGACGCCGAGGAGAACCATCCCCTTCGCCGCGAGCGCCTTCGCCATGACCGGACGGTAGGCCTCGAGCGCCTTGCGGCCGGTGTCGACGTCCTGGATCACGCCGGCGAGTTCGAGCCCCTCGATCACCGGGTCGTCGGCGACCGAGTAGCCGACCACGATGTGCGCGACGTCGAAGACTCCCATGGTGGCCAGGCGCATGAGCTCGACGCCGGACAGGCCGAGTTCGGAATAGTTCGTCAGCTTGGCCTTCAGCGCGCCGTCGGTCAGTTCCGGCAGCTTCGTCGACCAGAACGGCCGCTCCAGAGCCTCGTAGGCATGGAGGTTGGACCAGGGGGCGACGACGTTGAGCTGTGTCTGCGCCTGCGCCGGAGCGGCAAGGGCGAGGAGCGTGGCGCAGAGAACGCTGTGGAGCACCTTCTTCATCATGGACATCCCTGTTGCATGGTCGTTGTCGTTACCGGTCGGAACGGCCGCCCCGCGGCGTCGTCACGACGCGACGGCCTTCGGCGCCACCGCGATGTCGAGCCAGCCGAGCGGCGTCACCGACGCCCTGTCCCCGCCGTGCAGCACCACGGTCGTGGTCTCCGCCTCGACGATGGCCGGACCGGCGACGACGTGTCCGGGCGCCAGCGCGTCGAGGGCGAAGACCGGCGCCTCGATCCAGCCGCCGCCCGCGAACATGGTCTTGCGGCGCGTCGGCCGGGCCGGGCCCGTCGCCGCCGGCCGCTCGCTGATCCCGGTGCCGCGCGGCACCTCGCCGATCACCGCCACCCGGGCGTTGACGAGTTCGACCTCCTGGCCGGGCGACGAGTAGGTGTAGAGCTCCTCGTGCCGACGGTGGAACCGCTCGACCACCGCGGCGGCCAGGCCGTCCATCTCCAGGTCGAGGCCGTCGAGGCTGACGTCCACCTCGAAGATCTGCTCGCCGTAGCGCAGCTCGGCCGAACGCTCGATCCGCATGGCCTGGGTGAGGCTGCCGGGCAGCCGGCCGCGCGCCTCGGCCTCCAGGTCGGCATAGAGACGGCGCAGCGCCTCGTCCCGGAGGATGGCGGCGTCGCCGACGTGGCTGCGCGTCACCTCGTAGCGGAGATCGCTCGCCAGCATGCCCCAGGCCGACAGCACCGAGGCGACGGTCGGCACCACGACCCGGGAGATCTCCATCTCGCGCGCCACCTCGGCCGCGTGCAACCCCGCGGCGCCGCCGAAGCTGACCAGGGTGAAGCGGCGCGGATCGACGCCGCGGCGCAGCGTCATCATGCGGATGCCGTCGGCCATCTTGACGTTGATGAGCCGATGGATGCCGGCCGCCGTGGCGATCCGGTCGAGACCCAGCCGTTGCGCGAGCGCGTCCGTCGCCGCCTCGGCGGCCGCGGCGTCGAGGCGGCTGCGGCCGCCGAGGAAGGTGTCGGCGTCGAGATAGCCGAGAAGGAGGTTGGCGTCCGTCACCGTCGCCTCGGTTCCGCCGTGCCCGTAGCAGGCGGGACCGGGAAGCGCGCCCGCCGACTGCGGGCCGACGGTGAAGGCGCCGCCCCCGTCGAGCCGCGCCAGCGAGCCGCCGCCGGCGCCGATCGACAGGATGTCGAAGCTGCGCAGGGCGATCCGCTCGCCGGCGAGCCCGCGTTCCGAGGTCAGCGCCACGCCGCCGTCGCTGATCAGCGAGATCTCCGTGCTGGTGCCGCCCATGTCGAAGGGGATGACGTCGCCGGCGGCCAGGAGGGCGGCGCAGGCACGCGCCCCGGCGATGCCGCCGGCCGGGCCGGACAGGCAGGTGCCCGCGGCCAGTTCGACCGCCTCCTCCACCAGGGCGATCCCGCCGTGGGACAGGATGATGAAGAGCGATCCCTCCGCCAGCCCCTCGGCCGTCAGGCGCCGGCGCAGGTTGCCGAGGTAGTTCCTGACCGTCGGGCCGACGTAGGCGTTGACGACCGTCGTCGAAACCCGCTCGAACTCCTTGATCTGCGGAAGCACGTCGCAGGACAGCGAGACATAGGCCTCCGGCATGAGGTCGGCGACCAGCTCCGCGGTCCGCCGCTCGTGCGCCGCGTTGCGGTAGGAATGGAGGTAGCAGATCGCCACCGAGGTGACGCCGTGCTCCTTGAGGACGGCGATCTGCTCGACCACCGAGGCCTCGTCGAGCGGCGTCAGGGCGCGGCCGTCGTGCGCCATGCGCTCGATGACGCCGCGCCGCAGATGACGCGGCACCAGCGGCTCGGGCGGCGGCATCAGAAGATTGTAGCGGTCCGGCTTCAGCCCTTCGCGCATCTCCAGGACGTCGCGGTGGCCGGCGGTCGTCAGCAGCCCGACGGTGGCGCCCTTGCGCTCCAGCAGGGCGTTGGTCGCCACCGTGGTGCCGTGGACCACGCGTTCGGTGCGCCCGAGGAGCGTCGGCAGCGGCAGCTCGAGCCGCCGCGCCAGGTCGCGCAGGCCCTCGACGACGCCGACCGACTGGTCGTGGGGCGTGGATGGCGCCTTGGTGAAGGTGGTCGTGCCGGCGCTGTCGATCGCCACGACGTCCGTGAAGGTGCCGCCGACGTCGATGCCGATGTGATAGGAAACGGTCATTCGCTCTCCCCCTCGGGCGGGGTTGCTTCGTGTTGGACGGGGTACGGCTGCACGGCTCAAGGCGTCACGAACTCGCGCCGGCGATCGCGGTCGCGGTCTTCGGCGCTGCGGAGGTCGGGATCGCCCCAGCCGCCGCCGCCGCCCGAACGGATCTGCAGCAGGCTGCCCGCGGCGATCTGGATGCCGAACTTCTTCGTGGGGAGGGGGACGGAGCCGTCCGCCGACACGAGGTGGTAGCTGTGGGGCAGCCCGTCGCGGCCGCCGGCGATGCCGGCCGCCCCGTGGCGGATGCCCTCGCCGGCGGTGTGGGCATAGGCCGGGACCTCGACGCGCAGATCCATGGTCGAGCCGAGGCCGCCGCGGTACCGCCCGTCGCCCCCCGACCCCGGGCGCAGCTCATGGCTCTCGAAGAGCAGCGGGAAGCGTGCTTCGGTGACCTCGACGCTGCCGAACTTGATGCCGCCGACCGAGTGCCATTCCCCAGCGGCGGACCAGCCGTCGCCCTTGGGGGACGCGCCGCCGCCGGGGCGGGCGTGGAACATGTGCCAGATGAAGCGGCGGCCGTTGCGCGGGTTGTCGCCGGTCAGGGAGATGCGGAAGCGCCGGCCCCACCCGGCCATCGCCCGCTCCGGGCAAGCCGGGGCCAGGGCGCGGACGATCGCCTCGACGATCTCGTTCGCCGGGTGGGTGGTCGACAGGGTGACGGGGGCGTTGTTGTCGGCGCACACCACCGTGCCGGGCTTCAGCGTGACGCTGATCGGGCGGAACGCTCCGTCGTTCTTCGGGATCTCGGCGTCGATCAGGTAGCTGAAGGCCATCGCGACGGCCGCCTGGGTGTTGGCGTGCGACGAGTTGGCGAAGCTCGTCGATTGCGGATCGGATTCCGACAGGTCGACCTCGATCCCGTCCCCCCGCTTGGTGACCGTCGCGCGGATCGCCACGTTCTCGCGTCCGCGGCCGTCGTCGTCGAGGAAGGCCTCGCCGCGGTAGACGCCGTCCGTCCAGCCAGCGACGATGGCACGGGCCTGCCGTTCGGCGCCGTCGAGGATGTCCTCGATGGCGTCCTTGACGGTCTGCACGCCGAACTCGTCGAAGAGCTTGCCGACCCGGCGCTCCCCGAAATGCGCCGCACCGATCATGGCCGCGAGGTCGCCGCGGAAATCACGGGGAAAGCGGACGTTGATCAGGATCATGTCGAGCAGGTCGTCGCGCAGCTCGCCCGCCTCGACGAGCTTCAGCGGCGGGATGCGCAACCCTTCCTGCCAGATCTCCGTGGCCTCCGGATTGTAGGCGCCGTGCGTGGCGCCGCCGATGTCCCCCATGTGCGCGCGGACGACCGCCCACAGCACCCGCTCGTCGCCGGCGAAGATCGGAACGAAGGCCGTCACGTCGGGAAGGTGGCTTCCCCCGGCGTAGGGATCGTTCAGGAGGACGACGTCGCCGCGGGCGATGCGGTCGCCGAAACGCTCCTCCACGGCGCGCACCGCCCAGGGCAGCGCCCCCACGTGGATGGGAATGTGGTCGGCCTGCGCGATCAGGCGGCACCGGACGTCCACCATCGCGATCGAGAAGTCGCGGCTGGCGTTCAGGATCTGCGAGTAGGATGTGCGCAACATCGCCTCGCCCATCTCCTCGACAATGGCGCTCAGGCGATGCTGGATGACGGAACGGGTGATCGGGTCGGGAGGGGTGGGCAAGACTGCTCTCCGCTGCGTGGGGAACGCCCCGACGCTAGCGAAGCCCGAAAGAGCCGGTCCAATACTCAATGCATATGATATTTTTATGATGCAGTAATAACGGTTACAGATCAGTTACTTGCTGGTCGGTCACCGCCATGTCCTCGATCGTGGACAACAGATCGTCCACGAGAAATGCTTCTTTGTTGTGCATCCAAGCGGCGTATAGCTCAATCTGCGGGCTGTCGTCAAGGAGAGGCCGGAACACAACTCCGTCGATGGCCAGGCGCTGCGCCGAGCGGGGGACGAGCGCCATGCCGAGGCCGCTGCCGACGAGGCACAGCATGGTCAGCATCTGCGGGGCGTCCTGGATCACCGCCGGAACGTAGCCGGCGGACCGGCAGACATGAAGGATCAGGTCGCGGAAGCCCGGGGCCTCCAGCCGGTCGAAGATGACCAGCGGCGTCCCGTTGAGGTCGGCGAGCCGCACCGCGGCGGCCGACGCCTTCTCGTGCGCTGCGGGCAGGGCGACCAGGAACGGTTCCTGGTGGACCAGGCGGATGCTGATGCGCTCGTCGACGACCGGCGGCCGGACGAAGCCGATGTGGATTTCGCCCTTCTCCAGCGCGTCGAGCTGGGCGGGAGAGGACATCTCGCGCAGCGAAAGGCTGACGTTCGGCCGGCGCCGGTTGAACGCCGAAAGAACGGGCACGGCGAACTCCAACGCCGCCGTGCCGGTGATCCCGACGGACAGGCGCCCCCCCTCGCCCTTGCCGGCGCGGCGGGTCATCGCCTCGGCGCGTTCCATCTGCGACAGGATCTGCCGCGCCTCCCGCAGCAGGGTGCGGCCGGCCAGGGTGAGCGCGATGGGACGGCGGCTGCGGTCGAAGAGCGTGACCTGGAGTTCGGCCTCGATGGCCCTGATCTGTTGCGACAGGGGCGGCTGCGCGATGTTCAAGGCGTCGGCCGCCCGGCCGAAATGCCCCTCCTCGGCCAGGGCCACGAAGTAACGCAACTGACGCAGATCCATGGGGACGGGCCGTGGGGCTGGTGGACGACGGGCCCAGAGTCGCAGAGTGGCGTCGGCACGGCAACACTCCGGCGGCCACGCCGACGCCGGCCGCCGATCCGCCCGCCGATCCGCCCGCCGATCCGCCGTTGCCCCGACGCCGTCCGGCGAATCACCGCCGCGCCGCGCCGGCGCCCGGGACGCAGCCACCGATCGGAAATGGCGCGCGATCGCGGCCACGACACAATCAGTGGTCTATTCCGCGCCGTGGATTTCGTCGCAAGGCGCTGTCCGTCAACAGAAATTCACGACAGAGCGGTCCGTACGCCCGGCGACGCCGGCCGCTGCCATACATGGCTTGCAGCGCTTGCCGCAGTCTGGCAATAATGAAAATCATTCGCATTCGCGCCAATCTGCACTGATGTTCGACCCGCTGGGACAGGACCGTGCCGGCCGCTGAAGTTGCGCCACAGAGACTGACGTTTGGTAGAGGATCGGCACCATGAAGCGAACCCACGGCGCGGCCGCGTTGCGCCATCGCCCCCGTCACCGCCGCGACGCGCGCGTCGTGCCCGACGCCGGCATCGCCGGCTCGCGCCCGGCCGCGATCGCCGTCCATCTGGCCGGCGCGGTGCTGGTGGCCGGCCTCGCCTTCCCGTCGGCGGTCCATGCCCAGTCGGCCGCGGCCACCGGCGCGGCCGAGCCGGCTGACGCAATCACCCTGCCGCCCGTGGAAGTGACGGCCAGCCCCGCGCCCGTCCCGGGCGAACTGCCGCCGCCCTACGCCGGCGGCCAGGTGGCGCGGGGCGGGTCGCTGGGCCTGCTCGGCACCGGTGACATCCTGGACACGCCGTTCAGCACGATGAACTTCACGTCCGATCTGATCGAGAACCAGCAGGCGCGCACGGCGGCCGACACCCTGATCAACGACGCGTCGGTGCGCCTCACGACCGGCAGCAACGGGTTCGACGACACCTTCCAGATCCGCGGCTTCGCCGTTCCCTCCGGCGACGTCGGCCTGAACGGCCTGTACGGCCTGGTGTCGTCCAACCGCGTTCCGGCGCAGATCATCGAGCGCATCGAACTGCTCAAGGGGCCCGGGGCGCTCATCAACGGCATCGCGCCGGGCGGCAGCATCGGCGGCGGCATCAACATCGTCAGCAAGCGCGCCGGCGACGAACCCCTCACGCGCCTGACCACCACCTATGTCGGCGAATCCAACCTGGGCCTCCACGCGGACGTGGCGCGCCGGTTCGGCGCGAACAAGGAGTGGGGCGTCCGCTTCAACGGCCTGCTGCGCGACGGCGAAGCCACGATCGAGGACGGCAACGTGCAGACCGGCCTCGGCTCGCTGGCGGTGGACTATCGTGGGGAACGCCTGCGCTGGTCGCTCGACGCCATGTACCAGCGCGACGACACCGACGACTTCCGGCCGCAGATCAGCATTCTGCCCACCGTCACCTCCATCCCCTCGCCTCCCGACGCCCGCAGCAACTGGTTCCCGAACACGACGCTCGTCCAGGAGGACAAGACCGTCGCCACGCGCGTCGAGTTCGACCTGACCGAGTCGCTGACCGCGTACGCGGCCATCGGCTACCGCGACGGTTCGAACGACCAGATCTTTCCGGTCGCTCGCCCCGGCGCCAACGTCGCCGGCGACTTCACCGTCAGCAACTCCTACTACGACTCCTACAGCGAGACCGTCAGCGGCACCGTCGGGGCGCGCTGGCGCTTCGACACGGCGGGCGTCGGCCACGCGCTCAGCGTCGGCTTCACGGGCTTCCAGCGGGAGGACGGCAACGTCTACATCCCCTCGGCCGGCAGCGTGCCTTCCAACATCTACAACCCGAGGCCGCTTCCGGCCATCACGGCCGCCCGCACGGACCCGCAGCGGTCGGCCGAGACCACGCTCACCAGCATCGCGATCGCCGACACCCTGTCGTTCGTGGACGACCGCGTGCTGTTGACCCTGGGCGTGCGCGACCAGAACGTGAAGGTGAAGAGCTACAACACCTCCACCGGCGCCAAGACGAGCACCTATGACGCCGGGGCGACGACGCCGCTCGCCGGCATCGTCGTCAAGCCCCTGCAGGACGTGTCGGTGTACGCCAACTATGCCGAGGGTCTGACGACCGGGACGATCGTCGGGCCCGACTACGCCAACGCCGGTGACGTGCTCGCCCCGTACAAGTCGAAGCAGTACGAGGCCGGCGTCAAGGTCGATTGGGGCGCCGTCACGACGACCGCGGCCGTCTTCCAACTGACCCGGCCGAACTCGATCCGCACGGCGGCCAACGAGTTGGCCTACGACGGCGAACAGCGCAACCGCGGCCTGGAATTCTCCGTCTTCGGCGAACTTCAACCCGGCCTGCGCGGCATCCTCAGCGCGACCTTCCTGGACCCCGAGCTGACCGAGACGGCGGTCGCGTCGGAAGAGGGCAACGACGCCGCCGGCGTGCCGGACAAGATGTTCTCCGCCGGCCTCGAGTGGGACACGCCGTGGGTTCCCGGCCTCTCCCTCAACGGACGCGTCATCCACACCTCCGGCTCCTACCTGACCAGCGCCAACACCCTGCGCTTCGACGGCTGGACGCGCGTCGACATCGGCGCCCGCTACGCCACCACGGTGGCGGGAACACCCGTCGTGCTGCGCGCCAACGTCGAGAACCTCTTCGACGAGGAGTATTGGCTGACGACCGGCACGTACGTGACCGTCGGCTCGCCGCGGACCGTCATCCTGTCCGCCACGATCGACTTCTGATCCCGGCGGGCGAAGGCACCGGCGCACGGTCCGCCCCCACCCTCCCGCGCGGCACGCGGAGGGTGGGGGCACCGGTGCGTCGGGGCGCCCGCCGGCCGGCATGATCCTCCACCTCTTCCTGCGGGACCCGCCATGAACAAGATCACCATCGCCCTGCTGGCCTCGCTCGGCTTCGTCATGCCCGCGCAGGCCCACCAGATCTGGATCGAGCAGCCCGACGGCGGGAGCGCGGTCATCCATTTCGGCGAGTTCGGCGAGAACCTTCGCGAGGCGTCGCCCGGGCTGCTCGACAAGTTCGGCAAACCGGCCGGCACGCTCATCTCCAGCCGGGGCGAGCAGACCTCCGACGCCACCAAGACCGCGACCGGCTTCACCCTGCCCTTCACGGCCGCGCCCGGCGAGAGCATCGTCGCCGAGGACACGCAGTACCCGCTCTACACCTGGAAGGACGGGGGCGAGGAGATCACCAGCTGGTACCGTCCCGCGGCGCGCCTGATCACCGGCTTCGCCGAGCAGCCGCCCAAGCTCGCGCTCGACCTGGTGCCGGCCGGCCAACCGGGACGGTTCAAGCTGTTCTTCAAGGGCGAACCCAGGGCCGACACCAAGGTGACGCTGGTGACGCAGTCCGGCTGGTCCAAGGAGGACCTCTCCGACGAGCAGGGGCTCGTGGAGTTCGCCATGCCCTGGAAGGGGCCTTACGTGGCCGAGGTCAGCGTCAACGACCGCACCGCCGGCGAGCGCCCGGGCGCGAACGGCCCCGAGACGTACGACGGCGTGAGCTACGTCACGACGGTCGCCTACGTCAGCGCCGACGGCTTGCCGCCGGTTCCCGCCGGGCCTGCGGCAGCGCCCAACCGATGACCTCCCTGGCGGACCGGGCCCGCGCCGTCGGGCCGCTCGTCTCGCGCATCGCGGCCGCGCTGTTCGGCGGCTACGCGCTGGCGTCGCTCGCCAGCGTCGCCGTGCTGGCGCTGCCGATGAGCAAGCCGCAGGCCGTGATCACCGGCATGCTGGCGAGCTTCGCGATCTACGCCGCCGCCGTGATCTGGGTCTTCGCGGTGCGCAGCGCCCTGCGCGCCTGGGCGGGCCTGCTGGTGGCGGCGGCGCCGCTGCTGGCGGCGGCATGGTCCGTCTGGTGACGGGGAGCACCGCGTGAAGACCCGGCACGAACCGCGTCCCGCCGCCCGCGGCATCCGCCAGAGCATGTCCGACCTGCACACGTGGGTCGGCCTGCTGCTCGGCTGGATCCTCTACGCCATGTTCCTCACCGGCACGGTGTCCTACTTCAAGGACGAGCTGTCGCAGTGGATGCGCCCCGAGCTGCCGCATCAGGCCCAGGTGCCCGACCAGGCCGCCGCGGCCCAGCGCATCGCCGACGCGCTCGCCACCGTGGCACCCGGCAGCCCGCAATGGAGCATCCGCCTGCCGGACGCGCGCAACAACAGCGCCTACGTCTTCTGGCGCACGGCCCCGTCCGTCCCGGGCCGGCGCGCGTTCGGCGAAGGCATCTTCGACCCCGCGACCGGCCGCAGGGTGAGCGCGCGCGACACCCTGGGCGGCGACTTCTTCTACCGCTTCCACTTCCAGTTCCACTACATGCCGGTGCTGTGGGGGCGGTGGATCGCCGGCGTCGCGGCGATGTTCATGCTGGTGGCCATCGTCAGCGGCGTCATCACGCACAAGAAGATCTTCGTCGACTTCTTCACCTTCCGCTGGGGCAAGGGACAGCGCTCGTGGCTCGACGCGCACAACGCGCTGTCGGTGTTCGGACTGCCGTTCCACGCGATGATCACCTACACCGGGCTGGTGACGCTGATGGCGCTGTACGTGCCCTGGGGCGAGCGGGTGGCGATCGAGACGCCGGCCGACCGCCAGCAGCTCACGGCCGAGCTCAGCCCCGTCATCCAGCCGGGCCAGCCCAGCGGCCAGGCGGTCCCGCTCGCCTCCGTCGAGGACATGGTGCGCCAGGCCGAGGAACGCTGGGGCCGGGGCAACGTCGGCCGCGTCACCGCCACCCATCCCGGCGACGGCGCGGCGCGGGTGGCGGTGGCGCGCGGGGAGGCCGGCCGTGTCTCCATGAGCCCGCAATACATGGAGTTCGACGGCACCACCGGCACGCTGCTGACGGTCCGCGAGAGCGTGGGGGCCGCGGCCGAGACGCGCGGCGTGCTCTACGCGCTGCATCTGGGACGCTTCAGCGACACCGTGACGCGCTGGCTGTACTTCCTCGTCAGCCTCATGGGCACGGCCATGGTGGGCACGGGCCTGGTGATGTGGACCGTCAAGCGGCGGCAGAAGCTGCCCGACCCGGACCGGCCCTACGTCGGCTTCCGCCTCGTGGAGCGGCTGAACATCGCGGGCATCGCCGGCCTGTCCGTCGCCATGGCGTCGTTCCTGTGGGCGAACCGGCTGCTGCCGCAGGGGCTGGCGGGGCGCGCCGACTGGGAGATCCACGCGTTCTTCATCGTCTGGGCGCTGACGCTGGCGCACGCCGCGCTGCGCCCGGCCGGCAAGGCCTGGATCGAACAGCTCTGGACGGCGGCCGCGCTGCTGACGCTGCTGCCCGTCGTCAACGCCGTCGCCACGCAACGGCCGCTGTGGCGCAGCGCGGCCGAGGGCGACTGGGTGTTCATCGGCGTCGACCTCATGTGCTGGGCGCTGGCGGCGCTCCATGCGGCCCTGGCGGCCGGCGCGGCCAGACACCGGCCGCGATCCCGGTCCGCGGGCCAGCCCGGCCCCTCCCCCGTCGCCGCCGGCGCGACGCGCGGAGGACGGTGATGAGCCACCTGCCCCCCTTCGTGCTGTGCCTGGTGGGCTTCGCGGCGCTGGCCTCGGCGATGGACCGCCAGCAGCACGATCTCTTCGGACGGCCGCTGCCGGCGTCCACCACGCGCGCCCTGCGCGCCGCCGGTGCCTGCGCCCTGGCGCTGGCGCTGACCCTCCTCGCCGCCTGGCAGGGCTGGGGGCTCGGCCTCGTCATGTTCAGCGGCCACACCAGCCTGGCCGCCGGCATCGTGCACGGCGCGCTGATCGGCCATGGACGGAGACGGGCGCGTTCATCGACACGCCGGTAGACCGTCGCGCTTCCCCCGCGGCACGCCGGCGGCGAACGCCGCCGGTCGCCTTCCCGGTCAGCCCCTCCCGGTCAGCCCCTCCCGGTCAGCCCCTCCCGGTCAGCCCTTGAGCCGTGCCGTCAGGTCCATCAGCCTGGACAGGTGCTTCTGGACGAACTCGCGGGTGGTCTGGTCGGTCAGCCGTCCGCCCTCGTCGAACTTGGCCGTGGCGCCGCCCACCAGGACCTCGGGGCCGTTGAGCATCTGCGCGTTCAGGAACATCAGGATCTGGCGCAGGTGATGGTTGGCGAGCGCGGTGCCGAGCGCGCTGGGGCTCGCCCCCATGATGGCGACCGGCTTGCCGTCGAACGGCTGCTCCGGCCCGCGCGACGCCCAGTCGATGGCGTTCTTCAGCACGCCGGGAATCGACCGGTTGTATTCCGGCGTGACGAACAGCAGGGCGTCGGCCTGCCGGATGGCCGTCCGCAGCGCCTCGACGCTGGGCGGGTAGCCCTGCAGGCGGAGATCGTCGTTGTAGAAGGGAATCGGCGTGAGGTCGAATTCCTCGACCGTCATGCCGCCGGGTGCCAGCTCCTTCGCCGCGCGCAGGAGCGCGGTGTTGTACGAGCCCTGGCGCAGGCTTCCGGAGATGCCGAGAACCTTCATGGACGCGTTGTCCGTCATGCGGAAGTCACCTCTTGCTACCGGCCGATCAAGGCCGTCGATATTCCCGGAAAGACCACGAGGATGCCAAGGGCGAACAGCATGGCCAGCACGAAGGGCGTAGTCCCGGCGAAGATGGTCCTGATCGACAGGGCGCTGTCGTTCAGGGCGGACTTGACCGTGTAGACCGAAATTCCGAACGGCGGGGTGAGGAGGCCGATCTCGACGGCGACGACGGTCAGCACGCCGAACCAGACGAGGTCGAAGCCCGCCGCCCGCGCGACCGGCAGGGCGATCGGCAGCACGATCAGCATGATCGACACCGAATCGATCAGGCAGCCCAGCACCAGCACCAGGGCGAGATAGGCGAGGAGGAACACGTGGGGGCCGAAGCGGTCGCCGAGCAGCAGGTCGGACAGGGCGGCGGGAAGCCCCGACATCGCCAGCATGCGGCTGAACATGCTGGCGGCGAGCACCAGGAAGAGCACCGAGACGGCGACGTGGCCGGTCTCCACCAGGATCGTCCAGAACCGCCCCGCCGTGAGGGACCGGCGCAGCAGGGCGATCGCCAGCGCCCCCAGCGCCCCCACGGCGCCGGCCTCGGTCGGGTTGAAGAAGCCGGCGTAGAGGCCGCCCAGCACCAGCACCACCAGCGCGACGATCGGCAGGCCCTTGCGCAGCACCGCGGCCAGGCCGCCGCGCGCGTCCGGGCCCGTCTCCATCGGCCGGTCCGGGTGCTCCAGCACCATGTGCGGGCGCAGGCGGGTCATCACCACGATCAGGACGACGAAGCAGGCTGCCACCAGGATGCCCGGCAGGATGCCGGCGATGAACATCCGGCCGACCGATTCCTCGGCGAGCACGCCGTAGACGATCATCAGCAAGGACGGCGGGATGAGCATGCCGAGCACCGAGCTCCCCGCCACCACGCCGACGGAGAAGCGCCGGGTGTAGCCGTGACGGATCATCTCCGGGACCGCCACCTTGGAGAAGACGGAGGCCGAGGCGATCGAGATGCCGGTGATGGAGGCGAACACCGCGTTGGCGAAGACCGTGGCGATGCCGAGCCCGCCGCGCACCCGGCGCAGCAGGTGCTCGAACAGGTCGAAGGTGTCCCGCCCGACCCCGGAGACGGTGACCAGCAGCCCCATGAGGATGAAGAGCGGGACGACGGCGAACACGTACTCGCGCAGCGAGTCGTTGGCGACCGCGCCGATCATGCGCAGCGCCACGTCGGGACCGCGCAGGGCGGCGACGGCGCCGAGCGAGGTCACCAGCAGCGACACGCCGATGTGGAGGCCGAAATAGATCAGCAGCAGGAGTGCCGCGACGGCCAGGAGGCCGATGGTGACGGTGCTCATGGGGTCCTCGCGGGGCGTGCGGCGTTCAGCGCCTGGACGGCGCCGATCAGGTACTGGAGGGCGGCGACGCCGGCCCCGAGCACGACGAGCACGCGGAACGGCCAGGTCGGAAGGGTGGCGAGGCCCTCGATGCCGATGTACTCGCCGATGTCGATGTCGCGGGCGATGATCGGCCAGGTCGCGTAGGCGATCAGCGCGCACGCCGCCGCGCCGAGCAGCGCGAAGACCGCGTTCAGCGCCGCCCCGGCTTCCGGGGCGCGGCGGGCCAGCGGGTCGATGAAGATCTCGGCCCGCGCCATCCGGTCGTGCCGCACCGTGCTGGCGAGCTGGAGGAAGACGATCACCACGACCGACCAGGCCGACAGCTCCGCCACGTTGGGGATCGGCCGGTTCAGCAGGTTGCGGCCGAGCACGTCGGCGCAGACGAGGACCATCAGCGCGCCGATCAGCACCGACCCGGCGGCGCCCAGCCCGTCGACGAAGACGGCCCAGGCCCGCAGCAGGCCGCTCTCGACGGCGGGCTCGCCGACCGTGGTGGATGGGGAGGTGCGTTCGCTCAGGTCCAGGGACATCGCCGGCTCGCTTCTCGGGGGCTCGGGGGGTGGGACATGCGGACGGGGGCGTGGTCGGGAGGGGGGCCAACGCGACCACGCCCCGCGCGCCCCTGTCAGAGGGTCTTGTCCCAGTCGCGGGCCGGGGTCTGGCCGTGCTTGCGCAGGCCCGCCATGTAGGCTTCGAGGAACTTGCGCGCCGGCAGGCCCCGCGCCTCGTTGGCCTTGACCCAGTCGGCGGCGATGTTGGGAAGCTGGTCGATCCACTTCTGGCGCTCCGCCGGCGGCAGGACGGCGACCGTGACGGGCGGGTCCTGGGTCTTGCCGGCCTCGACGATCGCCTTCAGCGCCGCCTCGTGGCGTTCCATGAGGTCCTGGCCGTGCGCCTTCGAATAGACGGCGCCGGCCTCCTTGAGCGCCGTCTGCACCTCCTTCGGCAGGCCGTCCCAACGGTCGCGGTTGATGGCGAGGCCGCCGGAGAAGACGACGCCGAGATTGACCCGGGTGACGTAGGGCGCCACCTCGTAGAGCTTGGTCGGCAGCACGCCGGTCGCGAGCGACAGCACGCCCTCCGACACGCCGGTCTGGATGTCGGTGTAGAAGGTGGTGAGCGCCCCGTCGACCGGCGTCGCGCCGACGCCGCGCAGCCAGATGCCGGGCGCCCCGGGCGACGAGATCTTCCGCCCCTTGAGGTCCTCGACCGCATCGACCGGGAACTTGGTGAAGATGTCGTAGGTGTCCGAGCCGGTCGCCCCGAGGAACACGATGTTGTAGCGCTCCCACTCCTTGCGGAACTCCGGCACCGTCGCCATCAGCTCGGTCATGACGTCGAGCATGGCGGGGACGTCGTCGGTGGAGAACGGGGTGTAGGTGGTCACCTGGCTGAGCGGCATCTTGGGCGCTTCGAGATAGCTGAACACCCAGCCGATGTCGGTGATGCCCTGCTCGACCGAGGTGAGGGTGGCGTTGGCCTTGTAGAGCTGCCCGCCGTAGGCCTCCTGCCACTCGATCCGGTACGCCCCGGTGGCCGCCAGCCGCTTGTCCACCTCGGGGATGAAGACCTTGGGGATCAGGCCGATCCAGGGAATCGTGACGGGGTGGCTCGCCGCGACGGTGAGCCGGATGGTTTCCGGCGCCGCGGCGGCCGGGACGGCGGTCAGCGCCGCCAGGCCGACGGCCAGCAGCGCGCCGGACACGAACGTCTTCATGGCTTACCTCCCTTTCCTTGTTCTGTCGTCGTTTCCGTTCCCACGCGGTCGCCGCCGGTCAGGTGGGCGCCGCCGACACGCTGCGCTCCCGGTCGAAGGCCCTCGCCAGCAGGGAGGGGTCCTGCTTGAGGCGGTACTTCTCGACGCGGTGCGACGAGGTGTGCGGCAGGGCGTCGACGAAGACGACGAAGCGCGGGATCTTCATCGCCGCCATCCGGCCGCGGCACCAGTCGAGGACCTCCTCGGCCGACGGCGGCTCGGCGCGCGGCACCAGGACGGCCATGATCTCCTCGTCGCCCAGCTCGGCCGGGACGCCGATGGTGGCGGCCTCCAGGATGCCCGGGTGCTCGGACAGGATGCGGTCGAGCTCGGCGCCCGAGATGTTCTCGCCGCGCCGGCGGATGATGTCGCGCTTGCGGGCCACGAAGTAGTGGTAGCCGTCCGCGTCCCGCCGGACGTAGTCGCCGGTGACGAACCAGCCGTCGCGCATGGCCGCCCGCGTCTGCTCGGGATCGTCGAGGTAGTGCAGCGCCATGATCGGCGTCTTCACGAGGAGTTCGCCCATCGCGCCGACCGGCACGTCGCCGCCCTCGTCGTCGACGACCCGCAGCTCGACGAAGGTTCCGTCGAAGCGCGGGTGGCGCGCCGCCGTGCCGATGCTGCCGACCTTGTGCGGGCCGGCGAACGGGTTGTTGCAGGCGCCGGGGATCTCCGACATCCCGTAACCCTCGATCAGGGTGGGGACGTGGAAGTCCTCCTGGAACACCCGAATCATCTCGGCGCTGATCGGCCCGCCGTAGATCTTGGCGATGCGGTGGCCGGGATCGAACTCGCCGCGCGGCCGCTTGGCCAGGATGTTGCCCAGCGCGGCGAGGACGTTGAACACCGTCGCCCCGGTCTCCGCCGCCAGGGTCCAGAAGCGCGACGCGCTGAAGCGGCGGGTGGTGACCATCGCCGCACCGGCGGCGAGCGCGCCGCCCCAGGAGTAGAAGAGCGCGTTGACGTGGAAGAAGGGCAGCACCGTCAGCAGGCGGTCGTCCGGCTGCAGGCGCATCCGCTCGACGAACGCCTCGCCGGCCCACACGTAGTTCCTGTGGCTGTGCACCACCCCCTTGGGGAAGCCCGTGGTGCCCGAGGTGTAGATCACCACGGCCGGGTCGTCCGGCCCCACCTCGGCGAGGTGGACGGCGCCGTTGGGGCCGGCGTACTGCTCGATCCGGGCGACGACGCCGGCGACGTCGCCGGCGGCGGCGCCGATCTCGTCCAGCGGCAGCAGCCAGGGAACCTCGGCGAAGGCGCCGGTGATGCGCTCGACCCGCTCCAGGTCCTCGGCCTGGCTGGCGACCACGGTGGGGCGGCAGTGCCCGAGGACGTAGGCCAGCTCGCCGTCGGCGAGCCCGGGGTTCATCGGCACGAACAGGGCGCCCACCTTGGCCGCGGCGAGGAACACCAGGAGGGCGACGTCGCCGTTGAGGGAGACGAGGCCGATGCGGTCCCCCCTGCCGACGCCGCGCACCACCAGCGCCCGCGCCAGCGCGTCGCTGGCGGCGTCGATCTCGGCGTAGCTCCAGCTCCGCCCTTCGAACAGCAGCGCCGGACGGTCGGGCCCGGCGGCGCGGCGCGACGCCAGCAGCGACGGGATGGTGTCCCGGTGCGGCGGGTAGAGGTCCAGAACGTCACGGGGATCGAGATCGGCAGCCATGGAACACCCGGGGGCAAGGTCGATGTCGCGGGGCGGGAGGTGCGCCGGCGCTCACGCGGGCGGCTGGGCGTCGTGCTCGGTGCGCAGCCAGAGCTCGCGGGCGAGCGGCGAGCGGATCTCCTCCAGCAGGTGGGCGACCAGCCCGATGGTGCGGGCGATGAGCCCGATGCCGCGGCACACCCGCCAGTCGAGGCCGAGTTCGCTGGCGATCGCCCCGATCGCCCCGGAGACGTTGACCGGAAGGTGGCGCCCGAGCGACCGTTCGGCCTCCGCCGCGACCGCCTCCAGCAGCCGCACGTGGTTGCCGCGGAAGCCGTTCTCCGCGGCGATGGCGAGCAGCCGCTCGGTGCGCGGATCGGCCTGCTTGTGGATGGGATGGCCGAGCCCCGGGATGATCCGCTTCTCCGCCTTGAAGCGCGCCACGATGTCCCGGGCCAGCGCCGGGATCTCGTCCGCCGGGCGGTTTCCCGCCTCGGCCTCCTGCAGCATCCGGGCGGCCCCCTCGATGCTGCCGACGAAGACCGTACCGACGCCGCTGAGGCCCGCCGCCACCGCCGCTTGGAGCGAGTCCGGCGCGCCCAGGTAGGTGAGCCGCGCCGCCAGCACGCTGGGGGTCAGGCCGTGCTCGACCAGGGCGACCACCAGCGCGTTGAAGACGGCGTCCTCCCGCTCGTCCGGAAGGCGCCCCCAGATCTCCAGGAAGGCCATCTGGCCGAGATCGACCTTGCCGAGGATGTCGGCGGCGAGGTCGAGCCCATGGATCCGGATGCTGTCCGCATCGCTGCGGCAGATCGCGCTGCGCATGGCAATTCTCCAAACGGGTGTGGCGGGGATCGCCCGCGTTCAGTCCTGCAGGGCCGGTTCGGCGACCGGGCAGAGCACGAAGTCGTACTCGACCGTGTAGAACGGGACGTCCACGGCCTCGCCGGTCGGCGCGGTGCCGGGCTCGTGCCGGCGGAAATCGATGACCAGGGAATCCTTCACGCCGAAGACCGCGTCGGACTCGAGATAGCCGTCGCCGGCGACGAAGAGCTGGGTCGTCACCGCGCGGTGCCCGGGCGCCGAGACGATCATGTGGATGTGCCCGGGCCGGAAGGGATGGCGCCCCATCCGGTTGAGCATCGCGCCGACCGGGCCGTCGGTGGGGACCGGGTAGGAGGTGGGACGGATCGAGCGGAACCAGTAGCGGCCCTCGGCGTCGGTGCGCAGCTTGCCGCGCGCCCGCATCTCCGTCTCGCCGGGCATCTGCATGTCGTAGTTGCCCTCGCCGTCGCCCGACCAGACGTCGAGCAGGGCACCGGCGATCGGCGTGCCGTCGAGCGTCAGCACGCGCCCGGAATAGAACGCCGGCTCGCCCTTCACGCCGTCGGCGAGGTCGCTGCCGAGCGGCCGCTCCGGCGCCCCCTCCCAGTAGTAGGGCCCCTGCACCGCCGATTCCAGCGCCCCGGCCGGCTTGCGGTTGTTGATGGCGTCCACCAGCATCGACACCCCCAGCGTGTCGGACAGCAGGATGAACTCCTGCCGCCGGTCGGTGCAGGTCTGGCCGGTCGCCGTGAGGAACTGGATGCCCGTCATCCATTCCGCCTCGGTCAGCTCGACCTCCCGCACGAAGTCGTGCAGGTGGCGGACGAGCGCGGTCATGACGGTCTTGAAGCGGGCGTCGTCGCACGCGGCGAAGCGCTCGAGCACGGCGTCGGTCACGCTGGTTTCGCTGAACTGAGGCATCGGTCCTCCCCCCGGGGTGCCGCCGCGCGGCGGTCGTTGCCGTGGCGACGGGACGGGCGCGGACGCCGCCGTTCGTCAGCCCAACGGACTGCCGGGCATTCTATTGTTTCCAGGGCCAACGGAGAAATGATAGATGCCCATCGTGACCAGTGATGCCGTCGATGGTTCGGGGCGTTCGCCCCCGCTCCGCCGCCGTCGACGCAAGGGGGACGAGGCATGGAACTCCGGCACCTGCGGTACTTCGCGGCGCTCGCCGAGCGCCTGAACTTCACCCACGCCGCCGAGAAGGTGCACGTCACCCAGTCGACCCTGTCGCACCAGATCAAGCAGCTCGAGGAGGAGATCGGCCAGCGCCTGTTCGACCGGGTCGGCAAGCGGGTCGTGATGACCGAGGCCGGCGAGCTGCTGCTGCCCAGCGTCACCAAGGCCCTGCGCGAGATCGACGACGGCGTGCGCACCCTCAAGGGAACGGCGCGGCCGCTGCGCGGCATGGTGCGCATCGGTGCCACGCACACCTTCAACATCAGCCTGATCCCGAGCTGCCTGGCGACCTTCCTCACCAACAACCCGGCGGTCCGGGTGACCGTCGAGGAACTGCCGGCGGCGGCGATCGAGGACCGGCTGCGCTCCGGCGACCTCGACATCGGCATCTCCTACCGGCCGGCCGAGCTGCGCGAGCTGTGGTTCGAGCCGCTCTACAACGAGGAGATGGTGCTGGCGGTGGGGGCCCAGCATCCGTTCGCCGCGCGCAAGCGCATCCGCATCGTCGAGCTGCACCGCCAGAACCTGGTCCTGCTGCCGCGGGAGTTCACGACGCGGCGGATGCTCGACGGCTGCTTCCAGTCGGCCGGGGCCGAGCCGGTGGTGGTGGCGGAGACCAACACGATCGCCGCCATGCTGAGCCTGGTGCGCCGGATGGAGATCGCCGCCATCGTGTCGGAACAGGCGGTGTCGGACCTGGAGAACCTGCGCATCATCGCCCTGGAAAGCCCGACGCCGCTGCGCACGCCCGGCATCCTGTGGAAGCGCGACGGCGAGCGCGCGGCGGCGGTGCGCTCCTTCGCCGTCATCGTGCGGCGCGCGGTGTCGAGTGCCAAGCTGCGCCGCCCCCGCGCCGACGCCGCCGAACCGGCACCGCTCTGAGGAGTCCCCCTTCCCCCTGGGGCCAGCGCATCCACCCATTGTCGCCGCGTGCCGTTCCCTCCCTCGGCCCTGCCGGGGGCGAGGGAGGGTCTGTCGCACGGGTGGAAGATGCGTGAGTCCGCTAGCCCGCCATGGCGGAGGGCTTACCGGAGCAGGGGCGCCGGACGGCGCCCAGCACCTCGGCGAAGTCGCCCAGCACGCCGTCGTGGGGCAGCGTCTCCAGCGGCACCCGGGCGTAGCCGTAGGCCATGAGGTACACCCGCGCCATCCCGGCGGCGCGGGCGGTGGCGACATCGTGCTCGTTGTCGCCGACGAAGGCCGCCTCGCCCGGCGCCACGCCGAGCATCCCCAGCACGCCCAGCAGCGGCTCGGGCGACGGCTTGCGCGTGGGGTAGCTGTCGCCGCCGACCACCGCGGCGAAGCGGGGGGCGATGCCGAGGTCGGCCAGCAGGCGCCGCGTCGCCGCCAGCGGCTTGTTGGTGCAGACGGCGAGCCGCACTCCCAGCGCGGCGAGCGCCGCCAGGGTGTCGGCGACCCCCGGATAGAGCCGCGTCCTGGCCGCGGGATCAGCCTCGTAGATCGCCAGGAAGCGCTCGACGTGCGGCGCCAGGTCGCCGGGCACGCCGCCGGTCGCCGCCAGCGCCCGCTCCACCAGGCGCGCCGCGCCGTCGCCGATGAAGCGGCGCACCGTGGCGAGGTCGAGCGGCGGGCGGTCCAGCCCGGCCAGCAGGCGGTTGACGGCGTCGCGCAGGTCGGCGGCGCTGTCCACCAGCGTGCCGTCCAGGTCGAAGACCACCGCGGCGAACCGGGCTTCCGTCATGCCGCCCCCGCGAAGACGCGGCTGGCGCGGATGTCGGCTTCGGCGATCTCCATGAGGTCGCGCCGGGTCGCCGTGGCGGCCGCGGCGACCAGCCGGTTGGCGTGGCGCAGCCGGGCGCGGTCCAGCGCGTTGCGCACGGAGCGGGCGTTGGCGAAGTGCGGCCGGGTGCGGCGGCGCTCCAGATACTCGCGGAACGCCGTCCCGGCGCCCGGAGCGAAGCGGTAGCCGCGGGCCTCCAGCATCAGTCCGGCGATCGCCATCAGCTCGTCGACGGTGTAGTCGGGGAAGTCGATGTGGTGGGCGATGCGCGAGGACAGGCCGGGGTTCGACTGGAAGAAGGTATCCATGCGGTCCTTGTAGCCGGCGAGGATGACGACGAGATCGTCGCGCTGGTTCTCCATCGCCTGCAACAGGATTTCGATGGCCTCCTGGCCATAGTCGCGCTCGTTCTCCGGCCGGTAGAGATAGTAGGCCTCGTCGATGAACAGCACGCCGCCCATGGCGCGCTTCAGCACCTCCTTGGTCTTGGGGGCGGTGTGGCCGATGTACTGGCCGACCAGGTCGTCGCGGGTGACGGTGACGAGGTGGCCCTTCCGGATGTAGCCGAGCCGGTGCAGGATGGTGCCCATGCGCTGCGCCACCGTGGTCTTGCCGGTTCCCGGCGGGCCGGTGAAGCACATGTGCAGGCTGGGGCGCTCCCCCTCCAGCCCGACCGAGCGGCGCAGCCGGTCCACCAGCAGCAGCGCCGCCGTCTCGCGGATGCGCGTCTTGACCGGGGCGAGCCCGACCAGCTCGCGGTCGAGCTGGGCGAGCATCTCGTCGATCTGCGCGTCGCGCAGGGCCCCGGCGAGGTCGACGGCCGTGTCGTCGGGAACGGCGTCGCCGGCGATCGCGGTGTCCATGGGGTCAGGCTCCGTAGCGTTCGCCGGCGGGACGGTCGGTGGCGTAGCTGTGCAGCCGGTAGGTCAGGCGGCGGTCGGCCCCGGCCTGGCGCTCCAGCCGGAAGCCCGGCTCGTTCGGCGGGCGGTGGGCGATGAAGGAGAGCGCCACCGTCTGCCGCCCGGCGCTGCGGTCGTAGGCGACCATGCGGATGTAGTGGCCGGGGTAGGTCTTGCGGCACTCCTCCAGCGCCACCATGACCTGCGCTGGGTCCTGCTGGTCGAACATGGGCAGGCCCCACATGTCCCAGTAGGTGTTGCGCGGGTGCGGGTCGTCGGTGAACTCGACGCTGATCGGCCAGCCCTTGGAGAGCGCGTAGCGCACCTGGGACTCGATCTCGTCGTCGCTGAGGTCGGGCAGGAACGAGAAGGTGCCCTGGGTCAGTCGCATCATGGTCTGGGTCGTCCTTTCCGGCAGGGTTTGGTTCGCGGCGGCTCCCTCTCCCGCCCCGGGGGAGGAAGGGGACCCGCGCGCAGCGTGGGAAGGCCGGGAGTGCGGGAGGAGTACAGCCTCGCCCTCGCCGCCGCTTCGCCGCGGGTCCCCTCCCTCTCCCGGGACGGGAGAGGGCGGCGGCTCAGGCGACCGACGGGGTCGGCACGAAGTCCGGCGTGTCGGTGGAGGCGTAGTTGAAGGTGACGTCCTTCCAGGTCTCCAGCGCCGCCGCCAGCGGCGTGCAGCCGCGCGCGGCGGCGGCCAGGATGTCGGGCCCTTCCGCCAGGATGTCGCGGCCGGCGTTGCGGGCGAACACCATGGCCTCCAGGGCGACCCGGTTGGCGGTGGCCCCGGCGGCGATGCCGTGCGGGTGGCCGATCGTGCCGCCGCCGAACTGCAGCACGACGTCGTCGCCGAAGATGTCGAGGAGCTGGTGCATCTGCCCGGCGTGGATGCCGCCGGACGCCACCGGCATCATCCTGCGCAGGCTGCCCCAGTCCTGATCGAAGAAGACGCCGTTGCGCAGCTCGGTCGGGACGTAGCTCTCCCGGCAATTGTCGAGATAGCTGCGGGTGGTGTGCGGGTCGCCCTCCAGCTTGCCGATGACGGTGCCGGTGTGGATGTGGTCGACGCCGATCAGGCGGGCCCACTTGGTGATGACGCGGAAGTTGATGCCGTGGTTCTTCTGGCGCGTGTAGGTGCTGTGTCCGGCTCGGTGCAGGTGCAGCAGCATGTTGTTGCGCCGGCACCATTTGGCCATGGACTGCATGGCGGTGTAGCCGGCGACCAGGTCGATCATGATGATGACGCTGCCCAGCTCCTTGGCGAACTCGGCGCGCTCGTACATCGCCTCCATGTCGCCGGCGGTGACGTTGAGGTAGTGGCCCTTGACCTCGCCGCTGCGGGCCTCGGCGGCGTTGACCGCCTCCATGGCGTAGAGCCAGCGGTCGCGCCAGCGCATGAAGGACTGGTCGTTGATGTTCTCGTCGTCCTTGGTGAAGTCGAGGCCGCCCTGCAGCGCCTCGTAGACGACGCGGCCGTAGTTGCGGCTCGACAGGCCGAGCTTCGGCTTGACGGTGGCGCCGAGCAGCGGCCGCCCGAACTTGTCGAGCCGCTCGCGCTCCACGACGATGCCGGTGGCCGGACCCTGGAAGGTCTTCACGTAGGCCAGCGGGAAGCGCATGTCCTCCAGCCGCAGGGCCTTCAGCGGCTTGAAGCCGAAGACGTTGCCGATGATCGAGGCGGCGACGTTGGTGACCGAGCCCTCCTCGAACAGGTCGATGTCGTAGGCGATGAAGGCGAACCAGCTCCCCGGTGCGCCGGGAACGGGATCCACGCGGTAGGCCTTGGCCTGGTAGTTCTCGAAGGTCGTCAGCCGGTCGGTCCAGACCACCGTCCAGGTCGCCGTCGAGGATTCGCCGGCCACCGCCGCCGCCGCCTCGACCGGGTCGACGCCCTCCTGGGGCGTGATGCGGAAGCAGCAGAGGATGTCGGTGTCCTTGGGCTCGTAATCCGGCTGCCAATAGCCCATCGCCTTGTACTGCATCACTCCCGCGGACCAGCGCCCCTGGCGCTTGCCGGTCTCGATGCCGCCGTCCATCCTCGTCCTCCCTCGGTGGGTTCGCTCTTGGACCGCAGTATGGTTCGCCTCTTCCATAATTGGAAATTAAAGTATAAAATGGCTCCGATAAGCTGGAGCTTATGATGCACCTGACCTTCCGCCAGCTCCGCGCCTTCGAGGCGATCGCCCGGCTCGGCAGCTTCAGCCGTGCCGCGGAGGAGCTGTTCCTGACCCAGCCGGCCCTGTCGATCCAGATGCGCAAGATCGCCGACGCCGTCGGCCTGCCGCTGTTCGACACCTCGGGGCGCACCGTGCGCCTGACCGAGGCCGGCGAGGCGCTGCTGGTGCTGAGCCGCGAGCTGACCGCCGGGCTCGCCCGCTTCGAGCAGACGGTGGACGCGCTGAAGGGGCTGACGCGCGGCCGGCTGCGGCTGGCTGGCGTCACCTCGGCCGAGTACTTCCTGCCGCGCCTGCTCGGCCCCTTCTGCGCCGCCCATCCCGGCATCGACGTCGAGATCCTGCTCGCCAACCGCGAGGAGGTGCTGGCCCGCCTGCGCCAGGGCGCCGACGACCTCTCGGTGTTCGGCCATCCGCCCGACGACGTGGCGGTGGAGAGCGTCGCCTTCCTGGAGAATCCCCTGGTGGTGGTGGCGCCCGACGGTCATCCCCTGGGCGGCCGCCGGGTGGCGCTGGCCGAGGTGACGGCCGGGCCGCTGCTGCTGCGCGAGCGCGGCTCCGGCACCCGCATGGCGGTGGAGCGCCTGCTGGCCGAGCGCGGGCTGGCCCCGCGGGTGCGCATGGAGCTGGGCAGCACCGAGGCGATCAAGCAGGCGGTGCTGGGCGGCCTCGGCCTGGCGGTGGTGCCGCGCCTGGCGCTGGCGTCGAGCGTCGGCCTGCGCGAGCTGGACGTCGACGGCTTCCCGCTGATGCGCCACTGGTACCTGGTGTGGCCGGCCGGCCGGCCCCTGTCGCTCGCGGCGCGGGCGCTGATGGAGCGGTTCACCCCCTCCCCCGGCGCCGCCGCGGGGGGGAGGGGCCCGGCCGAAGGCCGGGCGGGTGGGGGCAAGGTCTGATCCGCCGGGCGTTCGGTTCTCCGTCCGGGACCTTGCCCCCGCCCTCCCCCGCCGCGGCCGCGGCAGGATCAGTGGTCGCCCAGCGTCCGCAGCCAGCGCCAGAGGTCGGTCTTCAGCTCCAGCCCGACGCCGGGCACGTCGGGCAAGGCGACGGTGCCGTCCTCCACCGCGATGCCGTCGGCGAAGCCGCCGAGCGGCTGGAACACGCCGGGATAGGATTCGTTGCCGCCGAGGCCGAGGCCGGCGGCGAGGTTGAGCGACATCTGGTGGCCGCCGTGCGGGTGGATCGACCGCCGCGACCAGCCGTGGCGGTCCAGGTGGTCCAGCGTCTTCAGGTAGTCCGGCAGCCCGTAGGACAGGCCGCAGTCGAACTGCAGCACGTCGCGGTCCGGGCGCAGGCCGCCGTAGCGCAGCAGGTTGCGGGCGTCCTGCGAGGAGAACAGGTTCTCGCCGGTCGCCAGCGGTCCGCGGTAGCGCTCCGCAAGCACCGCCTGGAGGCGGAAGTCCAGCGGGTCGCCGGCCTCCTCGTACCAGCGCAGGCCGATCGGCTCCAGCGCCTCGGCGTAGGCCAGCGCGGTGGGCAGGTCGAACCGGCCGTTGGCGTCCACCGCCACCCGGTCGGCGGCGCCCATGACGGCGACCGCGGTCTCGATGCGGGCGACGTCGGTGGCCAGCGGTGCGGCGCCGATCTTCAGCTTGACCGCGGTGTAGCCGAGGTCGCGGTAGCCCTTCAGCTCGTCCGCCAGCGAGCCCGCGGTGGCGCCCGGGCGGTAGTAGCCGCCGGCGGCGTAGACCGCCACCCGCCCGTCCGCCGCGCCGCCGTGGAAGCGGTCGGCCAGCAGGCGCCACAGGGGCAGCCCCTCGGCCTTGGCCCGCAGGTCCCACAGCGCCATGTCGATGGCGCCCATGGCCACCGCCCGCTCGCCGTGGCCGCCGGGCTTCTCGTTGCGCATGGCGACGGCCCAGCAGCGGAAGGGGTCGATCAGCCCGCTCCCGTCCACCAGCTCCGCCGGATCGGCGTTCATCAGCCGCGGCAGGAAGCGCTCGCGCAGCAGCCCGCCGACCGACCAGCGGCCGATGGAGCCGAAGCCGTAGCCGGTGAGGGGGCGGCCGTCGCGCACCACGTCGCTTTCCACCACCACCACGCTGGTGGTCAGGCCGGCGAAATCGACCACGGCGTTGGCGCCGGGCGAGGTGATGGGAAGGTCGCGCTCGAAAACGGTGCGGATCTGCATGGGGCGGTGTTCCGTTGGCGGTCCCGGGGCGGGGCGCGTCAGTCGTGGGGGCGGGCCAGCGCGGCGGGATCGACGGCGGCGTCGAACTCCGCGGCCGACATCAGGCCCAGCGCCAGGGTGGCGTCGCGCACGGACAGACCGTCGCGCTCGGCCCTGCGGGTGATGGCGGCGACGGCGTCGTAGCCCAGCCGCGGCGTCAGCGCGGTCGCCGGCATCAGCGCCATGGCGACGTTGCGGGCGAGCCGCGCCTCGTCCACCGCCAGCCCGTCGACCAGGCCGGTGGCGAAGGCCGCGCCGGCATCGGCCAGCAGCTCGGCCGATTGCAGCACCGCGTGCACCAGCGCCGGCTTGGCGACGTTGAGCTCGAACAGGCCGGAGGCGCCGGCCAGGGTCGCCGTCACGTGGTTGCCGGTCACCCGCTGGCACACCTGCACCAGGGCCTCGGCCAGGGTGGCGTTGCGCTTGCCCGGCATGATGGAGGAGGTCAGACCGTCGTCGGGGACGACCAGCTCGCCCAGGCCGCAGCGCGGGCCGCTGCCCAGCAGGCGGACGTCGTTGGCGATCTTGGTCAGCGACGTCGCCAGCACGTTGAGCACGCCCGACAGCTCCACCAGGGCGTCGTGGGCGGCCATGCCCTCGACCTTCACCGGGTTGGGCGCGAAGGGGGTGCCGGCGAGGGCGCTCAGCTCCTCGCAGAAGGCGGCGTCGAAGCCGGGCGCGGCGTTGAGGCCGGTGCCCACCGCGGTGCCGCCCTGGGCCAGCAGGCGCAGCCGCGGCAGGCTGCCCTCCACGCGCTCCAGCCCCAGCTCCACCTGCCGGGCGTAGCCGGCGAAGGCCTGGCCCATGGTCATCGGCACGGCGTCGTTGAGATGGGTGCGGCCGATGCGCACGGCGCCGGCGAAGCGCCGGGCGCAGCCGTCGAGGGAGCCGTGCAGGCGCCGCAGCGCCGGCGCCAGCCGCCGCTCGCAGGCCAGCACGGCGGCCAGGTTCATGACCGTGGGAAAGCTGTCGTTGGAGGACTGGCCGAGGTTGACGTGGTCGTTGGGGTGGACCGGTGCGCGCGTTCCCAGCCCGGCGCCGAGGCGCTCGTTGGCGCGGTTGGCGATCACCTCGTTGGCGTTCATGTTGGTCTGGGTGCCGCTGCCGGTCTGCCAGACCGGCAGGGGGAAATGCTCGTCGAAGGCGCCGGCGGCGAGCTCCGCCGCCGCCCCGGCGATGGCGTCGGCGAGCCCCTCGGGCAGCCGCCCGAGGCGGCGGTTGGCCCGCGCCGCCGCCCCCTTCTGCAGGCCGAAGGCGCGGACCACGGCGACGGGCAGCCGTTCCCCGCCGATGCGGAAGACGCCGAGCGCGCGCTGCGTCTGCGCCCCCCAGTAGCGGTCGGCGGGGATGGCGACGGACCCGAAGGCGTCGGCCTCGCTGCGGGTGCCGGCGGTCATGACCGTCCCAGCACCCGGTCGACCATGCGCGGCGCCTGGCCGACGTAGGCGGCGGGCTCCAGCAGCTCGGCCAGCCGGCCGGCGCCGAGCGGCCCGCACACCTCCGGCATCTCCCGCAACACGTCGAGCAGGGCCCGGTCCTCCTCCACCGCCCGGCGGCAGCCGGCGTAGACGAGGTCGTGGGCCTCCTTGCGGCCGGTGAAGGGGGCGAGCGCCATCATCACCGACTCCGCGACGATCAGCCCGCGCGAGGAGGCGAGGTTGCGCGCCATGGCTCCGGTGTCGACGCGCAGGCCGGCCAGCATGAACTCCGCCTGGGCCAGCCCGCCCGAGGTCAGCGCGAAGCTCTCCGGCACGGCGAACCACTCCAGGTGCCAGGGGCCGGTGGCCCGCTCGAAGTCGTGGACCATGGCGTCCAGCATCAGCCCGGCGTGCTGCCGCACCACCTTGGACGCGGCGAGGATCAGCTCGCACGACACCGGGTTCTGCTTCTGCGGCATGGTGGAGCTGGCGCCGCGATGGCGGACGTAGGGCTCCGACACCTCGCCGACCTCGCTGGTCATCATGATGGAGACGTCCATGGCGACCTTGGCCAGGCTGCCCATGATCAGGGCCAGCACCTGGACCGCCTCGGCCATGCCGTCGCGGGCGGAGTGCCAGGTGATGGCGGGCACCGCCAGCCCGAGCTCGGCCATCAGCTCGCGCTGCACGTCGAGGCCGCGGTCGCCCAGCGACGCCAGCGTGCCCGAGGCGCCGGAGAACTGGCCGACCAGCACGCGCGGCGCCAGCTGGTCGAGGCGCTCGGCGTGGCGGTCGAGCGCCGACAGCCACACCGCCGCCTTGTAGCCGAAGGTCACCGGCAGCGCGTGCTGGAGATGGGTGCGCCCGGCCATCGGCGTGTCGCGGTGGCGCTCGGCCAGGGCGCGCAGGGCGGCCCGGGTGCCGTCCAGGCGGCGGCGGATCAGCGCCAGGGCGTCGCGCACCTGGAGCACCGTCGCGGTGTCCATGATGTCCTGGGTGGTCGCCCCCCAGTGCAGGTAGCGGCCGGCCTCGCCGAGCTGGGCCACGAGCTGCTCGACCAGCGGCAGGATCGGGTAGCCGACGATCTCGGTGTCGCGGGCGAGGCGCTCCAGGTCCAGCTCGGGCGCGGCGCAGCCGGCGGCGATGCCGGCGGCGGCCTCGGCCGGGATGATGCCGAGGCGGGCCTGGGCGGCGGCCAGGGCCGCCTCCGTCTCCACGCACCGGGCGATGTACGCCCGGTGCGAGAAGATCGCCCGCATCTCCGCGTCGACGAAGCTGCCGCCGAACAGGGGCGAATCCAGCGCCCCGACGGGATCGGTGAGGGCGGCGAGCGTCACTGCTTCATCTCCTTCGGGATGAGGGCGTCCGGCAGGTCGATGCCCTTCTCGCGGTAGTAGCGGACGGCGCCGGGGTGATAGGGCAGGAAGGTGTTCTGGGTGACGTTCTCCAGGACCGTCTCCGCCGCCGAGGCGTGGGTGGCGACCATCTCGTCGTGGTTCTCGAACACCGCCTTGACGATCGCGTAGGCCAGGCTCTCCGGCATCCCGTCGTTGGTGAAGGCGACGTTCCACATGCCGAGAGTCGTCACCGGCTCGGTCACCGAGCGGTAGGTGCCGGCGGGGATGGAGAAGGGCTGGGCGTAGGGGACCTTGGGCAGGATCTTGTCGATCTCCGCCTTGGTCAGGCCGAACACCTTGGCGTCGGCCAGGGTCTCCAGCTCGCTGATGGCGGCGGTGGGCAGGCCGGCGGCGGTGGCCACGGCGTCGAGGCGGCCGTCCGCCACCTGGGAGGTCTGGTCGCCCAGCGGGCCGTTGCGCACCGTGACGTCGAGGCCGAGCTGCTCGAACCAGCGCTCCCAGTAGGTGCCGCCGGTGCCGCCCTTGGGGCCGGTGCCGACGACCTTGCCGGCCATGTCGGTGATCGAGGCGATGCCCGAGCGGGTCAGCGCCACCGCCTGGAAGGGCGTGATGTACATGGGGAAGAGGGCGCGGACGTTGTCGAACGTCTGGCCCGGCGCCACCTCCAGGGTGCCCGTCATCGCCTCGTAGGCTGGGCCCATGGTGGTCAGGCCGATGTCGACCCGCTCGCCGTGCACCAGGACGAGGTTCTGGATCGGCCCCTGCGTCTGCTGGGTCGAGGCCGGAACGCCGACGTGCTTGCTGATGATGGTGGCCACGCCCTGGCCGTAGATGGCGTGGGTGCCGCCGGGCGACGCGGTGCCGACCACCACGGTGCGCGGCCAGTCGGCGCGGTCCTGGGCCGTCGCCTGGACGCTGCCCGCCAGGAGCAGGGCGCCGGCCAGGCAGAGGGAGAGCGTCTTCATCTCGATTCCTCCGAGTTTTCGGGTTTCTTCTAGTCCTGGAGTTCCCGGGCGTTGCCCGGGGGAACGAACCCCAGCCGCAGGCCGGGGACGAGGCGCAGGGCGACGATCGCGCCGCCCAGCACCAGGCCGAGGACGTCGGTGACGACGTCGCCGGCGATCAGGCAGAGCGCCGACCCCGCCAGCAGCGCGCGCAGCACGAGGCCCATGGGGCCGCCCAGCCACCCCTCGCCCGCGACCGCCAGGGCCCACACGCCGAGGCTGGCGGTGACGGTGACGCGGACGATGTCCACCGCCGAGCCGTCGAGCAGGATTTCCGGGTGGTAGATGAAGAGGAAGGGGACGATGAAGGCGGCGATGCCGTAGCGCACCGCCTTGAACGACGTCTTCCAGGGGTCGGCGTTGGCCAGCGCCGCGCCGGCGAAGGCGGACAGCGCGATGGGCGGCGTGATGGTGGAGATGACGGCGTAGTAGAAGATGAAGAGGTGGACCGACAGCAGGTCGAGCCCCATGCGCTGCAGGCTCGGCGCCACCACGCTGGCGGCGATGGCGTAGGCCGCCGTCGTCGGCATGCCCATGCCGAGGATCAGCGCGATCACCATGCCGAACACCAGGGCGAGGAACTGGCTCTCGCCGGCGACGTCCAGCAGCATGGAGGAGAAGCGCCCGCCCAGTCCGGTCAGGCCGATGACGCCGACGATGATGCCGGCGCAGGCGCACACCGCGGCGAGCTGCAGCGACTGGCGGGTCGCCACGCCCAGCGCCTCGCCGACGTCGCGCGCCGTGCCGGCGAACGCCGACGCCAGCGCGGCGCGGCCGCGCACCAGCGCCGCGACCACCACCGTCGCCACCCCGGCCGCCATGGCCACCACGCCGTGGGCGTTGGCCGACAGGTCGGGCAGCAGCGCCACCGTGCCGACCAGCACCGCCAGGGGTACGGCGAGCAGGGCGGTGTCGAGGGACAGCCGGTGCAGCAGCATCACCAGCACCGCCGCGGCGATGCCCCAGGAACCGGCGGAGATGATGGAGAAGCCGGCGAACAGGTAGGCCAGCAGCACCGCCAGCGGCAGCAGGACGAACACCTCCCGCGCCATCGGCCGCAGGGGCGGCAGCTCGGAGCGGGGCAGCCCGTGGATCTTCTCCTTGATCGCCTCGAGGTCGACGTGGACGTAGACCGCGAAGTAGTAGAGCAGGCAGGGCAGCAGCGCGGCGACGATGATCTCGGTGTAGGGGATGCCGGTGACCTCGGCCATGATGAAGGCGCCCGCCCCCATGATCGGCGGCGTGAGCTGGCCGCCGGTGGAGGCCGCGGCCTCGATGGCGCCGGCGCTGGTGGGCTTGTAGCCGACGCGGCGCATCACCGGGATGGTGAAGGTCCCCGACGCCACCACGTTGGCCACACCGCTGCCGCTGATCATGCCGAACAGGATGCTGCCGAACAGCGCCACCTTGGCCGGCCCGCCGCGCGTCCAGCCCATGGCGGCGAAGGCGACGTTCATGAAGAAGTCGCCGACCTTGGACACCTGCAGGAAGGCGGCGAAGGCGACGAACAGGATGATGTACTGGGCGGCCGCCGCGGTGGTGATGCCGAACACGCCTTCCTGGCTGTAGACGAAGGTGGTGAACTCGCCGAAGCCGTAGCCGCGGTGGTACAGCACGCCGGGCAGCCAGGGCCCGGCGAAGCCGTAGAGGATGAAGATCCCGGCGAGGATCGGCAGCGCCAGACCGGCCGAGCGGCGGGCGAACTCGACGGTCACGACGATGCCGACGGTGGCGACGACGACGTCCGCCGGCGTCATCAGCACGCCGGTGCGGACCACCAGCCCGTCGAGGTTCCACCAGATGTAGGCGGTCGCGGCGATGGCGCCGGCGGACAGGGCGTAGTCGAGCGGCGAGATCCGCCGGGATTCCCCGCGCCCCCACACCGCGTAGAGCGCGAAGGCGATGATGGCGGCCATGTTGACGTGGATGGTGCGGAACACCCACTCGTCGAGCGGAACGACGTTCAGCACCGCCAGATGGAACGCCGGGTAGAGCACGCACAGGCCGGACACCAGGGCGATCTGCCAGCCCCCGAGGTCCCTCACCTTGGCGCCGAAATCGAACTTCTCGGCCTCGGCGGCCCGATCCTCCGCAAACGTCCGTGCAAGCGGTTCCATGGGGCCGCTTCCTCCCTCGCTGAATGTTCGTTCATTCACCTTTGTTCGGACAATGTTGCATCGGCCGCGGCGTGTCAATATGGTTTGTTCGAACATTCACCGTGGAAGAGAATCAGCGATGGCTGGCAACCGGCCGATCTACGCCGAACTGGCGACCGACCTTCTGCGCGACATCCGCAGCGGCCGCTACCCCGTGGGGTCGTACCTGCCGACGGAGATCGAGATGGCGGCGGAGCTGGGGGTCAGCCGCTCCACCGTGCGGGCCGCCCTGAACCAGCTCGTCAATCTGGGGATGGTGTCGCGCCACAAGGCGATCGGCACGCGGGTCGAGGCGGCGACGCCCCACTGTGACTACAACCCGTCGACCACCACCATCGAGGAGCTGGTCCACTACGGCGCGACGACGGAGCGGCGGGTGCATGGGATCGAGCGGGTGGTCGCCGACGACGCGCTGGCGACGCGCCTCGACGGCCGCCCCGGGCGCCGGTGGGTGAAGGTGTCGGCGATCCGCCGCGACCACGGCGGCTCGCCACCGATCTGCTGGACCGACATCTACATCGACGAACGCTACGATTCGATCGTCGACCGGGTTCCCGACTATGGCGGGCTCATCGTCGGCCTGATCGAGGAGACCTACGGGGTTTCGGTGGACGAGGTGCAGCAGATCATCCGCGCCACCCTGCTGCCGGCGGCGGTGGCGCCGGTGCTGGAGGCCGCTCCCGGCACGCCGACCCTGGAGATCGTGCGCCGCTACCGCTCGCTGAACTCCGTCTACCTCGTCAGCGTGAGCCTGCACCCCGGCGACCGGTTCGAGTACGCGATGTCGCTGCGCCGGTCGGTGGCGCGATAGCGACCGCAGCGGCGCCGACGGCACGCACGTCCGCATGCCGGTGCGCGCGCCCGGCCGGGCCGCCACCGTCGGGGCGCTATCCCTCCCCCAGCGCCCGCAGCAGCGGCCGCACCTTCACCATCATCTCCTCGTGCTCGCCGTCCGGGTCGGAATCGGCGACGATGCCGCCGCCGGCCTGGGCGACCACCGCGCCGGGGGTGAGCGACAGGGTGCGGATGACGATCGAGCTGTCCATCGCGCCGTCGAAGCCGATCCAGGCGACCGAGCCGCAATAGGCGCCGCGCCGCGCCGCCTCCAGCTCGTCGATGATCTCCATGGCGCGGATCTTCGGGGCGCCGGTGATGGAGCCGCCGGGGCAGGTGGCGCGCAGCAGGTCGAGGGGGCCGAGGCCCGGCGGCAGGCGCGCCGTCACCACCGACACCAGGTGATGCACCGTGGCGAAGCTCTCCAGGCCGTGGAGCACCGGCACCCGCACGCTGCCGATCTCGGCCACCCGGCCGAGGTCGTTGCGCAGCAGGTCGGTGATCATCAGGTTCTCGGCGCGGTCCTTGACGCTCGCCGCCAGGGCCGCGGCGGCGGCCGCGTCGGCCTGCGGGTCGGCGTGGCGGCGCGCCGTGCCCTTGATGGGGCGCGTCTCGATCCGCCCGTCCGCCGTCAGGCGGATGAAGCGCTCGGGCGAGGCGCTGGCGATCTGCAAGCCGGCGCCGCAATTCAGGAACGCCGCGAAGGGCGCGGGGTTGAGCGCGCGCAGCCGCTCGTAGAGCGCGTACGCGTCGAGACCGGCCGGACGGTCGGCGAGGAAGCGCTGGGTGAAGTTGGCCTGGTAGATGTCGCCGGCGCGGATGTACTCCAGCACCCGCTCGACCCGCTCGCGGTACGCCGCGCGGGCGAGCTCGCCGCGCCAGCGCGCCGGAGCCGGCGGCGGGGCCGGCGGCGGCGGCGGGGAGTCCAGGAGCGCCGCCATCCGCCGTGCCCGTTCCACCGCCTCGGGCCGGGCGGCGACGACCCAGGCCCGCCGCTCCACATGGTCGAAGGCGGCGACCACGTCGTAGATCCCGAACGCCATCTCCGGCTCGCCGCCGGGATTGCCGTGGCGCGACGGCAGGTTCTCCAGCCGCCGTCCCGCCTCGTAGCCGAAGACGCCGACCGCGCCGCCGCCGAACGGGGCGGGGCCGCCGACCGCCGGGCCGCCAGGGGCCCACCGGGCCAGCGCCTCGGCCAGCCGGTCCAGCGGCCGGCCCGACACGGCGACGCCGTCGACGACGGCCTGCCCGTCCACCGCCGCCACCGTGGCCACGGGATCGGCCACCAGGTAGCTGTAGCGTCCGTAGCCGCTGTTGCGGGCGGCGCTGTCCAGCAGCATCGACCAGGGCTGGGCGCTCCAGCGGCGGAAGGCGGCGGCGGGATCGCCGCAGGACACGGGCAGGACGGTCACGGGCGATGCTCCCGGCGGCGCGGCGCGGTCGATCGGCCCGCCAGCCGGACCGCATGCCCTGCCTAGACGATGAGCCCGGTCCCCGTCCAACGCTCAATCCTCCTCCGGCCGGCCGCCGCCGTCGGGCGGCGCCGTGCGGAAGCCGCTCTGCATGGCGATGCGCTGGCGCTCCAGGGTGCGGCGGTAGCCGCTGGAGCAGACCAGGCGGAAGAGTTCGGCTTCCGAGAAGCCGGACAGCAGCGGATTGCCGCGCAGCTCGGCGACCAGCGCCTCGGCGGCCGGGCGGAGCTCTTCGGGAAGGGTCCCGCCCGGCCGCGAATCCGATTGCCCTCGGACGTCCGACGAGCCTATCCGTACGTCCGGCATCGGACGACTCCCCCGCAGGTGGAACGGATATTGCTGTGGGGAGCCGACTCCCCGGCCGGCGTGTTGTTCCTGAAACTCCGCAGCAGCAGGATCGAATCCATGATCGAACTCGTCTTCGTGGTCTGCATGGTCGCGTCGCCGGCCGAATGCCGCCAGGAGCGGCCTGCCTTCCAGCCGCCATACGCGTCGCCGGCGAGCTGCCTGCTCGACGGGCAATTGCGCGCTGTCGAATGGCAGGGCAGCCACCCCGGGTGGTCGGTCCGCCGCTGGTCCTGTGCCCTGCCGCAGACCTGACGGGCCAGCACGACAGCACCGACGCACCGCGGAGCCCCCGCGCGCGCAGAAAAGCAGAGCCTTGTCTTCATTCCGGGAAATATCGGCCCATGAATCGCCGGTTCCCATCAGAAGTTGCGCCCATGATACCGGTCGGACGGCGGGCGTTCCATTCGACTTTGGTGGGGACGTCGGAAGGCTATTCTTGAGAGTCAGGGGCGGACCGGCGGCAGCCCGCCGGATCGGGGGAATCTGCCGCAGCCGTGGGCAGCCGCCCGCCCATTGCGCAGCGCGGCACGCCGACGCTCCGCTCCTCGCCGCCCCCGCCCGCCGCCCGCGGCGTCCGGATCAGGACGCCGCGGCGTCGATGTCGCGCAGCGACAGCTTGCCGGCGTGGATCACCGCCTGGGTGCGGCTCTGCACGTTGAGCTTGCGCAGGATGGCGGAGACGTGCGCCTTCACGGTGCTTTCGGTGACGTCGAGCAGATAGGCGATCTGCTTGTTCGACTGCCCCTTCACCAGCATCTCCAGCACCAGGCGCTGCTGGCGCGACAGGCTGGCGACGCGCCCGGCGAAACGCTCCTCCTCCTCCGAGCGGCGGCGGGTCCGCTTCGCCTGCGGGTCGCCGGCCGTCGGCACGAAGACGCCGCCGGCCAGCACGGTGCGCAGCGCCTCGGCCATGGCGTCCTTGGTCAGCGACTTCGGCACGAAGCCGACGGCGCCGTAGGTGATCGCCTCGCGGACGTTGTCCGGGTCCTCGCTGCCCGAGACGACGACCACGGGCACCGTCGGCACCTCGTTGCGCAGCGACATCAGGCCGCAGAACCCGTTCATGGCCGGCATGTTGAGGTCGAGCAGGATGAGGTCGAGATCGTCCGTCCCGGTGGCGGCGGCGATCGCCTCGTCGAGGTCGCAGGCCTCGATCAGCTCGGCGTCGCCGAACACCACCTCCACCACCTCGCGCAGGGCGTTGCGGAACAACGGATGGTCGTCGGCCACCAGCACGCGGGCGGTTCCCGTTCGCGGCGGCGGCTTGGATGGGCTCGTCATGGTCTCACCGACAGATTGCTGGCCATGCCAGCGAAAAGTGTGGCCGCACCGGCCGGCCGGCACAAGCCCCACCTTCGGACAATGGACGCCGCGTCCTACGGCATGTGCGCCAGCACGGCCCGGGCCAGCACGCCGAGGCGCTGCTCGTCCTCGACCGGCTCCTCGCACAGGTAGGTCTGGGCGCGGCGCCGGCTGTCGAACACCCGCTGCATCCAGTAGAGCTGGGCGTCCAGCTCCTTTACGGCCGGTGCGTTCTCGTCGGCGCCGCCGGCCAGCAGGCGGCCGCGCTCGCCCAGCCGGTCGCTGATCTGGTCGGCCAGCGTGTTCAGGGTGCCCGCCTGCTTGCGGATGGCGGCGATGGCCATGTCGCGGTGGGCGTTGGTGCGCTCCAGCAGACCGGCGAACAGGCGGGTCAGCCGCTCCTCACGCTGCTTTGTGTCGGCGATGGCGTCGGCGAACCGCTCCACCCGCGCGTCCACCTCCGTCGGCGGGGCGTCGCCCAGCGTCTCGACGAGGCTCGCCACCTCGGTGTCGCCGCGCCAGTCGAGCCCGTCGACCGGCGGCCCGTCCCAGAAGGCCGAGGCCGAGACGCTCGGCACGAAGCGCTGCACGCACGGCCACAGCGGATCCGCGGTGTCGGCCGCGGCGGCCGGGACGGCGGCCAGCAGCAGGGTGGAGGCGGCGAGGATGGCGGTGAGCGGTGGCATGGATGTCCCCTCCCGTGCTTCGGGTTCAGGCCGTTTGCTTGCGCTGGGCGAAGCCGCGGGCCGGGTCGTAGCCGATGATGGCGGCGGTCAGGAAGACCGCCAGCGCCCCGGCGACGACGGCCAGCGCCGTCCAGTTGATGTCGAGATAGAGGGCGAAGCGGATCAGCTCGACCGCGTGGGTGAAGGGGTTGACGGCGCAGATGTCGGCCAGCAGCGGGCTGGAATCGCGCAGCCGCCACAGCGGGTAGAGCGCGGTGGAGGTGAAGAACAGGGGGAAGATGACGAAGTTCATCACGCCCGCGAAGTTCTCCAGCTGCTTGATGGCCGAGGACAGCAGGAGGCCGAGCGCCCCCAGCATCAGCCCGGACACCAGCAGCGCCGGCAGCGCCGCGAGATAGCCGAGCGGCGGCAGTTCCACCCCCCAGAACCAGGCGATCAGCAGGAACACGTAGACCTGGGCCAGCGACACCACGACCCCGGCCAGCAGGCGGCACACCAGCAGGTACCAGCGCGGCAGCGGGCTGACCAGCAGGGTGCGCATGCTGCCCATCTCGCGGTCGTAGACCATGGACAGCGAGCTCTGCATGCCGTTGAAGAGCTGGATCATCGCCACCAGCCCGGGGACGATGTAGACCTCGTAGAGGATGTAGGTCTCGTAGGGCGGGGTGATCGACACGCCGAGCACCTGGCGGAAGCCGGCGCCGAAGATGAACAGCCACAGGAGCGGCCGCACCAGCGCCGACAGGAAGCGTTCGCGCTGGTGCACGAAGCGCAGCAGCTCGCGCTTGAGGATGCCGTTGAAGCAGCGCAGCGCGTGGATCGCCGTCATGGCTCGGCCTCGCCGATCAGGGTCATGAAGGCGCCGCGCAGGTTCCCGCCGCGGCCCGCCATGGCCTCGGCCACCGTGCCGTCGAAGCGCAGCCGCCCCTCGTGCAGCACCAGAAGCCGGTCGCCCGGCGCCGCCTCGTCGGTCAGGTGGGTCGCCCACAGCACGGCCAGCCGCTCCGACCCGCAGAGCGCGCGCACGTGCGCCTCGATGTCCTGGCGGCTGCGCACGTCGAGGCCGACGGTGGGCTCGTCCAGCAGCAGCAGGTCGGGGCGGTGCAGCAGGGCGCGGGCGATCTCGACCCGCCGCCGCTGGCCGCCGCTGAGGGCGCGGGCGCGGTCGTCGGCGCGGTCGGCCAGGCCGTTGCGGCCCAGCTCCTCGTCGATGCGCCGGCGGGTCTCGGCGCGGGACAGCCCGTGCAGGGCGGCGTGGTACTCCAGGTTCTGCCGCACCGTCAGGTCGAGGTCGAGGGTGGACTGCTGGAAGACGACGCCGAGCCGGGCCAGGGCCGCCCCGGGGTCGCGCTCCAGGTCGCGCCCCAGGATGCGGATGCGGCCCCGCCGGGTGGTGTAGAGGCGGGTCAGCAGCGAGAACAGGGTGGTCTTGCCGGCCCCGTTGAGGCCGAACAGGACCGCGAAGCGCCCGGCGTCGAGGGAGAAGGAGACGTCGTCGAGGGCCTGGCGCCGGCCGAAGGCGTAGGACACGCCGGCCACCGCCAGCGCCGGCTCCGCCGCCGTCCCCGCCGCGTCCGCGCGCACCGCGTCCGCCATCGCCGCCACGGTCATGGCCGGACCACGACCCCCCACGGCATGCGGCCCACCGGCACCGACTTCACCGCGCGCAGCCGGTCGGCCTCGATCACCGTGACGTCGTTGCTGACGCCGTTGGTGGTGAACAGCCGCGCGCCGTCCGGGGACAGCGCCACGTTCCACACCCGCTGGCCGACCAGCACGTACTTCTTCACCTCGTAGCTGGCGGTGTCGACCACGGCGATGCGGTTGGCCGGCCCCAGCGCCACGAAGGCCAGCTTGCCGTCGGCCGACATCTCGATGCCGACGGGCTGGATCGCCTCCGGCTTGATCCCCTGGACGGCGAAGGTGATGGTCTGCACGATCTGGCGCGTCTCGCTGTCGATCACCGAGACGTCGCCGCCGATCTCCGCCGACACCCAGACATGGCGGCCGTCGGGGGTGAAGCGGGCGACCCGGGGCCGCGAGCCGACCACCACGTTGTCGACGATCTCGTGGCTCGCCGTGTCGATGAAATGGGCCATGTTGGTGGTCTCGGAGGTGTTCACCAGCAGCTTGCCGTCCGGGCTCATCCCCATGCCCTCGGGCTCGACGCCGACCGGGATCTCGGCCAGCGGCTTGCCCTCCTCCACGTCGACCACGGTGACCAGGTTGTCGTTCTCGTTGGCGATGTAGAGGCGGCGGCCGTCGGGGTGCAGCGCGAACAGCTCGGGATCGGGCCCCGACGGCAGGGTGCGCACGACCGTGTTCTTCTCCAGGTCCAGCACCTCGATCCGGTTGTCGTCGCTGGTGCAGATGTAGAGGAAGTTCTTGTCCTTGGAGAGGGTGATGCCGCGCGGCCGCTGGCCGACCGGGATCGTCGCCGTCACCTCCAGCGTGTCGCCGTCGATGACGCTGACGGTGTTGTCCTTCTCGTTGGAGGTGTAGATCGTGTAGGCACCGGCCGAAGCCGGCAGGACCAGCGATGCGGCGATCACGGCCGGCACCAGGCGGATGGAACGGGTCATGGTCTCCTCGCTTTCGGCGGATTGGGGCGTCTCAGCGCCCGGGCAGCCGGCAGGTGCTCTCCGGCTCGTCGTAGCCCAGCGTGTCCAGCTCGCTGCGCTCGTGCAGGAAGCCCGGCTGGGGCGACACCGAGACCAGCAGGCGCGGGCCGGCCAGCAGGACCGGCTGGCGGAACTGGCCGTTCCAGGGGCGGACGGTGAGGCCGACGCCCTTGAAGGCGGCGACGGCGAACTTGGGACCGCGGATGTAGTCGGCGATGGCGGCCGGATCGGCCGAGCGGGTGCGGGTCGCCGCCTCGCCGACGCTGCGCACGGCGACCCAGGCGCCGTAGTCGCGGGCGCCCATGGCGCGGCCGGCCTGCTGCTCGAAGCGGCTCTGGAACTGGGTGGCGGCCCACTGCTCGTGCACCCGCGCCCAGGCGGTCGGCACCAGCCCGTGGGTGCCGGCGACCGGCCGCGGTCGGTAGGTGCGGTAGGCCAGGTACTCGCCGAAGGCCTCGCCCTCGTCGGCCACCACCATGACGTCGTACTCCGGCCCCTGGGTGAAGGCCGGGATCTCCGTCTGCTCGGTGGTGTGACCGCTCTCGGAGCGGCGCGATCCCGCGGCGAACTCCCACGTCTTCTCGGCGACGATCTTGGCGCCGAAGCGCTTGGCGGCGCGCTTCAGGGCGGCGGCGTAGAGCGCGTCCTCCTCGCTGCGGCCCTGCACCAGATACCAGTTCGACCAGCGCTTGAAGGCGAGGTACTGGGCCAGCGCGTCGGCCAGCATGGCGCGGCTGGGGACGGTGTGCAGCACGTTGGCGCGGCAGTCGTCGTTGCGCAGCCGGTCGTCGGTGGCGCGGGCGTTGAACACCAGCGAGTCGCGCAGCTCCGGCACGTCGGCGACGGCGAGCAGCCGGTCGGCGCGCAGGTCGGCGACGAAGAAGCGGTGCCCGTCGGCCGCCAGCTCCCGCACCCGCGCCGCCGGATCGCCGTCCTTGGGCAGCACGACCTCGACCAGCTCGAAGTCCTGCCCCATGAAGCGACCGGTCGTCCGGTTGTCGGCGATGGCGAGCCGCGCCCCCTGGACCGCCGGATCCTCGACGATCGGCTCGAGCAGCGACAGCGGGACGAACGGCTCCTCCTGGTCGCGCAGGAGGACGATGGAGATGCGCGCCGGCTCCTTGGCGGCGGCCGCCGCGGCGGCCGCGGCGAGGGCGGTGACGGTCCCGGCGATCAGGGCGGCGGTCAAGCAGCGCCACAACGCGGAGACGACGCCGGCGGGTGTGCGATGGTCCATGGCGTTCATCTTCCGGTGATCCGTTGTGCTGATCAATCGGTTCGCTCTCGAACTTTAGTCCTAGCGCGCGTTCGCCAGCGCGCCGAGGAAGTCCCCGACCTGCCCGTCGAGCCGGCCGAGCTGATCGGACAGGGCCGTCGTCTCGCCCAGCACCCGGCGCGCCGCGGCGCCCGTGCTTTCGGTCGCCGCGAGCATGGTGGCGACGTCCTCCGCCATGCTGCCGGCGGCGCCGCGCGCCGTCTCGATGTTGCCCACCATGGTGTTGGTGATGCGCGCCTGGTTCTCCACGGCGCCGCCGATCGAGCCGACCAGCCGGTCGATGCGGTCGATGGTCTGGACGATCGACTGGGTGACCCGCACGGTGTCGGAGGTGACCGCCTGGATGCTGGCGATCTGCGTGGCGATGTCCTCGGTGGCCTTGGCCGTCTGGGTGGCCAGCGTCTTCACCTCGTTGGCGACGACGGCGAAGCCCTTGCCGGCCTCGCCGGCGCGCGCCGCCTCGATGGTGGCGTTCAAGGCCAGCAGGTTGGTCTGGGCGGCGATGCTCTGGATCAGGTTGACCACCTCGCCGATGCGCTGGGCGGCGTCGGCCAGCCCCTGGACGGTCTCCCGCGAGGCCCGCGCCTCGTTCACCGCCGTCCCGGCGATCGACGCGGATTCGCCGGCCAGCGTGCCGATCTCGCCGGTGAGGCTGCCGAGCGACCGCGCCGCGTCGGCGGCGGCGCGCACCTCGCCGTCGATGGCGGCGGCGCGGGTCGAGACGGTGGCGGCGAGGCGCACCGTGCTGCCGGCCGTGCCGTCCATCTCCGAGGCGACGGCGCGGAGCTGCGTCGCCCCGCCGGCCAGCGTGTCGACCATCGTCTTGATCGTCGCCTCGAACGTCTCGGCGGTGCGCACCTGTTCGGTGACCGGCTGCCAGGTGAGCATGGCGCCGCAATAGGTGCCGCGCTGGTCGAACACCGCGGCGACCCGCAGGTCGACGCACTCCCTGCCGATGGTGAGGCGGGCCGCGAAGGGCAGCCGCTCCGGCATCGGCAGGAGGCGGCGCAGCTCGTCGGCGACGGCCGGGAACAGTTCGGCGACCGGACGCCCGGTGGCGGCCTCGGCGGCGGCGGGGAAGGCGCCGCCGAGGCCGGCGATCAGCGCCCGGCTGGCGGCGTTGACGTAGGTGACCGTGAAGCCCTGGGCCGTGTCGCACCACATCAGGGGAATGGGGACCACGTCGATCATCATCATCGCCGATTCGAACCACGTCGTCAGTTCGGCGTGCCGCCGCTCCAGCTCGGCAAGGCGCCGCCTCACCGTAAACGGATTGTTCATGATCGTCCTCTCCTCCCGCCGACAGCCCGTCGCCAAGCAACAGGATATGCTCATTTTATGGGCTTTGGTTGTGTTGTATAGGAGTCCAGCCTCGGACTTTCGTCTATGCATCGACAATGCTGCGACGCGGCGAAATTTGATTTGGACATTGGACGAAAGTCCGATTGGCAAAAGGCCGCGGCAATGCGGTAATTCGCGGAACGAACAATTCCGAGGATGATCGAGAGGAACGATGAGCCTTCGAACCGTGCCGACCGTCGCCGTCTGCCTGACCGCCCTCCTGTGGACGGCGCCCGCCCTCGCCGGAGCGTGCGCCCTGACCGGGGACGCGCAGGAGGGGGCGAAGGCCGCCACCGCCTGCAAGGGCTGCCACGCACTGGAGGCGGACGCCAAGCCCCGCCCGACCGGTCCCAACCTGCACGACGTGTTCGATCGCAAGGCCGGCACCGACGCCGCCTTCCCCCGCTACTCCGCGGCCATGAAGGCGGCGGCCGACGGCGGGCTGGTGTGGACCGACGGCGAGCTCGAGGCGTATGTCGCCGACCCCAAGGGCTATCTCGCCGCGAAGAACGGCAAGACCTTGCCCCACGGCATGTTCTTCCAGCTGAAGGATGCCGAGAAGGCGAAGCAGGTCGTGGCCTTCCTGAAGGCCATCAAGGGCAACGCCGACTGTCCCTGATCACCACGCCAACGCCAGGAGTGTCCGGCCATGCGCCATTCCCTGTGGAAGCCCCTGATTCTCGCCGCGGCCCTGGCCGCGTCCTCCGCCCCGGCCCTGGCCGACGACGACGATGACGACAAGAAGGGCGCCGCCGTCAGCTCCAAGTCGGAGCAGTTGCCCGACCTCGTGCTCGGTTCGCCGACCGAGGACTTCGTGGTGTCGCAGAAGGCCTACCAGCTGCGCCGCGGCCAGCCCTACCGGCTGAAGGTCACCGCCGCCGGCTTCAAGGAGTACATGTTCCGCGCGCCGGAGCTGTTCCGCGATTCCTGGGTGCGGCAGATCGTCATCGACGACCTCGAGGTGCACACCAACAGCTTCTACGGCGTCGAGTTCGACCGCCAGGGCACCATCGAGATCTTCTTCACGCCGCAGCAGGCGGGCTTCTACGAGTGGTTCGTGCCGGGCTTCGAGAAGCGCGGCATGACCGGCACCTTCCAGGTGAAGTAGCGGTGACGGTGCGGGGAGCCGCCGGCGCGCTGGCGGCCCTGGTGCTGTTCGCGGCACCCGCCGCGGGATGGGCGGCGGACCCGAGGACCCTGGTGGTCTTCGACGTCGAGGTGGAGGGCGACCTGACCGACGCCAGCCGCCGGCCGGAATGGACGGCGCGCGCCGCGCGCCTGACCGAGCATCTGAAGACGGCGCTGGCGGGACCGGACCTCTACCGGGTGGTCGACGACGACGACGCCGCCGACCTGCTGGCCGACCTGCGCACCCGGCGGGGCGTGCACGCCTGCGGACCCTGCCTCACCGAGGTGGCGGAACGCCTGGATGCGGAACGCATCCTGTCGGCCTGGGTCTTCCGCATGAGCAATCTCATCCTCACCCTGACCGTCGAGCTGCGCGACGGCCGCAGCGGCGAGCCGCTGGCCCGCAAGGTGCTCGACTTCCGCGGCGACAACGACCGCGCCTGGCTGAAGGCCGGCGACTACTTCGTGCGCTGGCTGCGCGAGGACGCGCCGGAGTTGCGCTGAGCAGGTCCGCCCTTGCGGAGGAGTTCGGCCATCCTGCTTGGGGCGCGACGCTCGGCCGCACCCCGCGGGCCGGACGCGGGCGCCGCCTTGACCAGGATCAAACCGGCGCGGCCCGTTTCATGGCAGTGTGACGGCATGGCCGCCACACCGAAGGAAACGGACATGTTCGAATGGATGGAAGCGCGGGCGCAGCTGATCGCCGCCATGGCGCGGCGCCTGGAGGTCGACGTCCCCGCGGCGTGCGCCAACGGCGGCGCCGAACGCTACGGGTCGATGGCGCGCACCTGCATGGTCTGCCGCGACGTCGAGGCGTGCCGCGCCTGGCTGGGCCGCGGGGTGGTCGACGAGGCCTACCGCCACTTCTGCCCCAACGCCGATCGCTTCGACCTGCTGCGCACCTACGCCGACCGCGAGCCGCGCACCGCCGCCTGATCCCGGGCCGCCTGATCCCGGGCGGCCGCCGCGCTCGTATGATGTCCCCTCACCGCACCTCCTCCGGCCGCACCGCCGGCACGGCGGGTTCGGTGGGGAGGCCGGCGGCGCTCCAGCCGTCGGTGCCGGCGGGGAACCAGCGCACGTCGGCGAATCCCCATTCGACGAGGCGTTTGGCGGCGTTCCACGACAGCCAGCAGTTCGCCAGGCAATAGGCCACCAGGGTCCGCCCGGCGTGCGGCGCCAGGGCGGCGCGGAAGCGCGCCTCCCGCACCTCGGACAGGGCGGGCAGGCCGAGATCGGGCAGCCACAGGCTGCCGGGAATGTCGCGGCGTTCGGGCGGCAGCCACAGCGCGTCGGCGCGCAGGGTGGCGGGACGGGGCGGCGTCGGCAGCACGTCGACCGGCAGCGCGCCGCTTTCGAGCAGAGCCTGCAAGTCCCCGATGCCGACGGTCCGCGCCCCTGCCGGCGCCTCGTCGCCCGTCTCGGCGCGGAAGTCCCGCACGCGGTAGCCGGCGCCGTCGAACAGCGGGGCTTCGGCGGCGGCGACGGCACCGGGACCGGCGAGGGCGAGCAGAACGAGGATGGCCCGGAGCGCGGTGCCGGGGCGGCCGCGGCGGGGCTCCGGAAGGGCCGCCGGCATGTCCCTAATGCGCCGCCGCGCCGATCTGCGCGTGCTCGTCGAGCACCGGCACGTCGTACTCCTCCAGGAGCGCGGCGATGCGCGGGCGCAGCGTGTCGAGCACTTGGTTCAGCCGGTGCTTCCAGTCGAGCTGGCCGTGGCGCACGCCCAGGGTCACCCGGTAGTCCAGGCGCACGCTCTCGCCCTCCCCGGTCAGCGGCACCACCGTCATCGGCGCGCCCTGGCGGGCGGCGAAGTAGCCGCCGATCGGCCCCCACACCACGGCGGCGTCCAGCTTGCCGGCGGCCAGGTCGGCGATCATGGTCCGCCCCGGCGCGTCGTAGCGGGTGTCCACCAGCAGATGGTAGGGGCGCACCTCGGCGAGCCGGCCGAGCATCGCCAGACGGCTGGCCGGCGGCGTCCCGGCGATGACGCCGATCCGCCGCCCGGCCAGCTGCGGATCACCGAGCGTGCGCGCGGTCAGCCCGGAATCGGCGCGGTAGACCAGCACGTAGACCGAGCGGTAGTAGGGATTGGTGTTGAGCACCAGTTCGGACGTGGTGGTGATTCCCAGCACCACGTCGCAGCGCAGGGCCGCCAGGGTGTTGCGCACGAAGCCGATGGTCTGCGGCGACCAGTGGTAGGTCACCGGCAGACCGAGCTCGGCACCGATCATCTCCGCCAGCTTGTTCTCGAAGCCCTGTCCGGCGGCGTTGGAGAAGGGCAGGTTGTCGGGATCGGCGCACACCCGCAGCGCGTCCCGCTCGCGCACCTCGGGCGCCGCGGCGGTGGCGGCACCCGCCAGGGCGGACACCAGGGCGAACGCCAGGGCCGCGGCCGCCAGCAGCGTGCGCGGCGCGGCGATGCCCGGCCCGGCGGTCATTTCTGCGCCATCCGTTCCGGGCGGCCGCGGCCGATGGCGCCGTCGGAACGCGCCTTCAGGTAGGCGTAGATGTCCTGGATGTGGTCCATGACGTTGGGATCATGGGCGAAGGAGGGCATCACGCTCTCGCTGCTCGCCGAGACGTTCTGGCGTCCGCTGGCGACGATGCCGATGAACTCCTCGAACGACAGCCGCTTCAGGGATTCGGTGAGGTTCGGGGCGAAGCTGCCGCCGAGCCCGTCCGGCCCGTGGCAGGTGTGGCAGATGCTGTGGTAGCGGCGGAATCCGTTGTAGGTTCCCTTGTCGACCTTGCCGTCGACGACGGTGTACGGCTTGTCGCCCTCCGTGGTCCTGGCCTGGGCTTCGCTCTGGGCCCGCGCCGGCGCTGACAGGGTCAGGGCCGCCGCGCAGAAGAGGGCCGCCGCGACGACCGGGATGGAGGGGTGGCACTTCATGGACATGCTTCCTCGTGGATGGCATCGGACGGAGATGCGCCCCGGCCTCCCGCGGGGGAGGCCGGGGCAAGGCCGGTGAGGGGTTAGGGAAGCGTGAACACCGTCAGGGTGCCGCCGAGCTGCGTGTAGCTGGAGAGCTGCTTGTAGGCGCCCACCGCGCCGAGGCCGGCGGTGTCCTCGCTGAGGCCTGCGGCCATGCCGATGCCGGCCCAGCCGCCGACGCCGGACAGCACGGCGACGTACTGCTTGCCGCCGTGGGTGTAGGTGTTGATGTTGCCGATGATGCCCGACGGGGTCTTGAAGCGGTACAGCTCCTTGCCGGTCTGGGCGTCGACCGCCTTCAGGTAGCCCTCGAGCGTGCCGTAGAAGACGACGTCGCCGGCCGTGGCGAGCGCGCCGCTCCACACCGAGAACGGCTCGGGGATCGACCACTTGATCTTGCCCTCGGAGGCGTCCCAGGCGATGAAGTTGCCGAGATGGGTGCCGCCCGGCGCCGGGTACATGCTCAGGGTCGCGCCGACGTAGGGCTGGCCGGCGACGTAGGAGACCTGGAACGGCTCGTAGTCCATGCAGACGTGGTTGGTCGGCACGTAGAACAGCTTGGTCTTCGGCGAGAAGGACGAGGGCTGCTGGTCCTTGGAGCCGAGGGCCGCCGGGCAGATGCCCTTGGAGTTGACGTCCTCGCCGTTCTGATGGGTGCTGTACTGCGCCACCACCTGCGGCCGGCCGGTCTGCATGTCGACGTGGGTCGCCCAGTTCACCGCCGGATCGTACTTCTCGGCCACCAGCAGCGTGCCGTTGGTGCGGTCCATGGTGTAGGCGAAGCCGTTGCGGTCGAAGTGGACCAGCGCCTTGGTCGGCTTGCCCTTGACGTCGATGTCGGCGAGAATCATCTCGTTGACGCCGTCGTAGTCCCACTCGTCGTGGGGCGTCATCTGGTAGACCCACTTGGTCATACCGGTGTCGGCGTCACGGGCGAAGATGGTCATCGACCAGCGGTTGTCGCCGGGCCGCTGCACCGGGTTCCAGGTCGACGGGTTGCCGCTGCCGTAATAGACCAGGTTCAGCGCCGGGTCGTAGGTGAACCAGCCCCAGGTGGTGCCGCCGCCGATCTTCCACTGGTCGCCTTCCCAGGTGGCGGTGCCGCTGTCCTTGCCGACCGGCTTGCCGAGGTGGGTGGTCTTCTCCGGGTCCATCAGCGTGTCGCTGTCGGGGCCCATGGAGTAGCCGCGCCACACCTGCTTGCCGGTCTTGACGTCGTAGGCGGTGAGGTGGCCGCGCACGCCGAACTCGCCGCCGGAGGTGCCGACGTACACCTTGTCCTTGACGACCAGCGGTGCGGCGGTCAGCGTCTCGCCCTTGCTCGGATCGCCGTTGACGGCCGACCACACCTTCTTGCCGGTCTTGGCGTCCAGCGCCACCAGGGTGGTGTCCGCCTGGGTCAGGAAGATCTTGCCGTCACCGTAGGCGACGCCGCGGTTGACGGTGTCGCAGCACATCACCGGGATGACGTTGGGATCCTGCTTGGGCTCGTACTTCCAGATGATCCGCCCGTGGTCCTTCAGGTCGAGGGCGTAGACGATGTTGGGGAACGGCGTGCTGAAGTACATCACGTCGCCGACCACCAGCGGCCCGCCCTCGTGGCCGCGCAGCACGCCGGTGGAGAAGGTCCAGTCGACCCTCAGGTTCTTGACGTTGTCCTTGGTGATCTGGTCGAGCGCGCTGTAACGGTGGCCGGAATAGTTGCCGAGCGGCATGACCCACTGGTTCGGGTCCTGCTGGAGCTTCATCAGCTCCTCGTTGGCAAGGGCTTGGCCACCGGCAACCGCCATGACCCCGCCGACGACGCCGGCGAGCAGGGTGCCCTTGAGCGTACCTGTCATCTGGTTTCCTCCCGCATGTTCGTTCAGCACTCGGACGACGAAGGGCACACGGCACAGGCGTGCCGCTGCCGCGCTCCTCTGAGGCGCGCCTCGCAGACGAAGCGGAGATTGCGCAGGCCAAACGAGCGAAGTCCCAGGGAAGTGACGGTGAGAGACTCGCGCGGCCCTTCATTGCACCAACAGCATACGGAGCTGTACCGTCGTTTCAAATTGTACCTTCGTCCAATGGTTTGGCGAACGTGCATTGCGATAGATTTAATACCATGGAATCGCTGTTCTCTTCGCCCGCCCGCCGCCGCGCCGCCGCCGGGGCGGCCGCCATCTGGCTGTTCGCCGCCGCCGCGGCGGCGGGGGACGGGCCGGTGCCCCTGCCGGTCGAGGAGGTGGCGCCGGGGGTCTACGTCCACCACGGCGTCCACGAGGAGAGCGCGCCGGCGAATCAGGGAATGATCGCCAACGTCGGCTTCATCGTCGGCGAGGCGGCGGTGGCGGTGATCGACACCGGCGGCACGGCCGCGGGCGGGCGACGGCTGCGCGCCGCCGTGCGGACGGTCACCGACCGGCCGGTCCGCTACGTCGTCAACACCCACGTCCATCCCGACCACATCTTCGGCAACGCCGCCTTCGCCGATGACGGCGCGACCTTCGTCGGCCACCGCGCCCTGCCGTCGGCCCTGGCGCGCCGCGGCGCGTACTACCGCGACGGGCTGGAGCGCGCCTTCGGCGCCGACGCCGGCGCCGTGGTGCCGCCGACCCTGCTGGTCGAGGACCGGCTCGACCTCGATCTCGGCGGGCGGGTGCTGACCCTGCGCGCCCACCGCACGGCGCACACCGACAACGACCTGTCGGTGTTCGACCAGGCGACCGGCACGCTGTGGGCGTCCGACCTCGTCTTCATGGAGCGGGTGCCGGTGATCGACGGCAGCGTGCTGGGCTGGCTGGCCGAGCTGGACGCCCTCGCCGCCCTGCCCGCCCGCCGCGTCGTGCCCGGCCACGGCCCGGTCTCGGCCGCCTGGCCCGAGGCCCTGGCCGCCCAGCGCCGCTATCTGGAGACGCTGGTGGAGGAGATCCGCGCCGTGCAGAAGGCCGGCGGCACCATCGAGCAGGCGACCGCCACGGTGGGGCGCGGCGAGGCCGGACGCTGGGCGCTGTTCGACCAGTACCACCGCCGCAACGTGACCGCCGCCTTCGTCGAGCTGGAGTGGGAGTGACCAAGGGCGCCGCGCTCCCGGCCGGGACCGCGGCGCCGCGACCGAAGGAGGACCTGCCATGACACGCCGCCACGCCGTCGCCGCATCGCTGCTTGCCGTGTTCGTCGTCGTCGCCTCGACCGTCCCGGGGCCCGTCCGGGCCGACGAGGCCGGCCGCTGGGCGGAGATCCGCCAGGCGCTGTTCGGCACCCGCCCCATCGAGCCGGCCGGCGACCGGCTGGTGCTGGAGGCGCCGGCCCGCGCCGAGGACGCCGCGGTGGTCCCCGTGTCCTTCGCCGCGCGGACGCCGCCCAGCAGCCCCGAGGGCGTGAAAAGCGTCCACCTCATCGTCGACAACAACCCCGCCCCGCTCGCCGCGGTGTTCCAGTTCCCGCCGGGCGGCGCCGATCCCGCCATCGCCACCCGCATCCGGGTGAACGAGTACACGCCGGTCCGCGTCGTCGCCGAGACGGTGGACGGCCGCCTGCTGATGACGGAGCGCTTCGTCAAGGCGTCGGGCGGCTGCTCGGCCCCCGCCGGCAAGGACCAGACGGCGGCGCTGGCCCGGCTCGGCCGGATGAAGCTGAACGGCGCCGAGGGGGCGGTGCCCGGCAAGCCGGCGACCGTGCAACTCCTGGTCAGCCATCCCAACAACTCCGGCCTGCAGTTCGACCAGATCGCCCGCACCTACGTGCCGCCCCACTACGTCACCGAGGTGGCGGTGGCGCACGCCGGGACGCCGCTGTTCTCCGTCGCCTCCGACATCTCCATCAGCGAGGATCCGAGCTTCCACTTCACCTTCGTGCCGGAGCGGCCGGGCGACCTGACCGTGCGCGTCGTCGACTCCAAGGACGGGGTCTACGAGATGGCCTGGCCGGTCGGCACCGGCTCCGGCGGCTGAGCATTGGACCAAAGTCGCGTTGCGCCGGGCGTCTCGAAGCCGACACACTCCAACACCAAAAATGGACCGAAAGAAAAGCGGCGGGAGGGCAAGTCGATGGATGGTCTTACCCAAGACCCTGCGATCGCGCAGATGCTGGCGTCGCCGATCGGCGGCGCCCGGGACATCGGCCTGCGGGAGATCCTGGAGCGCCACCTCGGCGCCTGGATCCGCGTGAACCTGTCGGACATGGGCCAGCTCCGCCACGCCGCCATCGTCGGCGCGGGGCGGGATTGCTTCACCGTGTTCGACGGGGAGCGCAAGTACGTCCTGTCCTACGCCTCGGTCCTGGCGGTGTCGGAAACCGTCGAGGCCGACGACGTGGTGGTCGTCGTCAGCCCGCTCGCCGTCACCCGCCGCTCCATCTGATCCCGACCGAACAAAGACGAGGAATCCGACCCATGAATGGACTGGGGCCGCTGCTGGCCGCCGCCACCGCCGTGGCCGTCGCCGTGACGCCGCTCGCGGCCGACGCCCACGGGCCGACGCGCCAGAAGCTGACCAAGACGGTCGCCGTCGCCGCACCGCCGGACAAGGTGTGGGCGCTGATCGGCGACTTCGGCGACATGCAGCGCTGGCATCCCGTCGTCGAGAAGACCGAGGCGACGGACGGCAACAATCCCGGCTCGGTGCGGGTCCTCACCCTCAAGGGCGGGCCGACGATCACCGAGAAGCTGGAGAAGTACGAACCCGAGAAGATGACGTATTTCTACCGCATCACCGACGTGAACATCGATGTGCTGCCGGTGACCAACTACTCGTCCTGGCTGTCGGTGCGCCCGGGCGACGGCGGCGGCTCGGTGGTCGAATGGAAGGGCGCCTTCTACCGCGGCTATCCCAACAACGACCCGCCGGAGAAGTACAGCGACGAGGCCGCGCGCAACGCCGTCGCCGGCGTCTACGAGGCGGGGCTGGCCAACGTCAAGGCTCTGGCGGAAGGCAAGTAGGGTGCTCCGCGCCGCCTCCGCCGCCTCCGTCGTCGCCGCCATCGCCGCCGCCGCCGCGTTGCTCCACGGCGCGCCGCCGGCGCGGGCCCAGATGGCGTGGATCACCAACCAGGCCGCGAACTCGGTGTCGGTGCTGGACACCGCGGCGCAGGCCGTGGTGGCGTCGGTGGCGGTGACCGGGGCCCCGGCCGGCGTGGCCGCCGGCCCCGGCGGCCGCCACGTCTACGTCACCGGCCCGGAGGACCACAGCGTCCAGCGCATCGACGTGGCCGCCGGCGCCGTCGATCTCCGCCGCACCGTCGGCGACGGGCCGCTGGGCATCGCCGTGGCCGGCGACGGCTCCCGTGTCTTCGTCGCCGACTGGTACGGCGACCGCCTGTTCGTCCTCGACGCCGGCACCCTGGCCACGCTGGCCGAGGTGCCCGTCGGCGCGGCGCCGTCCGGAGTCGCCGTCGCCTCCCGGCGCGGCCTGGTGCTGGTCGCCAACCGCGACGACGACACCGTGTCGGTGGTGGACGGCGACCGCGTCACGGCCACCCTGAAGGTCGGCGAGCACCCGTTCGGCATCGCCGTCGACGCCGGCGAACGCCGCGCCTACGTCGCCAACGTCGGGAGCAACGACGTCAGCGTGCTCGACCTCGACGCGATGGCCGTGGCGGGCACGGTGCCCGTGGGCTCCATGCCCTACGTCGTCGCCGTCACCCCCGACGACCGGCTGGCCTTCGTCACCAACCAGACCGACGGCGCGGTGTCGGTGATCGACACGACATCCCTGTCCGTGCGCGCCACCGTCCGCGTCGGCGAGTATCCCGAGGGCGTCGCCGCCCACCCCGACGGCCGCCGGGTCTTCGTCGCCAACTGGTTCAGCAACAGCGTCAGCGTCATCGACACGGCCACCCTGACGGTGGTCGCCACCATACCCACCGGCGACGGCAGCCGCGCCTTCGGCCGCTTCATCGGGCCGTAGCGCCCGGCCCGCGAAAAAATCTCCGTCGGCGGTGTCGGCATCGCCGCCGCCCGTCCGTCCTTGGGTCGAACCGCCACCATCCCGGGAAGGAGACGACCGATGACCGCCCCCGCCGACGACCGCACCCTGGTGCTCACCCGCCTCATCGACGCGCCCCGCGCGGCGCTGTACCGCGCCTGGACGGAGCCGGCACTGCTCAAGCAATGGTTCACGCCGCGGCCCTGGACGACGCCGGAGGTGGAGGTCGACGTCCGGCCGGGCGGCGCCAGCCGGATCGTCATGCGCGGTCCCGACGGCGAGGAGCAGACGGTGCGCGGCGTCTATCTCGAGACCGTCGAGAACGAGCGCCTCGTCTTCACCGACGCCTTCACCGAGGCGTGGCGGCCGTCGGACAAGCCCTTCATGACGGCGGTGATCACCTTCGCCGACGAGGCGGGCGGGACGCGCTACACCGCCACCGTCCACCACTGGACGGCCGCGGACCGCGAGGCGCACGAGCGCATGGGCTTCCACGAGGGCTGGGGACAGTGCGCCGACCAATTGGCGGCGCTGGCCAAGTCCCTGCCCGGGAGCGCCTGAGCCGGCCCCCGCCCTCCCCTGCGTCAGCGGGGGAGGGCCGCCTACACCCCCCGCCGGCTCAGCAGGTGGGCCACCGTCGCCCGCAGGCGGGCCGGCTTGACCGGCTTGGACAGGAGCTGGTGCCCCTGCTCCTTGACGGCGGCCTGCATCTCCGGGGTGCGGTCGGCGGTGATGACGACCGCCGGCACGTAGCGGCCGCAATGCTCGCGGATGGTGCGGATCGCGTCGAGGCCGGTGCGTCCCTCGTGCAGGTGGAAGTCGGCGACGATCAGGTCCAGCGCGTCGCGCCGCGGGCCGATGGCCGCCTTGGCCTCCTCCTCCGTCTCGACCGTCAGCACGCGGCAGCCCCATTCCTGGAGCAGCGAGGCCATGCTGGTCAGGGTCGCCGGCTCGTTGTCGATCACCAGCAGGGTCGCCCCGGCGACGGTCCCCGGCGCCTTGGCCGGACAGGGGACATGGTCGGGCTCGATGAAGGCGCGGTCGCCGTAGGGAACCCGCACCGCGAACATCGAGCCGCGGCCGCAGGCGGACCGGACGAGGATCGGATGGCCGAGGCGCCGGGCGATGCGTTCGACGATGGCGAGCCCCAGGCCGGCGCCGCGGCTCAGCTTGTCGCTGCTCCCCTTGAGGCGGCGGAACTCCTGGAACACCTCTTCGAGCTTGTCCGGCGGGATGCCCACGCCGGTGTCCCACACGCCGATGCGCAGCCCGTCGGCCCCGCGCCGGCAGCCCAGCACGATGCGCCCCGACGGCGTGTAGCGGATGGCGTTGGTGAGGAAGTTGCGCAGGATGCGGCCGAGCAGGGCGGCGTCGCTGCGCACCACGGCGCCGCACGGGTGCACCCGCAGGGCCAGCCCGCGCTCGGCCGCCAGCGGCTGGAACTCGGTCGCCAGGTGGCGCAGCAGCGTGTCGATCTCGAAATGGGTGACGCAGGTGGGCAGCACCCCGGCGTCGAGCTTGGAGAGGTCGAGCAGCGTGGTCAGCATCTCGTCGACCGCTTCCAGCGACTGCGTCAGGTTGTCGACCAGCTCCATGTTGCGCTGGCCGAGCCGCCGCTCGGCCAGGGCGGCGGCGAAGACGCGGGCGGCGTTGAGGGGCTGCAGCAGGTCGTGGCTCGCCGCCGCCAGGAACTTCGTCTTCGACAGGTTGGCCCGTTCGGCCTCGGCCTTGGCCAGGCGCAGCGCCGCCTCGACCGCCGAGCGCTCCGCCACCTCCTCGCGGAGCTGGCTGTTGAGGGTGGTCAGCGCGCGCGTCCGTTCCTCGACCCGCCGCTCCAGGGTGCGGTTCGCCTCCTCGAGCTGGGAGGCCGTGCGCTTGCGCTCGGTGATGTCCTGGATCAGCGCGAAGAAGCCCTGCACGGTGCCGTCGGCGGCGCGGTGTGGCACGAAGATGGCGTGGGCGTAGGTGGGATTCTCGTCGTCGCCGCGGTCGGAGACGAAGTCGAACTCCTGCGGCTCGCCCTGCAGCACCCGCTCGACCCGCGGCTGGCGGAGCCCGTACTGCTCGGCGTCCAGCACCTCGGCCATGCGGCGGCCGTCGATCTCGCTGCGCGGGCGGCCGTACCACGCCTCGTAGGCCTTGTTGGTGAAGCGGTAGCGCTCGTCGGTGTCGACGTAGGCGATCAGCGCCGGCATGGCGTCGGTCACCAGGCGGATGCGGCGCTCGCTGTCGCGCAGCGCCTCCTCCGAATGGCGGTGGTCGGTGATGTCGGTGTAGGTGGTGACGAAGCCGCCGCCCGGCATCGGGTTGCTGCGCACCTCCAGCGCCCGGCCGTCGGGGCAGGCGATCTCCAGCGAGCGCGGCGGGAAATGGCGGGCCGCCTTGAGGTGGCGCTCCAGCTCGCGCGGCTCGATGGCGTCGTCGGTGAACTGCCGGCGGACGGGCGGCAGGTGCAGGAACTCCTCCAGCGCCGCGCCGGTGTGCAGGTGCTCCTCGGGGATGCCCAGCAGCTCGGCCATCCGGTTGTTCCACGCCACCAGTTCCAGGTTGCGGTCGAACACCGAGACCGCCTGGGACAGGTTGTCCAGGGTCGCCTGCAGCAGGGTCGACTTGGCCGCCAGCTCGCGCTCGCGGCGGCGGCGCTCCAGCGCCTTGATGGAGGTGACGTCGCTGTAGATGCCGACCGAGCCGCCCTCGCGGGTCTGCCGCTCGCTGATGCGCAGCCACAGGCCGTTGGACAGCTCCAGCACGTGGGCGGTGGCGCGGTAGCGGTTGCGGGCGCGCCGGGCCAGCCAGCGCCGCGCCTCCTTGTCGTTGCGCACCAGCCCGCTGTCGATGGCCTGGGAGATCAGCCGGGCGAAGGGCTGGCCGGGGCGCAGCAGCTCGCCCATGCCGCGCCAGAGCTCGCGGAACTTGGCGTTGAAGACGACGATGCGGTCGTCGACGTCGCACAGCACGAAGCCGTCGGAGATCGCCTCCAGCGCGTCGTTCAGGCGGTTCTGCGCGGTCTCCAGCTCCCGCTTGGCCGCCTGCAGGTCGCGGATCGAGGCGGCGTAGTCGTGCAGCACCGCCTCCAGCGCCCGCGTGCGCTCGCGCACCTGCTGCTCCAGCAGGGTCGCCGTCTGGAACAGGGCGAAGGCGCTGCCCTGCAGTTCCATGTTGCGCTCGACCCGGTCCATCAGCGCCGTGTTGACCCGGTTCAGGCGCTCGATCTCGCTTTCCAGGGCGGCGATGCGCTCGGCCGCGGCCCCGTCGACGCGCCGGTCGCCGCCCGGGCTAGGCCGGTCGGTCCGCGCCAGGATCGAACTGGGCAATCGCCACCCCCGTGAATGTCTGGTTGATATGCATCGATCTGAACTGCTCGCCGTAGGTGCAGAATCCCACGACGTTGTTCTCGGCGAGGATTCGCCCGGCCCGGGCGGTGAGGTGCTTCTGCTGGAGCTCGAGATAGCGCAGGATGCACTCGCAGCCGATGACGAGCTGGAGCGTGCCGAGCCGCTGGCGCAGGTCGGCGAGGCGGCGCTCCAAATCCTCGATGATGCCGATGTTCTGGCCGAGCCGCAGGACCAGCCCCTCGTCGATGGCGCACATGAAGGTGAGGCTGCCGTCGGGGTTGACCTGCTGGATCGAGCGCACGTAGTTGCCGCCGCCCGAACGCACCAGGAGCGGGTTGGCGGCGAACACCGCCGGCGTCAGGTCCTCCGGGCCGATCCCGGTGAGGCGGGCGTACTCCGCCGCCGCCGGCCGGCCGTTGATGCCATGGACGATGCGCCGGTCGGGCGCCGCCGCGGTCACCACCAGCCGCTTGTCGGACCCGACGAAGTGCTCGGTCTTGAACACCTCGAAGGGGTGGTGCGTGGCGACCAGGATCAGCACCGCGCTCTTGTCGTGGAAGCGGTCGCCGTGCAGCACCCAGCTGTTCTCGAAGGCGAGGTCGTCGCCGGCCGAGCCGCCCACCAGCGGGATGTGGGCGAGCACGCTCTGCAGCGAGCTGACCACCGTCTCCTCGCAGCAGGACAGCCCGTCGATCAGCAGCATGGCGAAGATCTGCACCGGCCGGTGCGCCGCCTGGGTGCGCGCCGACAGCTCGTCGAGCGCGTCGTCCACCAGCTTCTGCCCGCGTTCGATGCCGAAGGTGTGGAGGTTGTCGATGCGCCGGGTCACCGCGAAGAAGTCGGGACCGCCCAGGCTGATGCCGAGGATGGAGTTGGCGGCGTAGCCGTCCGGCGTGATCTCCCGCGTCGTCGTGCAGCCGGCGATCTCCGCCCCGGGCCATTGCGCCCGCAGCGCCGGCCCCAGCCGCGAGCGGTCGAAGGCGGCCGAGCAGAAGAAAAGGAACAGGGACGGGTCCGCCTGGTCGAGACCGGCGGCGAGATCCTCGACCGCCCCGGCCGGGTCGGCACGATGGGTCACCGCCAGCCGGACGCATCCCGTCCGGGCGCGCGCGTGCAGCGTGGCGCCGGAACCTTCCATGACTTTCCCCCCTCGGTGCGCCGCCGCTTCCGACCCCTTGTCGCAGGGCTTGTCTCCGGACGGCAGGACGCTTTCCTATACGGATAATATGATTGCCGCACGGCCCCGGTGCAATAGGGCAGAGCCGTGACAAGCGGGGTCACGCCACCATCGCGCGTGGCATGCCGGGGCGCCGGGCGCCCCGCTCCGCGCCGCCGCCCGGCGAGGTGGCCGACGAAGCGGTCTACGCCCGCCCCGCCACCAACACCTCCCCGCTCCCGCCGGTTCCGGTGCAGCCGACGAAGCGGTCGAGCGCCCGCCCGTCGGCCGCCAGGTCCGCCGCGGCCGGGCTGATCGGCCGGAGGTGCCGGTTCAGCAGCCGCAGGTAACCCAGCTCGTGGCGCCCGGCCGGCACCAGGGTCGGCGGCAGGGCGGCCGGCGGACGTCCCAGCAGCAGGGTGCCGCGCCGCATGCCGAGCCCCGCGTGCGGGCCGACGTCCCGCACCACCACCAGGGTGCCGGCGATCATGCGCGACCCGGCCCCCGGCCCGGCGGCGCCCTCCACCACGATCAGGCCACGCTTCATGCGGTCGCCCAGCCGCTCGCCGGCGCTGCCGCGCACGATCAGGGTGCCGCCGGCCATGCCGTGGGTGGCGCCCGGCCGGCCGGCCCCGGCGAAAGGCCCGACGTCGCCCGCCACCTCCAGCCGGCCGCCGCGCATCTCGGCCCCGGCCCGCGGACCGGCGGCGCCGAGGATGAGCAGTTCGCCGCCCGTCATGGCGCACCCGGCGGCGCCGCCGGCGTCGCCCTCGACGACGATCCGGCCGCCGCCCATGCCGGCGCCGATGAAGTCCAGCCGGTCGCAGGGCCCGCGCAGCACGAGGCTCTCGCCCGGCTCCCCGTCGATGGCGAACAGCTCGCCGAGCGGCCGCCGCTCCAGGCCGAGCGTCAGCGGCAGGGCGGCCAGCTCGGCGACGGTCAGCCCGGCGACGCGCTCGGGGACCAGCGGCGAGACGTCGATGCGGTGCAGCGGCCGCTCCCGCAGGGTGAGGGTCAGGCCGGTCATGCCAGCAGCTCCCGCAGGTGGAAGTGGAACTGGCCGAGCTTGCCGCCGTAGTTGCCGGCGCCGATGCGCAGCACCCCGCTCTCCCGCCCGCCCGCGCAGGCGGCCAGCACGCCGGCCCGCATCGCCGCCGCCACGGCGTCGGCGCTCAGCCCGTCGATGACGATCTCCATCACCGCCGCCGCCGCCTCGGGAAGCTGGCTGTCGGTCTGCCCCCGCAGGGTCGGGCACCAGGCGTCGTTGGTCGAGGCCATCAGCGCCTTGTAACGGCTGCCCACCTTGGAGCCGGAGCGCACCACGCCGCCGGGGAACGGCATCACCACGTCGGGGACGGCGCACATCGCCGCCACCGCCCGCTCCGCCGCCGCCAGCGCCGACGGGCGGTCTGCCGCGGCGATCAGGATGTTGCCGCCGCCCACCGCCGCGGCGATGCCGGTGCGGTCCTCGACCACGAACTCGCCGTCCATCACCGGGATGCGCCAGTAGCGCCGCTCGCCGATCCGCTTGGCGGTCTGGAAGCCGTCGCCGAAATAGCGCAGGGCCCGCCCCAGCGGCACCTGCTCCGGCGCCTCCAGCCCGGCGAAGCAGGCGGTGGTCGGGCAGGTCAGGATGCTCTGGCCGACCCGCAGGGCGAGCGCCTTGGTCAGGTCCTTGGGCGAGATGGCGAACAGCAGGATGGCGGCGCCCGGCCTTCCGTCCGGCGTCTCGTGGCCGTCCAGCCGCCGTTCGATGCCGGCCTCGCAGCCGCAGCCGATGACGGAGGTGGCGAAGCCGGTCATGCTGCGGGCGGCGTGCTCCACCCACTCCGTGCGGTCGGCGGTGACGACGATGCGCGTCGCCACCATGCCGAACGCCTCGGCGAAGCTGTCGTCGATGTCGATGCCGGCGATCTTCACGATCCGCCCTCCCGGCGGCAGGGATGGGCGACGACCGAGCCGCGGCCGTCGGCGAACTCGTCGTCGGCGATGCGCAGGCTGTCCAGGCGCAGGCCCAGCTTGTCCTCGGCGTGGTCGGCGATGGTGCGCTCGATGGCGGGGTCCCACTCCGGGCGCACCACGTGGGTGTCGCCCCAGGTCACCTCGACGACCCGCCCCTGGCGGGCGATCAGCCGGCCGCCCTTGAAGACCAGGTCGGGCGTCCCGAACATGCGCTCGCGGTCGGCGTCCTCGGTGTAGACGACGACGTCGGCCACCGCGCCGGGCCCGAGATGGCCGCGGTCCTCCAGGCCGAGGATGCGGGCCGGCGCCGCCCGGGTCATGATGGCGATCTCGCACAGGGAGTACTCGCGGCGGATCGACCCGAGGTTGGACGCCGCGGCCGCCGCGGGATGGATGGTCGCCAGCTTCTCCTCGCGGAAGGAGCGGTCCATCAGCAGGCGGATGAGGTGCGGATAGCTGGTGAAGGGGGCGCCGTTGGGATGGTCGGTGGTGAGGAACACCCGCCAGGGGTCCTCGATCAGCAGGAACAGCTCCAGCCCGATCGCCCACTGCAGGGCGTTGACGAAGTTCTGGTCGCGGTAGCGGAACGGCACCAGGCCGCAGCCGCCGTCGCACTCGATGTCCATGCACACCCATTTCGGCGGGTCGGCGAGGCCGGAATTGCGGTACTGGGACATGGTGTCGCCGGACGCCGTCACGGTCTGGCCGAACAGGATCTGCCCGACGTCCACCGAGAGGGTCGGCGTGCGGTTCACCACCTCGGCCAGCCGCGCCGCGGCCGACGAGAAGCGGCGGTCGCCCTCGCGGCCGTAGCTGTGGAACTGCACGTGGGTGAGATGGAGCGGCAGCCCCTCCGCCGCCTCGATGGTGGCGAGCGTCGTCTCGATGTTGCCGGGCAGCCCGAGGTCGTTGCAGTGGACGTGCAGCGGGTGCGGCACGCCGAGCGCGCGCACCGCCCCGGCGAGGCGGCGCAGGATGGTGCGCGGCGTCAGGCCGCTGTGCGGGCTCTCCTCGTCGAGGCCGAGGTGGCGGGCGTTGTGCTTGAAGGCGTAGATGCCGCCGGGGTTGACCACCTTGACGCCGAGCGCGCGGGTCGCCCCCATGATCCAGGCGACGTAGTCCTCGACGGCGCTCTGCCCGCGGTCCTCTGCCATCAGGCGCAGCAGCAGGTCGTCGTTGCCGAGCATGACGTAGGCGCCCTTGTCGATGAGCGGCGTGTCGGTCAGCTCCATGTGGGCGTGGCGGGCGTTGGAGGCGACCATGGCCGGCTCGAACGCCGCGGTGTAGCCCATCTCGGCGTAGCGGTAGCCGGTGGTGAAGGTGGACGGCGTGACCAGCCCGCTGCCCGAGCGCCGGCCGTTCATCCCGCTGTCCGAGGAACCGTGATCCGCGGGGCGATGGTCCAGCGGCCCGTGCTCCAGCGCGCCGAAGCGGTGGTCGCGGTGGTCCTCGGCCATCAGGCTGCGGGCGATGTTGACCTTGCCGCCGCCGATGTGGCTGTGGATGTCGATGGCGCCGGCCATCACCACCTTGCCGGCGACGTCCACCACCTCGTCGGCCCGCCAGCCGCGGCCGGGGTCGGCGACGATGCGGCCGTCCTCCACGAACAGATCGCGGGTGGCGCCGGCGAAGCCGTTGGAAGGGTCGTAGACGCGCCCGCCGGCGAGCTTAATCCGCATGCCGCACCTCCGGCCCCTGCACGGCCGTCGCCAGTTCCATGAGAAGCGCCGCCGCCGACGGTCGCCCGCCGGGGGCCGGGGCGCGCAGACGCAGCGCCACCACGCCGTCGGTGCGGAACGCCCAGGCGTCGTGGTCGAGCCCGGGGCGGGCCGCCGCCAGCACCACCGCCGGGGTGCCGGCGAACGCCGTCCCCGGGGCGGCGACCGCGATCACCGGGACGCCGGGCGGAGCCGGCACCGGCGGGCCGCCGAGCGCCGCCGTCCACACCAGGAGATCGGCCTCGCCCGCCGCCAGCACCCGCCGCCAGCCATTGTGGTCCGGGTCGTAGAGCGGCCCGTCGGCGGTGAAGGCGCTGCGCAGGCCGCAGCCGCTCTGCCAGGTGGACACCTGGTGCGCCCCCACGAGATTGCCGGTGCCGCCGAGCGGCAGCCCGGCGCAGCGGGTGGTGCGGTTGACGTCGCGGATCAGTTCCACCAGCCCCTGCACGGCGAGTTCCGGCGCCGCGCCGGCGAAGGCGCCGGCGGCCCAGGCGACGACCCCGTAGCGGGCCGCCGTCAGCCGCGCCGCCAGCCGGTCGAGCGTGCCGCGCGGCACCCCGGCGACCACCTCGGCGCCGAGCCGCCGCCCCGCGCCGGCCGCGCGCAGCGCCGCCGCCAGGTCCGGCAGAGCGCCGAGGTCGGCCGGAATCACCTCCGGCGGCGCTCCGGTCCAGCCGGCGAGGTCGCGCCCCTCGGGCGTCCAGCCCAGGCAGACCAGGCCGCGCTCGGGCGGTGCGCGCAGCCGCTCCAGCAGGCGGGGGAAGCGGCGCACCGTGTCCGGCCCGACGAGCACCACCAGGTCGGCGCGGGTGCGCGCCTCGCCCAGGGTGACGCTCATGGCGCCGGTGTCCTGCAGCACCGAAAGGTTGCGGAAATGGCCGTCGGACTCGCCGTGGTCGACGACGCCGCCGGCGCGGTCGGCGAGCGCCAGCACCGCCTGCTGGGCGGCGACGTCGACGCCGAGGCCGGCGAACAGCGGCCGCCGGCTGCCGCGCAGCAGGGCGGCGGCGGCGGCGACCGCGTCGGCCTGCGTCGCCGCGGCGCCGCCGACGGCGCACGCCAGGTCGGACGACCAGCGCGCCAACCCCTCGGCGGCGACGGGGCAGCCGGCGGCGCCCGGCCACGGTCCGTCGGGGGTGGCGTCGACCGGCAGGTCGTCGCACAGCAGGCCGCAGAAGGGACAGGTCGCGGTGGCCCCGCGGAAGGCGATGTCGGAGTCCATCGGCGCGCTTCAGGCGAAGGCGGGCCGGCCGGTCGGGAATGTCTCGTTCCTGCGCATGCCTGTTCCCCCGGCTGAATCGTTCGGCTGAATCTTGTCCGTTACCATGCGCCTATTTTCGAACGTCAATCACCCTGATTCCATTGGACTTAAGTTGAATGGTTCGACTTGCCGTGCAGAGTTGACGCGGCAAAGGATGCGAGCGAGCATTTGCAGGATGTTCAGTCCGCCCGAGGGGATCACGGCGATGCACATGGTCCGGACGTCCCAGCCCGCGCCCGATCCGGCGCCGCTGACCGCCGTCACGGTGTTCGCCCCGGCGCGCCTGCATCTGGGCTTCCTCGATCTCGACGGCGCGCTGGGGCGGCGCTTCGGCAGCCTCGGCATCACCCTGGACGAGCTCGGCACCGAGGTGCGGCTGGCGGCCTCGCCGCGCCGCCGCGCCGAGGGTCCCGACGCCGAGCGCGCCTACGCCGCCTACACCGCCATGGCCCAGCGCCTCGGCCTGCCCGAGACGGCGGAGCTGACGGTGCGGCGCGCCGTGCCGGCCCACACCGGCCTCGGCTCCGGCACCCAGATCGCGCTGGCGGTGGGCGCCGCGGCGGCGCGCCTGGCCGGCGCCGACTGGCCGGCCCGCCGCATCGCCGCCGCGCTCGGGCGCGGCAAGCGGTCGGGCATCGGCATCGCCGCCTTCGCCGAGGGCGGCGTGCTGCTGGACGGCGGCTGCGGGCCCGACGGCGGCATCGCCCCCATCGTCGCGCGCATGGCGTTCCCCGTGGACTGGCGCATCGTGCTGGTGTTCGACCACGCCCGCCAGGGCGTCCACGGCTCGGCCGAGACCGCCGCCTTCCACCGGCTGCCCGACTTCCGCGCCGCCCCCGACCTGTGCCGGCTGATGCTGATGCAGGCGCTGCCGGCGCTCGCCGAGGGCGACCTCGACCGCTTCGCCGCCGCCGTCGGCACCCTGCAGCGGGCGATGGGCGAGCATTTCGCCGCCTGCCAGGGCGGCGTCTTCACCAGTCCCGACGTCGCCCGCGCGCTGGCCTGGTTCGAGGCGCGGGGGATCGCCGGCGTCGGCCAGTCCTCGTGGGGGCCCACCGGCTTCGCCCTGGTCGCCAGCGAGGCCGAGGCGCGGGCGCTGGCCGAGGCGGCGCGCACCGCCTTCGCCGACACGCCCGGGCTCGACTTCCGGATCGTCCGCGGCCGCAACCGGGGCGCCGCGATCACCCCCTCGACGATCCCCCCCTCGACGGGCGGCTGACCGCCGCCGGCCCCCGCTCTCTGGACACCCGCCATGACCAAACGCTCCCTGCTGCACGCCCTGACGCCGCTCGCCAACATGAGCCCGTTCGACGTCAACATGGCCCACGACGCCGGCTTCGACGCCGTGACGCCCTACACCGGGCTGCGCCTCGACGAGGTCACCGCCTTCACCCAGGACGTCATCTTCTCGCGCGCCCCCGACGACGGCCGGCGCACCGGCATCTTCGTCGGCGGCCGCGACGCCGGCCTCGCCGTCGACATGCTGGAGGCGGCGCGCGGCGCCATGCAGCCGCCCTTCGAGGTGTCGGTGTTCGCCGATCCCTCCGGCGCCTTCACCACCGCCGCCGCGATGGTCGCCGTGGTCGAGAAGCACCTCGGCGCCGGCGGTCTCGCCGGGCGGCGGGTCGCCGTGTTCGGGGCGACCGGCGTGGTCGGCGGCATCGCCGCGGTGATCGCCGCGCAGGCCGGGGCGGCGGTGACCCTGGTCGCCCACCGCCAGCCGAGCGGTCTGGAGGAGAAGGCCGCCGAGTTCGCGCGCCGCTTCGGCGTCACCCTGGCGGTGGCCGACGGGATCGACGACGACGACAAGATGGCGGTGCTGCGCGGCAGCGACGTCGCCCTGTGCGCCGCCAAGGCCGGCATGCAGGTGCTCGACCGCCGTCACCTCGCCGCCGCCCCGGACCTGCGCATCGCCGCCGACATCAACGCGGTGCCGCCGCTGGGGGTCGAGGGGGTGACCCTGTTCGACGACGGCGTCCCCATCGACGGCACGGCGGCGGTCGGCATCGGCGCGCTCGCCATCGGCAACGTCAAGTTCCAGGTCCAGCACGCCCTGTTCCAGCGGATGCTGGAGGCCGAGACTCGGCAGTACCTGTCCTTCGCCGAGGCCTTCGCCCATGCCCGGACCCTCACCCGCTGAGGCGGGGCCCCCCGGCGACGGCGGCCCGGTGATCGTCTGCGCCCTGGCCGGCCGGGCGCTGGCCGCCGCCGCGGTGCGCGCCGGCCGGCGGCCCATCGTCGTCGACGCCTTCGCCGACGCGGACACCCGTGCGCTCGCGGCGGACTGCCGGCGCGTCGCCTTCACCGGCCGCGCCCTGGCGCGGGCGGCGGCCCGCCTGCCGCCGGACGTGCCCGTCGTCTACGGCAGCGGCTTCGAGGGCCGGCCGGAGAGGCTCGCGTCGCTGGCCGCCGGCCGGCCGCTCGCCGGCAACCCGCCGGATCTGGTGCGGGCGGTGCGGCGGCCGGAAACCCTCTTCCCCACCCTCGCCCGCCTCGGCATCGCCCACCCGGAGACCCGGCGGACGCCGCCGCGCGACCGGCGCGGCTGGCTGGTCAAGCGGCCGGGCGGCAGCGGCGGCCTGCACGTGCGGCCGGCCGCGCCCGAGGGCGGCGACGTCTGCTACCAGCGGCGCATGCCGGGCCGGCCGCTGTCGGTGCAGCTGCTGGCGGACGACGGCGGGGTGCGGGTGCTCGCCGCGACCCTCGGCTGGTGCGCCCCGGCCCCCGGCCTGCCCTACCGCTTCGGCGGCCTCGCCGGGCCGGTGGCGGCGCCGGCCGGGGTGGCCGAGGCCGCCGCCGCCGCGGTCGGCGCCTTCGGGCTGCGCGGCCTGTGCAGCGTCGACTTCATAGCGACCGACGAGGCGGCATGGCTGCTGGAGATCAACCCGCGCCCCGGCGCCTCGCTCGACGTGCTGGCCGACGATCCCCTCCTCTTCGCCCGCCATCTCGCCGCCTTCGGCCTGGCCCCCGATCCCGGCCCGCTGCCGGAGCGGCGGGGTGCGCGCGCCGTCGCCGTCCTCTACGCCCGCACCGCCCTGGCCGTGCCGCCCTGGTTCGCCTGGCCGGCCTGGAGCGCCGACCGGCCCTGCGCCCGCCCGTCGCACCAGGGCGGCACGGTTCCCGCCGGCGCGCCGTTGTGCACGGTGGTGGCCGAGGCCGCCGACGCCGCCGATGCGGCGCGGCGGGCGCGCCGCCGCGCCGCCCGCCTGCTGTCCACCTTGGAGGCGGCCGCCCCGTGCCGGCCGCCCTCCCGACCGGAAGGGTGCCATGACCGACACCGCCTCTCCTGACGCCGCGCCCGGCCGGCCCAGCGTCTCCCGCCTCGCCGCGCCGCTGGTGGCCGAACTGGTGGACGGCGCCGACGCGCTGCGCCTCGGCGTCGGCCGCTGCCGCTCCGGCGCCACCATCGTCGACGGCGGCATCGCCGTGCGCGGCGGCATCGAGGCCGGGCGGCGCATCGCCGAGATCTGCCTGGGCGGCCTGGGCCGGGTCGCGGTGGTGCCGTCCGCCGGCCCCACGCCCTTCGCGCTCGCCGTCACCGCGAGCGACCCGGTGCTGGCCTGCCTGGGCAGCCAGTACGCCGGGCTGTCGCTGTCCCACGGCACCGGGGAGGCGGCCTGGGGCGCCCTCGGCTCCGGGCCCGGACGGGCGCTGGCGGCGCGCGAGGAGCTGTTCGCCGAGCTGGGCTACCATGACCGCGCCGACCGCGCCGTCCTCGTGCTGGAGACCGACCGGCCGCCGCCGGCCGAGCTGTGCCTCGAGGTCGCCGGCATGTGCGGCGTGACGCCCGACGCCCTGACCTTCGTGCTGACGCCGACCCAGAGCCTCGCCGGCACCGTCCAGGTGGTGGCGCGGGTGCTGGAGGTGGCGCTGCACAAGGCGCACACCCTGCACTTCCCGCTGGAGCGCATCGTCGACGGCGCCGCCAGCGCGCCGCTGCCGCCGCCGGGGGCGGACTTCCTGCAGGCGATGGGCCGCACCAACGACGCCATCCTCTACGGCGGCTCGGTCCACCTCTTCGTCGACGGCCCGGAGGACGAGGCGCGGGCCCTCGCCGAGGGCCTGCCGAGCGCCGCCTCGCGCGACTTCGGCCGCCCCTTCGCCGAGCTGTTCGCCGCCGTCAACTACGACTTCTACGCCATCGACGGCCACCTCTTCAGCCCGGCGGCGGCGGCGGTGACGGCGCTCGCCAGCGGCCGCACCTTCCGCACCGGCGCCCTGCGCCCCGACCTGGTGGCGCGGTCGTTCGGGCTGGGCGATGGCTGATCGGGTCGTCCTGTTCGCCGAATCCGGCGATTCCTGGCACGTCGGCCGCCTCGTCCGCGCCTTCCGCGCGGCGGCGGTGGAGCCGCTGGTGGTGTCGCTGCAGACGGTCGACGTCGTCGTGGCGCCCGGCTCCTGGGGCCTGCGCATCCCCGGCCTCGCCGGCGGCCCGCCGGACGCCGCCCTGGTGCGCACCGTCGCCGGCGGCGGCTTCGAGCCGGTGACCTTGCGCCTCGACGTGCTGCACGCGCTGGGCCACCTCGGGGTGCCGGTGGTCAACGAGGCCCGCGCCATCGAGCGCTGCGTCGACAAGGCGATGACCAGCTTCCTGCTGCACCGCGCCGGCATCCCCACCCCCGAGACCTGGGCGACCGCCGACCCCGAGCGGGCGGCGGCGGCCCTGCGCCGCGCCCTCGACGACGGCGGCGCCCTGGTGCAGAAGCCGCTGTTCGGCTCGCAGGGGCGCGACGTGCGCCGCCTCGACCGCGGCGACGCCCTGGTCGCCACGGACGGGGTCTACTACCTGCAGCGCTTCGTCGCCGGCGCCGAGGGCGGTCCCTACCGCGACTGGCGGGTGTTCGTGATCGGCGGCCGCGCCGTCGCGTCCATGGCGAGGATCGCCGGGGACTGGGTGACCAACGTCCACCGCGGCGCCCGCTGCGAGGCGGTGCGCGGCGACCGCGAGCTGGAGGCGATGGCCGAGGCGGCGGCGGCGGCGGTCGGCGCCGAGGTCGCCGGGGTCGACCTGATCCGCGACGCCTCCGGCGCGCTCGCCGTGCTGGAGGTCAACAGCATGCCGGCCTGGCAGGGGCTGCAGAGCGTGGCCGGGGTCGACATCGCCGCCCTGGTGGTCGAGCACGTGCTGGGGCGCATCCATGCCGCCGCCCCGTGAGGAGCTTGAGGAGGCGGTGCGGGACGCCTGCCTGGACGAGCTGGCGGCGCTGAAGCCCGGCAACGTGCACCGCCACGCCGCCGGCGTCGGGGCGCTGCTGGCCGACTTCGCCACCAGCGCGGCGGTCGCCGCAACGGCTCTGTGCGCCGGCCCGCCCGGCGTCGGCGCCCGCATCCTGCGCGCCGTCGCGGCGACCCGCGCCGCCGTCGGCCACAACACCAACCTCGGCATCGTCCTGCTGGCGGCGCCGCTGGTGGAGGCGGCGGTGGAGATGGTCGCGGCGGCCCCCCACCCAACCCTCCCCCACTGCGCGGGGGAGGGCTTTTCTCCTCCCCCCGCGCAGTGGGGGGAGGCCGGGAGGGGGGTCCGACGCGACCACCCTCTGCGCGCCGCCCTCGCCCGCACCCTCGCCGCGCTGACCGTCGAGGACGCGGCGCTCGCCTTCCGCGCCATCGTGCTGGCGGCACCCGCCGGCCTCGGCGCGGCGGCCGAGCACGACGTGCGCAGCGCGCCGACGGTCACGCTCCTGGAGGCGATGCGCGCCGCCGCCCCGCGCGACCGCGTCGCCCGCCAGTACGCCGACGGCTACGCCGACGTCTTCGACCTCGGCCGCCGCCGCCTGGCCGAGGCGCTGGACCGCGGCGTGCCGGCGGAGTGGGCGACCACCGCGGCCTATCTCGCCTTCCTCGCCAGCGCCCCCGACAGCCACATCGCCCGCAAGCACGGCGACGCCGCGGCGCGCGCGGTCCAGGACGAGGCGGCGGCGATCGACGCCGCGGTGGCCGCCGCCGCCGGCGATCCCCGCACCCGGGAGGAGGCGCTGCGCCGCTTCGACGCGCGCCTGCGCCGCGACGGCCTCAATCCCGGCACCAGCGCCGATCTCACCGTCGCCAGCCTGCTCGTGCACCGCCTCGTCGGCGGCAAACGTCGCGGTTTGGACTTTAGTCCAATTACATCGGCCCATTGACATGGGGTAAGGTTCGTCCTGCCCAATACTGAAGTTGCGAACGATTTCCGCAAGTCGGTCCAGGCATCTATTTCACGAGACCACCTCTGACCTGCCGTCAGCGGTGCCCCGCCGGGTGCGCCCGGCGTCCACGGGTGCCACCGGGTGGCGAGCCCCAACGCGAACACGGGAGGACTTCTATGGCAAAGATCGCCAAGATGGTGATTGGCGAGGCCCTGGTCGGCGACGGCAACGAGGTCGCGCACATCGACCTGATCATCGGCCCGCGCGGCAGCGCCGCCGAAACCGCCTTCGCCACCAGCCTGACCAACAACAAGGACGGTTTCACCGCGCTGCTCGCCGTCATCGGGCCCAACCTGATGTGCAAGCCGGCGACGGTCATGTTCAACAAGGTGACGATCAAGGACGCCCGCCAGGCCGTCCAGATGTTCGGGCCGGCCCAGCGCGGCGTCGCCATGGCGGTGGCCGATTCCGTGAAGGAAGGCGTGATCCCGGTGCACGAGGCCGACGACCTCTTCATCTGCGTCGGCGTCTTCATCCACTGGGAGGCGGCCGACGACGCCAAGATCCAGAAGTACAACTACGAGGCCACCAAGATGGCGATCCAGCGCGCCGTCGACGGCGAGCCGACCGCCCAGGCCATGCTCGACACCATGGGCTCGGTCTCCCATCCCTTCGCCGCGGCGGAGCCCGAGCCGGCTTGAAAGTCCCGCGGCGTGTCCGAGGCGCAGGAAATCAGCAAGAGTCCGTCCAAGGAAAGCCTCGGGATGCGTTTGCTCAACTACGTTCTCGGCCGGCACCCCGCGTCCGGCCATTAAGCTCCGGCGGTGCCGGGGGTCAGGGTGCGAATCCTCCGCTCGGCCGGCGCAAGCCGGCCGTTTTTTTGCCTCTAGCCCCCCGCTCCTCCGGACGCGGACCGACGCACGGCGGCGAGGTCCGCGGCGGCGATCCGGCCGTCGTGCAGGGCGCTGGCGAGCAGCACCCCGGCGGCCCCGGCGGCGGCGAGGCGGGCGAGGTCGGCCGGCGAGCGCACGCCGCCGGCGGCGTAGACCCGCCGTTCCCCGGCGCGGGCGCGCACCAGGGCGAGCCGGTCGAGGTCCGGGCCGGCGTCGCTGCCGACGCGGGCCAGGGTCATGGCGATCACCCGCGACGGCCATGCCGCGGCGGCGGTCTCCAGTTCCGGCGGCCCGACGAAGGAGTCGCCGCGGTGGTCGAGGGAGAGGGCCAGGCGGTCGTCGGCCACCGCCGCGCGGATCGCCGCGAGGTCGGCGGCGGCGGCCAGCGTTTCGCTGCCGACGACGACGGTGCCGGCGCCCTGGTCGAGCAGAACCAGCGCCCGCGCCGGCGTCGCCGCCGCGCCGTCGACCCAGAGGTCGAGACCGGGAAAGCGCCGGGCCAGCCGGGTGAGGACGGCGCCGTGGTCGCCGCGGCCCTGGATGGCGTCGAGGTCGGCGACGTAGAGGCTGGCGAAGGGGTGCAGCGCCAGGAGGGCGGCCACCACCGTCTCCGGATCGCTGCCCCGGCACAGGGACGAGCGGATCGGTAGGTAGCGGTCGCGGTCGCCGCGGCGGGCGTGCACGACGGCTCCCCCGAGGAGATCGATGACGGGAACGAGGTCCATGACGCGGCGGATCCTGGTGTGCGAGTACGTGACCGGCGGCGGCCTCGGCGGCCGCGTCGCCGAAGGGCCCTTCGCCGCCCTGCGGCACGAGGGCGAGCGCATGGCGTGCGCGCTGGCGAACGATCTCATGGGCGTCGCGGGCGTGCAAGCGACGGTGGCGCGCGACCGCGCGCTGCCGCCGCCCGACGCCCCGGCGCGGGTCCATTGGGTGGACGGCGCCGACCCGTGGCCGGCCTGGGCGGCGGCGATCGCCGCCCACGACGCGGTGTGGCCGATCGCGCCGGAGAGCGACGGCCTGCTGGAGCGCCTGTCGCGGCTCGTCCTGGCCGAGCGGCGCACGCTGCTGGGCAGCGCGCCGGACGCGGTGGCGCACACCGCCGGCAAGCGCGCCACCGCCGAGCGGCTGGCCGCCGCCGGGGTGCCCGCGGTGCCGGCCCACCCGCCCTGGGCCGAGCCGCCGTCCGCCCACGGCTGGATCGTCAAGCCCGACGACGGCGCCGGCGCCGAGGGCGTGCGCCACCTGCGCGACGCGGCGGCCCTGGCGGCGTGGCGCGCCGCCGACCCCCATCCCGGGTACGTCGTCCAGCCCTTCGTGCCGGGCGTGCCGGCCAGCCTGTCGCTGCTGTGCCGCGACGGCCGCGCCTGGCTGCTGGCGGTCAACCGCCAGCTCATCGACGAGGAGGCCGACGGCGCCCTCGGCTACCGCGGCAGCGTCGTCGGCGCCCTCAACCACCGCGCCGCCGAGGTCGCCCCGCTGGCGCAGGCGGTGGCGGCGGCCTTCCCCGGCCTGTGGGGCCACGTCGGCGTCGACCTGATCCTCGCCGACGGCGGCCCGGTGGTGGTGGAGGTGAACCCGCGGCTCACCACCTCCTACGTCGGCCTGCACGAGGCGCTCGCCCGCAACCCCGCCGCCCTGGCGCTCGCCGACGCCCCGCCCGACCTGCCGCTTCCGGCCGCGGGCCGGGCGGTCGAGGTGCGGGTGTGAGATCCTTCCCTCCCCCGGCGCCGCCGGGGGAGGGCATCGAGGCAACAGGAGACCCCATGACGCCCATCATCGGCTGGGACCTCGGCGGCGCCCATCTCAAGGCCGCCTGGATCGACGGCGACGGCCGGCTCGGCGCGGTGCGGCAGGTGCCGTGCCGGCTGTGGGAGGGGCTGGACCAGCTGGACGCCGCCTTCGACGCGATCCTGGCGGCGTTCCCCGCGGCGCCGCGCCACGCCGTGACGATGACCGGCGAGCTGGTCGACCTGTTTCCCAGCCGGGCCGCCGGGGTCGCCGCGCTGGTCGGCGCCACCGCCGCCCGGCTGCCCGGCGAGGCGCGCTTCTGGGCCGGAACCGCCGGCTTCCTGAGCGCCGGGGCCGCCGCGGCCGCGGTGCCGGAGGTCGCCTCGGCCAACTGGCTGGCGACGGCGGCGGTGGTCGCCCGCCGCCTCCCCGCCGCCCTGGTGGCCGACGTCGGCAGCACCACCACCGACCTCGTGCCGGTGGCCGGCGGCCGGGTCGCCGCCGCCGGGCGCAGCGACCGCGAACGCCTGCTCGCCGGCGAACTGGTCTACACCGGCCTGACCCGCACGCCGGTGATGGCGGTGGCCGACGCCCTGCCCTGGCGCGGCGCCCGCGTGCCGGTGATGGCCGAGCACTTCGCCACCATGGCCGACGCCCAGCGCGTGCTCGGCCGGCTGGACGAGGAGGCCGACCAGCACCCGGCGGCCGACGGCGGGCCCAAGACCGCCGAGGCCAGCGCCCGGCGTCTCGGCCGCTGCATCGGCGTCGACCTCGACGAGGGCGACGGCGCCGCTTGGCGCCGCCTCGCCGCCGCGCTGGTGGAGCGGCAGATGGCCGGGATCGTCGAGGCCGCCCACCTCGTGCTCTCCACCGTGCCGACCGGCGACGACGCGCCGGTGGTCGGCGCCGGCGTCGGCCGGGCGCTCGCCGCCGAGCTCGCCCGCCGCCTCGGGCGGCCCTACGTCGACGTCGCCGCCGTGCTGGGCGCCGACGGCGGCCACGCCGACCGGGCGGCGTGCTGCGCCCCGGCCGTGGCGGTGGCGCGGCTGCTCGCCTGAACGGCGCGCCGCACCGCCGCCAGGCGCGCCGGGTCGAGCGCTCCGGCGCGGCCGTCGCCGCACAGCGCGCCGCGGAAGCCGAGATAGTCGGGCCCGGCCGCCGCCAGCCCGGCGACGTCGCCGACCCGCAGCGATCCCGCCAGCCCGGCCATCAGCCCCAGCCCGCGCGCCCGCGCCACGAAGCCGGCCAGCGCCGCCGCGTCGAGATGGCGGGTCAGCGGCCCCGACTCCTTGCCGGCGGTGTCGAGCATGGCGCCGGCGAAGCCGGCCGCCGCCAGCCGCTCGAGCACGCCGAAGTCGGGCACGCGGTCGGCGAACAGCACCGCCACCAGCCGCAGCCCGGCGGCCGCGCGTGGCGCCAGCGCCCGCAGGCAGCCGTCGGAATCGCCGGGAAACAGGCCGATCTTGACGATGTCGACGCCGGTCGCGGCGGTCGCCGTCACCGCCGCCAGCACCGGACCGGGGCGCAGCGGCACGTCGCCGATGGTGGCGCTGACCGGCCGCCCGCCGGCGACCGCGGCGACGCAGGCGCGCAGGGTCGCCGCCGGCAGCGCGCCGAGGGCGCCCGCGGCGGGGTTCTTGAGGTCGACGAGATCGGCGCCGCCGGCCACCGCCAGCGCCGCCTCCGCCGGGTCCTTGACGCTGGCCAGCAGCCGCATCACGCCGCCTTCCCCGCCCGCCAGGCGGCGATGTGGTCGACCAGCCACTGCCAGGCCTCCCGCTCCTCGGGATCGGCGGTCTTATCGACGGCGACGGCGAGATGCTCCATCTCCGCGTCGATGCGGGCGGCGGGCAGCAGGTGCAGGCGCGACACCAGCACGGCGCCCTCGATCACCGCCGCCTTGGCGCGGTTGAGGCCGCGGAACGGCGCGTGCGTCTCCTCGTGGACGATGCGCAGGGAGAAGCGCGGCCGCACGGGGTCGTCCTCGACCGCCGCCACCTCGGCCTCGGCGTGGGCCAGCGCGCCCTCGAGCACGCCGCCGGCGACCCGCGCCGCCGGCCGCGTCGGCCAGCTCTTGCGCCCGCACACGCAGCCGGCGAAGACACGGACGTCGTCGGTGTAGTTCAGCACCGCCTGGCGCCGCTGCATCAGGTTGTCGAGCGTGCGCGAGGGCCGGAACGGCGCCAGCACCGGCGCAGCACCGGGCGCCGCGATCAGCCCCATGGGCGCCGCGTGCGGGCTGCCGTCGGGGTCGAGGGTGACGACGACGATCTCGCGGATCATGAGGCGGCCTCCGGTTCCTCTGCCTCTCCCGTTTCGCGAGAGGCCCTCTCCCGGGGCGGGAGGGGAACGTCGGCCCGCCCGGTCCCGGCCACGCCCCAGGAGAGCTCGCGGTCCTGGGCGTAGCGCTTGCCGAGCTGGGCGGCGATCTGCGCGCGCGCCATCTCGACGCCGAGATAGAAGGCGTGCGCCGGGTCGTCGACGGCGATGCGGCGCCACAGCTCGAACGGATCGCCGGCGACGTGGTGGCCGTCGCGGTTGTAGACGTGGACGCCGTCCTCGGCCGCCTCGATGCGGAAGTTGGGGTCGCGCACCCCGGCGGCGGTCTCGGCGATCTCGGCCGGCGTGCTGGCGAAAGGGCGGCGGTCGCGCAGGCAGAGCAGCGCCGGGTCCATGCGCGCCGGCGGCACCCCGGCGGCCACCGCCGCGCGCATCAGCCGCCGCGCCGCCGCCGTCTCGCGCACGGCGTGGCGGCAGTGCGGGCTGACCTGCACCACCAGGACGGCGCCGATCGCCAGTTCCTCCACCATCGCCATCAGCAGCGCGCTGAGGCCGGTGGTGTCGGCGTCGGTCAGCTCGGTGACGTTGCCCACCCCCATCAGCATCGGCGCCTCCGGCAGGCGGCGGCGGAAGGCGTGGTAGCGCACCACCGACTCCGTGAAGCCGCTGCCCACGGGGTCGAGGATCGGGTCGGCGTAGAACGGCCGCCCGGCGTCCAGCAGCCGGCGCGCCGCCCGCTCCAGGGAGTCGAGGTCGCCGGGCCGCGCCGGGATCAGCACCGGCACCGCCGCCGTCTCCCAGGCGAGGTCGAGGGTCTCCTCGGTCAGGCTCAGCAGGAACTCCGCCCCCGCCGCCGCACCCCGGCGCAGCTCGGCGACGTCGCCGGAATCGACGCTGACCCGGTGGCCGGCGGCGGCCAGCGCCGCCACCGCCTCCTCCAGGTGGGGGAACGGGGTGCCGGGCAGGCCGCCGAGGTCGACCACGTCGGCGCCCTCGGCCCGCAGCGCCGCCGCGCGCTCCAGGATGGCCGCGACCGACAGGGTCGGCGCCTCGACGATCTCGGCGAAGATCAGCGCCGCCGGGCCCGCCGGCTCCTCGGCCAGGGCGACGCGGGCGCGGCCGAAATGGTCGGGCAGGTCGATCAGCTCGTCCGGGCCCCGCTCGAACGGCACGCCGAAGGCGTCGGCCAGCGGCGCCAGGTCGCCGCGGCAGCGCCCCGGCAGCATCACCCGGGTGGCGCCGCCGAGGTCGCCCAGGCGCCGGCGCACGAGGTCGGCGGTCATCAGGCCGGCGACCTGCACGCCGATGTCGCGCACCTCCCAGGCGAAGGGCGGCGCCATGGCGTCCAGCACCTGGCGCAGCCGCCGCTCGGCGAGGTGGCCGGTCAGGAAGAGGATGCGCTCTGGCATTCCGCCCGCTCCCGCAGCGCCGCGGCGAGACCGGCGACGCTGTCGACGACGGTCGTCGCCTCGAAGCCGCGCAGCCGCTCGACGTTCTCCAGGTCGATGCGCCGGGGATAGACCTTCACCATGCCGTCGGGCGCCTCGGTGTCCATCTCCGGCGCGGTGTCGCAGGCGAAGACGATGGTCGGCACGCGGCACTTGCCGGCCTGGGCCAGAACGTTGGTGACGAGCGTGTCGGAAATCCCCCACACCGCCTTGGCGATGGTGTTGGACGTCGCCGGCGCCACCACGAGCGTGTGGTAGTGGCCGCGGTAGAAGCGCCCCACCGGCACGGCGCTGGCGGTGCGGTCGCGGAACACCCGCGTGTTCTCCGGCCAGCGCACGCCGCCGCGCCGGTACATGCGCACCACCTCGTCGGCGGCGGCGCTGACGAACAGGTCGAAGTCGGGCAGGCCGTCCATCAGCTCCAGGCACTCGGTCAGGAAGTGCCCGGAGCCGGTGACCGCCCAGGCGAGGCGCGGGTAGAGCCGGGTCGTCAGCATGCCACCTCCCACACCCCGGCGGATGCCGTGGCGAGTTGCCCGGGCAGGCCACCCTGCCCGGCCAGCGCCGCCGCCAGAACCCGCGGATCGCCGGGTCCGAGGCAGGCGACGGCGCAGCCGGGCGGCGCGAAGCGGGAGAAGGCCGGGTCGACCAGCCCCTGCTCCATCACCGTCTCCAGCGGCGTGCCGTCGGCCGGCCGCGGCGCCGACTTTACCAGCACCAGCGCCTCGGCGTCGAGGCGCCCGGCCAGCCAGGCGGCGAGGCTGTCGGAGGTGACCTCCCAACGGTGCGGGATCTCGGCGGCGGCGAGCGCCAGCGCGCTCGGCGCCCACACCGGCACCAACCCGTCGCGACGCGCCCGCACCATGTCGTCGGGCGTCGCCGCCGGAACGAATCCCGGCGCCAGGGCGCACAGGGCCGCCCCGTACTGCTCCATCGCCAACAGGGCCATGCGGTGGGCGGTGGAATCGTCGAAGCCCAGCGCCGCCTGGGCGGCGCGGACCGCATCGGCGAAGGGGCCGCCGCCGGGAACCACCACGGCACGGCGGCGGCCGGCCTCCACCGCCCGCAGCCAGTCGCGCAGGGTGTGCGGCCCCGCCGCCAGGCTGCCGCCGATCTTGACCACCCAGGGGCGGGGGGCCGCCTGCGCTCGCACCATGGCGCCGCTCCGCCCTCAGGTCTCGGCCTGGGAGCGCTCGATCTCCACGCCGACGCCGTCGGTCTCCGCGAACACGTCGAGCTTCTCCACCGACAGCCGCACGCTCTCCACCCGGCCGTCGGCCAGGCAGATGTCGGCGATGGAGTCGGCCAGCGTCTCCACCAGGTTGATGTGGCCGCCGGCGACCAGCGCCTTGATGCTCTGGATCGTCGCGTCGTAGGAGACGACGTTGGCGATGTCGTCGTCCACCGGCGTCACGCTCTGCCGCACCGTCATCTCGAGATTGATGCGCACCCGCTGCGGCTTCGTCTTCTCGTGCGCATAGACGCCGATGCTGCACATCAACACCAGGTCCTTGACGCGAATTCGATAAGTCTTCGCCATGGGCTTCCTGCCGTTTCGCGGGGCGAGCCCGGCCGCGAGAGCCTGCGGCATGTTCATCGTCTCTAGTCCCTGTGCAGTGCAGTATTAACGATGCTACAGAACTTCTTGTCGTGGTCCAATTGGACGAAAGTCTATGATCCGCGCACGCACCGGCGGCAGGTACACTCGGGGGAACTGACAAGAAGGAACGAGGGAGGACGACCGGCATGACCGTGTGGCTCAGGACGGGATTGGCGGCAGCATTGGCCGCCGTTCTGCTGGCGGCGCCGGTGGCGGTGCCCGTGGCCGCGTTCGAGCTGACGCGCGCCCAGGCGCTGCTGTTCGACACCAACCATCTGCGCGACCTGAACGACGGGACGACGCTGCGCTACCGCTTCGACAAGGCGGGGACGATGGAGCCCGGCTTCACCGACACGGTGGAGATGACGGTGACCGCGGTCGCCGCCGACGGGCGCAAGGACCTCAGCTTCCACTTCCTCACCGGCGACCGCGCGATCGCCTTCGAGCCGATGGCGAAGTTCAACGGCAACCCGCTCATCATGCTGTTCCTGGAACGCGACGCGCGGGAGATGAAGCGGTTGACCGGCGGTTCGGAACTCTACTTCCGCAACCGCCTGCGCAACGCCTTCGCGGCGTCGACGGCGGAGGTGACGGCCACCACCGTCTCCTGGAAGGGCCGCGAGGTGCCGGCCACCGAGGTGGTGGTGCACCCCTACGTCGCGGTCGAGCTGATCGAGCGGTTTCCCGCCTTCGAGCACAAGGAGTACCGTTTCGTGCTGTCGGAGGCGGTCCCCGGCTCCCTGTACGCCGTCCGGACCGTGACGCCGGGCCCCGACGGCCCGGTGCTGGACGAAACGATGACCCTGACCGCCCCCGTCCAGGAGGCGCACAGCCACACGGAGGCCCGCCCGTGACCCATCCCTTCTCCACCCCGGCCCTGCTGCTGGTGGCCGGGTTGGCCGCGCCGGCCGCTCCCGCGGCGGCCAACGACTACCCGACCGCGGCGCGCGCCGAATACGTCTTCACCTGCATGGCCGCCAACGGGCAGACGGCGGAGATGCTGCAGAAATGCTCCTGCAGCATCGACGCCATCGCCGAGCGCATGCCCTACGAACAGTACGAGCGCGCGGAGACCGTGATGACCATGCAGCAGGTCACCGGCGCGCGCGCCGGCTTCTTCCGCGAGGCGGCCTGGGCCAAGCAGCTGATCGCCGACTTCGAGCGTGCCCAGGCGGACGCCAATCTGAAATGTTTCTAAGCTGGCGCCTCCTGGCGCCGTCCGCCGCAAGGGCTTGACCTGCAAGGCGAAACCGTAGAACGGTTCCAAACTTTGCACTAAAGTGGCATGGAACAAGGCGACCGCCTGGGTTTTACTGTTCCGGATCGGGCTCGTCACGGCGTGGCCGGGGTCCCGATCGCCACACAGCCCGGCCGTGCCTCAACGGATAGGGAGTCGAAACATGAAGAGCTGGCGCAAGCCCAAGATCGTCGAGATCAGCGTGGGCAACGAGATCAACGCGTACGCCTGCGCCGACCTGTGACCCCTGACGGGGACCTAGGGGGCGGTTCCGCCCGTTCGCCCGGCCGATCGGGGCGGGCGGGCGGGCCGCTTTGCACCATCGCCGCGCCGCGCCGCCGCCCCATCCCTCCCCGTCCAATCCCTCCCGACCGCATCCCTCAGGGAGCGCGGCCGAGTTCGTCCGCCAGCGTCGCCAGCCAACCGTCCACCCGCCGGCGGTTGGTCCCGAAGTCGCCGCGACCGTAGAGCGAGCGGCTGTAGACGGCGACCGTCGAGCGGCCGCCCTCCAGCGGCACGGGGCGGATGGTCACCACGTCGGGGAAGCGCAGCCACGGCGTGCGCACCTCCGCTTCCAGCGTGCCGTCGGCCCGTTCCGGCGACCCGCGGTCGAGCCAGCGGGCGCCGGACCGCTCCAGCAACCGCATCCAGGCGGCCCGCTGCACCGGCGCGGGCGCCGCGAACACCGGGCTGGCGGCGGCGCCCCCCCGGCACAGCCCGGGCGGGCAGACGAGATGATGGGTGGGATCGTCCGGCGGCACCAGGGTGGCGAAGTCCACCGGGTCCACGGCCGGCCGGCCGAACAGCGTCTCCCACACCTGGTCCCGCCCCACCGCCATGGCCAGTCCGGCGTAGGCGAGCGGCGGCACCGCGAGCGCGGCGAGGATGAGGGCATAGGGCTTCTTCACGATCACTCCCCCGGGGGCGGTTGAAGGCAGCAACATGGTGAGCGACAGCCGGCGGGAAAGCTGCTGCATTGGCGTCGGCGTTTCGACGACGGGAGACAAGGCGTGGCGATCCACGAGGTCTACATCTATCTCCGCGCCCGCGGGGCCGACGCGGCGATCGCGTTCTACGCGCAGGTGTTCGGCGCCACCGAACGCTACCGCCTGGTGGAACCGAGCGGCCGCATCGGCCATGCCGAACTGGAGATCGGTCCGGCCGTCCTGATGATCTCCGACGAGTTTCCCGAATACGGCATCCATGCCCCGGCCGGCGGGTGCGACGCCGGGGCCGCCATCCACCTGCACGTCGACGACGCCGACGCGCTGATCCGCCGGGCGGTCGAGGCCGGCGCCACCCTGGTGCAGGCGCCGCAGGACCATTTCTACGGCGAGCGCAGCGGCAAGGTGCGCGATCCCTTCGGGCACCTGTGGATGATCGGCCACAGCATCGAGGCGGTGACGCCGGAGGAGATGCAGCGCCGCTACACGGCGCTGCTGACCGAGGCGCCCTGAGCCCGAACACCCGGTTCAGGCGTCCAGCGCGGCCGTCAGGGACCGCGCGATGCCGGCGATGGCACGGTTGCGGTCGTCGAAGGAGGCCCCCGTCTGCGTGATGTAGACGGTGACCACCAGCGGCGGCCGGCCGGTCGGCCAGATCACCGCCACGTCGTTGGACGTGCCGCGGTCGCCGCTGCCGGTCTTGTCGCCGATGCGCCATCCCGCGGGCAGGCCGGCGCGCAGCCGCGCGTCGCCCGTCTTGTTGGCCAGCATCCACGCCGTGAGCCGGTCGCGCGACTCCCGGGACAGACGGTCGCCGAGGACGAGGGCGCGCAGGTCGGCGGCCATGGCGGCCGGCGTCGTCGTGTCGCGCGGATCGCCCGGCTTGGCCTCATTCAGTTCGGTCTCCAGGCGGTCCAGCCGGGTCATGGTGTCGCCCAGCGAGCGCGCGAAGTCGGTCACCGCCGACGCCCCGCCGAGACCTTTCAGGATCAGGTTGGCGGCGGTGTTGTCGCTGCGGGTCATCGCCGCCTCGCAGAGCGCCGCCAGGGTCATCCCGTCGCCGCCCGCATGGTCCTTGGTCACCGGCGAATAGGTGACGAGATCGGCGGCGGTGAAGCGGACGCGCCGCTCCAGCGTCTCCCGGCCGGCGTCGACCCGCGCCAGCACGGCGCCGCAGGCCAGCACCTTGAAGGTGCTGCACATGGGGAAGCGCTCGTCGGGGCGGCTGGCCCAGCGCCGCCCGCTCCCGGTGTCGTCGACGACCACGCCGAGCCGGGCGCCGAGGCGCCGTTCCGTCTCGGCCAGCGCCCGCGCCAGGGCGTCGCCGGATCCGCCGGCCGCACGGGCCAACCCGGGGCGTGCCAGCAGGCCGCCGGCCACGAGGGTTCCGATCGCCGCGGCGAAGCCGCGGCGCGTCAATGCGCACGTCATGTCGAACTCCGAAGGGATGGGATGAAGGCAGGCCGCCCGGCCGCGGCATGGCGACGTCGTCTTGCAGCCGGGGGTTGTTGACGCGGACCAGGGTAGGGGCTTTTGACCGCACCCGCAAACCACGTTATCTAGGACGAGCCACAAATTGGATTTGGGCATCCATGGTCCGTCCTCACCTGCCGCTCAACGCGCTGCGCGCCTTCGAGGCGTCGGCGCGCCACCTCAGCTTCACCCGCGCGGCGATCGAGCTGTGCGTCACCCAGGCCGCCGTCAGCCATCAGGTCAAGGTGCTGGAGCGGCGGCTGAACGTCACCCTGTTCAAGCGCCTGCCGCGCGGGCTGCTGATCACCGAGGAGGGGGAGGCCCTGCTGCCGGTGCTGCGGGAGTCCTTCGACCGCATGGCGGACATGCTGGAGCGCTTCCAGGGCGGACACGTCCGCCAGGTGCTGACCGTCGGCGCCGTCGGCACCTTCGCCGTGGGCTGGCTGCTGCCGCGGCTCGCCGACTTCCAGGAACGGCATCCGTTCATCGACGTGCGCCTGTCGACCAACAACAACCGGGTCGACATGGCGGCCGAGGGCCTCGACCACGCCATCCGCTTCGGCAGCGGCGCCTGGCACGGCATCGAGGCGGTCCGCCTGTTCGAGGCGCCGCTGACGGTCCTGTGCGTCCCGGCGATCGCCGACACCCTGCGCACGCCCGCCGACCTCCTGAACCAGACGCTGCTGCGCTCCTACCGCGCCGACGAGTGGACCACCTGGTTCGCCGCCGCCGGCGTGCCCGTGCCGGCCCCCCTGCCGAAGGGGATCGTCTTCGATTCGTCCCTGACGATGATGGAGGCCGCCCTGCAGGGCACCGGCGTGGCGCTGTGCCCGCCGCTGATGTTCCCCCGCCTGCTGGCGGCCGGCGAGATCCGGCAGCCCTTCGACGTCAGCACCTCCATGGGCAGCTACTGGCTGACCCGCCTGCAGTCGCGCCAGCCGACGCCGGCCATGGCGGCCTTCCACGACTGGCTCCTGGCGGCGATCGGGTGAAGGTGCCGCGGCGGTCCCCCCTCAATACGTCTCGACGTGGTAGCGCCCTTCCCGGCGCATGGCGGCGCGCAGCGCGGTCCAGTCGAGGCCGTGGCGGCGGCAGACGTCGGCCAGCGCCTCCTCGCAGCCCTGCTCCATGCCCTTGAGGCCGCAGACGTAGACGAAGGTGTCGCCGCTGCCGAGCAGGGAGGCGACGTCGCCGCCGCGCTCGCGGATCTTGTCCTGGACGTACACCTTGGGCTGGTCGGCGAGCCGCGAGAAGGCGAGGTTCACGTCGATCAGCGACGCCGGCAGCTTCATCAGCGGCCCGAAATAGGGCAGCTCGCCCGGCGAGCGGGCGCCGAAGAACAGCATCAGCCGGCCCGGCGCGTCGGGGGCCCGACGCCGGCGCCGCTCGGTGAAGGCGCGGAAGGGCGCCGAACCGGTGCCGGTGCAGATCATGATGATGTTGGCTTCGGGATGGTTCGGCATCAGGAAGGAGTCGCCGAACGGCCCGGTCACCAGCACCTCGTCGCCCTTGCGGGCGTCGCACAGGTAGTTGGACGCCAGCCCCGGCTGCGCCGTGCCGTCGGCGCCGCGGGCGACCACCCGCTTGACGGTGAGCGAGACGTTGTTGTGGTTGGGCCGCTCGCCGTCGCGCGGGCTGGCGACGGAGTAGAGGCGCACGGTGTGGGCGCGGCCCTTGGCGTCGCTGCCGGGCGGGACGATGCCGATGCTCTGGCCCTCCAGCACCGGGAAGGCCTGCTGCCCGAAGTCGAGCACGATGTGGTGGATGTCGGACTCGGTCTCGGGGTCGGTGATGCGGTAGTTGCCCGCCACCTTGGCGACCGCCGGCCGTTCGCGGGTGTAGATGTGGACGTAGGGGTGGGCCGCCGAGAAGGGCGGCGGCACCCGGCCGCCGGTGGCGGCCGTCGCCGTCTCGATGATCGCCGCCACCTCGGCCGGCTCGGCGGAGTCCGCCGGCCCGGCCGCCTCCGCCTCGCCCTCCTCCGACGCCGGCAGGTCGTCCCAGCCGAACTGGTCCTCGATGGACCAGGGCTGCTTCACCAGGATCCAGCTGTCGATCGCCCCGGTCGGGCATGGCGGCACGCAGTGGCCGCAGCCGTTGCAGACGTCGAAGCGGACGACGTAGTTCCGGTCGTCGTGGGTGATCGCGCCGATCGGGCACGTCTCCTCGCAGGTGTTGCAGCGGATGCAGATCGCCGGGTCGATCAGGTGTTGACGACGAAGCTCCATGTCCTCTGTTCCATTGTCCTTGGCGGCGGCCGCGGCGTGGCGGCCCGGCCGGGGAAGGGTCCGGCCGGGTCCGTCGGGCTCAGGCGAAGCGGACGTACTCGAAGTCGATGGGCTGGTTGTTGATGCCGCGCGCCGGCGGGGCGATCCAGTTGGCGAACTTGCCCGGCTCGGTCACCGGCGCCGCCATCAGCGAGTTGACGTAGGCCTGGTCGTCGTCGGTGGGCAGCCAGCGGTGCGCCTGCCGTTCCCAGTCGTCGCGCGGCAGGATGCGCCCGTCGGGCGTCACCGAGAGGTGATTGAAGTGGCCGATGGCGCGGTGGAAGGCGACGTGCGGCAGCGTGAGCCGGAAGTCGATGCCGTGCTTCTGGATGACCCGGTTCCAGCGCTCGACGCCCCTGGCGACGTCGGCGATCCAGTCCTGGCGCAGGCGGTCGTTGAGGGCGTTGAGGGCGGGCACGTCCACCGTCTTGAAGGCGCCGTCGACGTGGTGCACGACGCCGTAGGCGGTCTCGTCGAGCTGGTGGTCGTCGGCGATCTTGGTCTCCTCGAAGCGGCCCTTGAGCCCGGCGTGATAGAAGTTGGCGGCGTTGGTCGAGACCTCCGAGCCGTACAGGTCGGACGTCACGGAAAAGTGGAAGTTCAGGTACTTCTGGATGGTCGGCAGGTCGATGACGCCGTACTGGCGGACGTCCTCGGTCTTGTGCTCGCGCATGACCTGGCAGGTGCGCTCGACGATGCGGGAGATGCCGCTCTCGCCGACGAACAGGTGGTGCGCCTCCTCGGTCAGCATGAAGCGGCAGGTGCGGGCCAGCGGGTCGAAGCTGCTCTCGGCCAGCGATGCCAGCTGGAACTTGCCGTCGCGGTCGGTGAAGAAGGTGAACATGAAGAAGGACAGCCAGTTCGGCGTCTTCTCGTTGAAGGCGCCGAGGATGCGCGGCTTGTCCTCGTCGCCCGAGCGCCGGGCCAGCAGCTCCTCCGCCTCCTCGCGGCCGTCGCGGCCGAAATAGGCGTGCAGCAGGTAGACCATGGCCCAGAGGTGGCGGCCCTCCTCGACGTTGACCTGGAACAGGTTGCGCAGGTCGTAGAGCGACGGGCAGGTGGCGCCGAGGTGGCGCTGCTGCTCGACCGACGCCGGCTCGGTGTCGCCCTGGATGGCGATGAGGCGGCGCAGGGGCGCGCGGTACTCGCCCGGCACCTCGTTCCACACCGGCTCGCCCCGGTGGGCGCCGAAGGCGATCCTGCGGTCCTGCTCGGGCGGGGCGAGGAAGATGCCCCAGCGGTAGTCCGGCATCTTGACGTGGCCGAACTGGGCCCAGCCGTCGGGGGCGGCGGAGATGGCGGTGCGCAGGTAGACGTCGTAGTCGAGCGAGCCCTCGGGGCCCATCTCGCGCCACCAGTCGATGTAGTGCGGCTGCCAGCTCTCCAGCGCGCGCTGCAACTTGCGGTCGTCCGAGAGGTGGACGTTGTTGGGGATCTTGTCGGCGTAATTGATGGTCGACATGGATCTCACACCCTTTCCAGGTTGTAGTCGGCGCGCTTGCCGGAGCCGTAGAGCTTGAGGGCGCCGCCCTCGCCGACCGCGTTGGGGCGCTGGAAGATCCAGTTCTGCCAGGCGGTGAGGCGGCCGAAGATCTTGGTTTCCATGGTCTCGGGGCCGGCGAAGCGGAGGTTCGCCTCCATGCCCGTCAGCGCGTCGGCGGAGAAGCTGGCGCGCTCCTCCAGCATCAGGCGCAGCTCGTCGTCCCAGTCGATGTCGTCGGGCGTGGCGGTGACCAGCCCGCCCCCGCCGGCGGCCTCGGCGTCCAGCTCCTCGCCGATCCGCGCCCGCGCCGCCTCGACGCTCGCCGGCTCGCCGAGGAAGCGGGTGGCGAGGCGCGACAGGCCGTTGCCCATGGGCAGGTCGGCGAAGTTGAGGGCCGACAGGCGGATCGCCGCGGCCGGCCGGTTGTCGCCCTCCCAGCGGCCGTCCAGCATGAAGGAGCGGTCGGCGGCGAAGGCGATCTCCAGGAGGAAGCCGGCGAAGCAGCTGCCCGGCTCGATCAGCGCGAAGAGGCTGCGCGAGGTGGTGTCGAGCCGCTTCAGGGTGCGCTTCCAGTACAGCACGATCTCGCGGCCGAGCCAGTCGGACTGCGCCGCCTGCAGCAGCGCGTCGTAGGCGGCGACCTGGTCGAGGCTGCCCTCGCTGCGGAAGATCCAGGAGGTGACGGTCGGCTCGTTGGTGCGCAGGTGCAGGATCAGGTCGTCCAGCTCGCGCGCCAGGGCGAGCGGCCAGAACGCCTCGCCCTGGGCGTGGATGCCGGCGGCGTCGGCGGGGGGCGCTTCTTCCGGCGCGGTGATGGTGATGTTGGCGGCGCGCACGCCGCGGTCGAGAACGACGCGCACGTGGCGGTAGGCGATGCGGTCGCCGTCGATGGTGCGCTCCAGCGGCGTCAGCGCGATCCCCCGGGCGTCGGCCGGACGGTCGGAGCGGGCGGCGAACTCGGCGGCGCGGGCGCGCACCGTGTCCTGGAAGCGCGACAGCGGCACCACCTCGTCGACCAGGCGCCAGTCGACGGCGCGCTTGCCGCGCACCCCTTCCTCGGTCGAGCTGAAGATGTCGGCGAGGTCGCGGCGCACCTTGCGCTTGTCGGTGACGCGGGTGAGGCCGCCGGTGCCCGGCAGCACCGCCAGCAGCGGCACCTCGGGCAGCGACACCGAGGTGTTGCCGTCGTCGGCCATGATGATGTAGTCGGTCGCCAGCGCCAGCTCGTAGCCGCCGCCGGCCGCCGTGCCGTTCACCGCGCACAGGTAGATCTGCCGCGAGAAGTCGGTCGCGTCCTCGATCGACAGGCGGGTCTCGTTGGTGAACTTGCAGAAGTTGACCTTGTGGCCGTGGCTGGCCTTGCCGAGCATGCGGATGTTGGCGCCGGCGCAGAAGATCTTCTCCTTCGCCGAGGTCACGACGACGCAGCGCACCTCCGGATGCTCGAAGCGCAGGCGCTGCACGGCGTCGTAGAGCTCGATGTCGACGCCGAGGTCGTACGAGTTCATCTTCAGCTCGTACCCGTCGAACAGGCCGCCCGCGGGGTCGACGTCCATCACCAGGGTCGCCACGTCGCCCTCGATGGACAGCTTCCAGTGCTTGTACTGGCCGGGATGGGTGCGGAAATCGATCATCGTCTGACGCCGTTGCGGTTGGCCGGAATGCGGTGATGCAGGAACTATAATGCATGACCGAGGGGCCGGCAACGGCAAAATGCATCATATTACATGCACACCGCATCCGGACGTGCACTATGCTGCAAGGGCGTTGTGTCCGCTCCCGGTCGGCCACCGCCCGATCGGTTTGGGAAGCCACCGCCCGAAATGGGTCGGCACGGCCCTCCACCGGGCGGCGGCCACCGCCCTATGCCCGTTTGATCGGTCGCGGCGTGCGGCGCTAGCTTCTCGGAATTCCGGAGTGCGGCCATCAGGGAGGACGCCCGATGCCAACCTGGACTCCCGATCCCACTTTCTACCCCTCGCCCCGCATGGCGATGCGGGCGCCGCCCGAACGGCTCGCCTATGTGGCGATGCTGAACGTCGCCGCCGATGCACGCCCGGACGCGCTCGGCGTCGTCGACGTCGATCCGGCCTCGCCGCGCTACGGCCGGGTCATCGCCCGGCTGGACATGCCCAACCCCGGCGACGAACTGCACCATTTCGGCTGGAACGCCTGCAGCTCCGCCCTGTGCCCCTATGCACCGCATCCCCATGTGGAACGCCGCTACCTGATCGTGCCGGGGCTGCGCTCCTCGCGCATCCACATCGTCGACACCAAGCCCGACCCGGCCAACCCGAAGATCGTCAAGGTGATCGAACCGGAGGAGCTGGCGGCGCGGGCCAACTATTCCCGCCCCCACACCCTCCACTGCGGGCCCGAGGGCATCTACGTCAGCGCGCTGGGGACCGGAAACGGCGACGGCGGCGGGCCCGGCGGGGTGTTCCTCATGGACCACGAGACGTTCGACGTGCTCGGCCAGTGGGAGATCGACCGGGGGCCGCAGTTCCTGGCCTACGACGTCTGGTGGCATCTCGGCCAGGACACGATGATCACCAGCGAGTGGGGCACGCCCGACATGATCGAGAACGGCCTCGATCCGGAGCTGCTCCTCGGCGCCAAATACGGCCACCAGGTCCATTTCTGGGATCTGCGCAAGCGCCGGCACCAGCAGACCATCGACCTCGGCCCCGAATACCAGCTGGCGCTCGAACTGCGGCCGGCCCACGACCCGACCAGGACGCACGGCTTCATGAACGCCGTGGTCAACCTGACGGACCTGTCCTCATCCATCTGGCTGTGGCACCGCGAGGGCGAGCGGTGGGCGATGCGGAAGATCATCGACATCCCGGCCGAGCCGGCGGACCCGGACCGCCTGCCGCCGCTCCTCAAGGATTTCAAGGCCGTGCCGCCGCTCGTCACCGACATCGACCTGTCGCTCGACGACCGCTGGCTCTACGTCGCGTGCTGGGGGACCGGCGAACTGCGCCGGTACGACGTGGCCGACCCGTTCCAGCCCGAACTGACGGGATCGGTCCGCCTGGGCGGGATCGCCGCGCGGGCCGGCCATCCGGCCGCGGAGGGCGGTCTGAACGGCGGACCGCAGATGGTCGAGGTGAGCCGCGACGGTCGGAGGGTCTACTTCACCAATTCCCTGTACCGCACCTGGGACGAGCAGTTCTACCCCGACGGCATCGAGAGCTGGATGGTGAAGCTCGACGCCGCTCCGGACGGCGGCCTCGCCATCGACGAGCATTTCTTCCTGCGCTTCGACGACGGGTTCCGGGGCCATCAGGTGCGGCTCGAGGGCGGCGACGCCTCGTCGGATTCCTACTGCTATCCATGAGCGATCCCTGGCAATGGCTGGCGCTCGCCGGGCTCGGCGCCTTCCACGGCTCCAACCCGGCGATGGGCTGGCTGTTCGCGGTGGCCCTCGGCCTCCAGGAGGGGCGGCGCGGCGCCGTCTTGAAGGCGTTGCCGCCGATCGCCCTGGGCCACGCCCTGTCGGTGCTGGCGGTGTTCCTGGGCTTCGGCCTGACCCAGCTCGTCGCCACGCCTGAGGTCGTGAAGCCGGGTTTGGCCGCGATCCTCATCGGCTTCGGCGTCCACCGGCTGGGCCGCGGTCCGCGCCACCGGGTGCGGGTCGGCATGCGCACCGGCTTCGCCGGCCTGACCCTGTGGTCGTTCCTGATGGCCTCGGTGCACGGGGCGGGGCTGATGATCCTGCCCCTGCTCCTCGGCATGCTGGCCCCGGCTCAGATGCTGGCCCTGTCGCTGTGCGGACCGGGACGCGACATGACGGGCTCCGTCGCGGCGCTCGGCTCCGCCGCGGCCGGCGCCGCCGTCGTCCTGGTGCACATGGCGGCGATGCTCGCGGTGATCGCCGCCGTCGCCCTCCTGGTGTTCCACACCGTGGGCCTCGGCGTGCTGCGGCGCGGCTGGATCAACTTCGACCGGCTGTGGGCCGGGACGCTGATCGGCACCGGCCTCGCGGTCCTGCTGATCCGGTAGCCGGGTCCGCCGGCCGGCGATCGGCCCGGTCACAGGCCCCAGACCCGGTCACAGGCCCCAGACGAGGAGGATCAGCGCCGCCCCGGCGGCGATCACCAGCAGTTCGAGCCCCGCACCGACGCGGGCGAAGTCGGCGAAGCGGTAGCCCCCCGGCCCCATGACCAGCGCGTTGTTGTGGTGGCCGAACGGCGTCAGGAAGTCGCACGAGGCGCCGACGGCCACGGCGACGAGGAACGGATCCGCCGACACGCCGAGGCGGCCGGCGAGGTCCAGCGCGATCGGCGCCATCACCGCGACGGTGGCGGGGTTGTTCAGCACCGGGGTCAGCAGCATGGTCGCCGCCAGGACGAGCACCAGCGGCACCGCCGGTCCGAGACCGCCGGCGACGGCCAGCACCGTCTGGGCGGCCAGCCCGGCGGTGCCGGTCGCCTGCAGCGCCTCGCCCAGCGGGATCATGGCGGCGAGCAGGACGATCACCGGCCATTCCACGGTGCGGTACAGCTCGGACGGGCTGACGCGGCCGGCCACGACCAGCGCCAAGACGCCGAGGACGAACACGATCTCCGGCGGGGCGAGGCCGAACGCCGCGCCGAGGACCGCCGCCGCGAAGACGGCACCGGCAAGCGGCGAACGGCGCGGCGGCACCGGCAGGTCGCGGTCGGCCAGCAGCAGGCAGCCGAGGTCGGCCGCCGCCCGGCGGATCGCCTCGCGCTCGCCGCGCAGCAGCAGGACGTCGCCGGTCGCCAGCGTCGCCTCGGCCAGCCTCCCCTCGCTGCGCCGGCCCTGCCGGGCGGCCGCCACCAGGGTCACGCCCCAGCGCCCTTCCAGGTCGAGGGTCACGGCGCAGCTCCCCTGAAGCGGCGCGTCGGGCGCCACCACCACCTCCGCCAGCACCCCGTCCGCGGTTCCCGGATCGCCCGCGGCGGCCAGACCGTCGGAGCGGGCGAGCCGCCGCAAGGTGCCGGCGTCGGCCCGGGCGAGGAGCACGTCGCCGTCCCGCAGCGCCTCGCCGGCCAGGCGGGCGAAGACCCGCCGGCCTTCCCGGACGATCCCGTGCACCTCGACGCCGGTGTCGCTCTCCAGCGCGGCGACGGTGCGCCCGGCGCGGGGCGAGCCTGCGGCGACGAGCAGCTCCGTGTCGAAGGCGCCGGGGCCGGCCGGCTCGCCGGCGTCCGCATCGTCCCGCGCGGCCGGCAGGAAGCGCCAGCCGGCCAGGGCGAGGTAGGCGACGCCCAGCACCGCCAGCGGCGCCCCGACCGGGGCGAACGCCAGCAGCCCGAACGGCTCGCCCACCGCCCCGGCGCGGAACCCGGACACCAGCAGGTTCGCCGGCGTGCCGATCAGCGACACCATGCCGCCGAGCAGGGTGGCGTAGGACAGCGGCATCAGGTAGAGCCCCGGCGGCCGGCCCTGGCGGGCGGCCAGCGACAGGGCCACCGGCAGGAACAGGGAGATGGCGCCGATGTTGTTCATGAAGGCCGAGGTGGCGGCGCCGAGGCCGCAGAGGATGGCGAGCTCGGCCGGCAGCGACCGCGCCGGCGCGAGCAGCCGTCCCGCCACCCGGTCGAACACCCCCGACTCCGCCGCCGTCCGCGCCAGGACGAGGACGGCGGCGACCGTGATCACCGCCGGGTTGGCGAAGCCGACGAAGGCGGCCTCCGCCGGCACCAGCCCGGCGCCCACGGCGGCCAGCAGGCCGCCGATCGCCACGACGTCGTAGCGCCACCGCCCCGCCGCGAACGCCGCCAGCACGACCGCCAGGATGGCGGTCAACGCCGCCTGATCGAAACCCATCGCCCGCCCCTGCCGGTGCCGCGTCCTCGCGGATGGTGCACAGCCGCGGTGCCGAGACAAGCGGGATGGACCGGGGTGACCGCATTTGGTCGCTTCGCCCTCTCCCGGGGCGGGAGAGGGCGCATTCCAAGGTCTGCCGGGGAAGCGAAAGTCACGTGCGATGACCCTGCGGCAAGGACACGCCAATGTCAGGGCGGGGGCGAGGCGCGACGGCCCACGGCGGCTCCCCCGCCCTGGCGGAATGGGACGAGCTGCATCGGCCCGGCCCCGCCCGGCCGCTCCTCGGCGAAGACCAGCCCCCTGCGGACCGCCACCCGCACCCGGTCCCCGGCGCGCGGGGACGCGTCCCGGCGGTCGGGCGGGAGCGCCACCTCGAGCACCGTGCCGGCGTAGTCGACCTCGGCCCGCACCAGCGGCCCCACCTCGTAGACCCGCCGGACCGTGCCCGACGCCCCGTCCTCGCCGCCCGGCAGCAGGTCGATGTCGTGGGGCCGGACGTAGAGCGTGGCCGGTCCGGCGTGGCCGGACACCCCGCCGAGCGGCGTGCCCGGTCCGGCGAGGCGCGCCTGCCCGCCGTCGATCGTGCAGTCGATGCGGTTGGCGTCGCCCAGGAAGTCGTAGACGAACGCCGAGGCGGGGGCGCGGTAGACGGCGCTCGGCGTGCCGGCCTGCTCGATGCGGCCGCGGTTCATCACCACGACCCGGTCGGCCAGCTCCAGCGCCTCCTCCTGGTCGTGCGTCACGAAGACGCTGGTGATCCCCATCTCGTCGTGCAGGTGGCGCAGCCAGCGCCGCAGCTCCTTGCGGACCTTGGCGTCGAGGGCGCCGAACGGCTCGTCCAGCAGCAGCACCCGCGGCTCGATGGCGAGCGCGCGGGCCAGCGCCACCCGCTGGCGCTGCCCGCCCGAGAGCTGGCTGGGGTAGCGGTTCGCGGTCCACTCCAGCTGGACCAGCCGCAACAGCTCATGAACCCGCTCGATGATGGCCGCCTTCGACGGGCGCAGCGCCCGCGGCCGCACCTGCAGGCCGAAGGCGACGTTGTCGAACACCGTCATGTGGCGGAACAGCGCGTAGTGCTGGAAGACGAAACCGACCCGGCGCTCGCGCGGATGACGGCGCAGCGCGTCCTCGCCCCCGAACAGGACGCTGCCGGCGTCCGCCGTCTCCAGGCCGGCGACGATGCGCAGCAAGGTCGTCTTGCCCGACCCGGAAGGGCCGAGCAGGGCGACCAGCTCGCCCTCCCCGATCCGCAGGTCGACGGCGTCGAGCGCCGTGTAGGCCCCGAAGCGCTTGGTGATGCCCTGGATGTCGATGTGCATGATGGGGCTCCGGTCGCGAGGGTCAGTGGCGCCGGGTCGCCGCCAGCTCGTCGGCGTAGCGCCATTCGAGCAGGGCCTTGGCGACCAGGGTGACGAGCGCCAGCAGGGCGAGCAGCGAGGCGACCGCGAAGGCGGCCACCATGTCGTACTCGGTGTAGAGGATCTCCACGTGCAGCGGCATCGTGTTGGTCTCGCCCCGGATGTGGCCGGAGACCACCGACACCGCGCCGAACTCGCCCATGGCGCGGGCGTTGCACAGCAGCACGCCGTAGAGGAGGCCCCACTTGATCTTCGGCAGGGTCACCCGGCGGAAGGTCTGCCAGCCCGAGGCCCCCAGCACGATGGCGGCCTCCTCCTCCTCGCTGCCCTGCTCCTGCATCAGCGGGATCAGCTCGCGGGCGACGAAGGGAAAGGTCACGAAGACGGTGGCCAGGACGATGCCGGGCACGGCGAAGATGATCTTGACGTCGTGCTGCTGCAGCCACGGCCCCAGCCAGCCGTGCAGCCCGAACAGCAGCACGTAGACGAGGCCCGAGATCACCGGCGACACCGAGAACGGCAGGTCGATCAGCGTGGTGAGCACGCTCTTGCCGGCGAACTCGAAGCGCGCGACGCACCAGGCGGCGGCGACGCCGAACAGCAGGTTCAGCGGCACCGCGATGGCCGCGGCGAGCAGGGTCAGGCGGATGGCGGCGAGTGCGTCCGGCTCGGCCAGCGACGCCGCGTACGCCGCCACGCCGCCGGCCAGGGCTTGGCTGAAGACGACCACCAGCGGCAGCACCAGGAACAGCGCCAGGAAGCCGAGCGCCAGGCCGATCAGGCCGCAGCGGACGGCCCGCGGCTCCGACAGCGCCGTCGGCGCGGGGAGTGCGGCGCCGGCATCCCATGGAGCGTCAAGAGCCATGGCGGGACCTCGTCCAGGATTGCAGCAGGTTGATCACCAGGAGCATGGCGAAGGAGGCCGCCAGCATCAGCGTGGCGATGGCGGTGGCGCCGGCGTAGTCGTACTGCTCGAGCTGGATGACGATCAGCAGCGGCACGATCTCCGACGCCATCGGCAGGTTGCCGGCGATGAAGATGACGGACCCGTACTCGCCGACCGCGCGGGCGAAGGCGAGCGCGAAGCCGGTCAGCAGGGCCGGCAGGATCGCCGGCAGGATCACCCGCAGGACGGTGGACGGCCGCCCCGCGCCGAGCATCGCCGCGGCCTCCTCCTGCTCCGCCTCGAGGTCCTGGAGCACCGGCTCGACGGTGCGGACGACGAAGGGGAGGCCGACGAAGGTCAGCGCCACGACGATGCCGAGCGGCGTGAAGGCCACCCTGAGGCCGAGCGGGTCGAACAGGCCGCCGATCCAGCCGTTGGGCGCGTACAGCGACGCCAGCGCGATGCCGGCGACCGCCGTGGGCAGGGCGAAGGGCAGGTCGACCAGGGCGTCCACCAGGCGCCGGCCGGGGAAGTCGTAGCGCACCAGCACCCAGGCGACGAGCAGTCCGAACACGGCGTTCAGGCCGGCGGCGGCGAGCGCGCTGCCGAAGCTCACCTGGAACGCCGCGATCACCCGCGGCTTCAGCACCGCCGCCCAGAAGCCGTCCCAGCCCAGCCCGGCGGCGCTCGCCACCAGCGCCGCCAGGGGAACGAGCACGATCAGGGACAGGTACGTCAGGGTGAACCCCAGCGCGATCCCGAAGCCGGGAAGCACGCTGGGCTTCTTCAGCGCACCGGCCCAGGCGAGAGCGCCGGCCATGGCTCAGCGCCCCGGCGTGTAGATCTGGTCGAAGACGCCGCCGTCGGCGAAGAAGGTCGCCTGCGCCTTCGACCAGCCGCCGAACTTTTCGTCGACGGTGAACAGGGGCACCTGGGGGAAGCGGTCGGCGTAGCGCTTCGCGACCTCGGCCAGGCGCGGCCGGTAATGGTTCCTGGCCGCCAGCTCCTGGCCTTCCGGCGAGTAGAGGTGGCGCAGGTACGCCTCGGCGATCCTACGGGTGCCGCGCCTGTCGACGACGGCGTCGACGATGGCGACCGGCGGCTCGGCCAGGATGCTGAGCGACGGCACGACGATGTCGAAGTGGTCGGGGCCCAGCTCCTCCACCGCGAGGAACGCCTCGTTCTCCCAGGCCAGCAGGACGTCGCCGATGCCGCGCTGGACGAAGGTGATGGTCGAGCCGCGGGCGCCGGTGTCGAGCACGGGGACGTTCCGGAAGAGGTCGCGCAGGAAGTCGCGGGCCTTGGCCTCGTCGCCGCCGGCGCGGTCGAGGGCGTAGCCGTAGGCGGCGAGCACGTTCCACCGCGCGCCGCCGGAGGTCTTCGGGTTGGGCGTGATCACCTGGACGCCCGGCTTCACCAGATCGTCCCAGTCCTCGATCCGCTTGGGATTGCCCTTGCGGACGAGGAAGACGATGGTCGAGGTGTAGGGGGCGCTGTTGTCGGGAAATTCGCTCTGCCAGTCCTTGTTCATCCGGCCGGCCTCGGCGATGGCGTCGATGTCGTAGGCGAGCGCCAGGGTGACCACGTCGGCCTCGATGCCGTCGATCACCGACCGCGCCTGCTTGCCCGACCCGCCGTGCGACTGCCGGACCGTCACGGTCTCCCCGGTCCGCGCCTTCCACGTCTCGGCGAACGCCTTGTCGAACTGCGCGTAGAACTCGCGGGTCGGGTCGTAGGAGACGTTGAGCAGGCTGCTGTCGGCCCGCGCCGCCGGCGCGCCGCAGGCGAGCGCCGCACCGGCCAGGAGGACCGCGAAGGAACGGGTGCGCAGGGTCATCGTCGACTCCATCGGCATGGGGCCGGCGTGCCGGCCCGATACCCCATATACCCGATCAACTTGGTCGTGATCGCAAGCGAAAAATCCTTCGCCGATGTGAATACCCACGAATTGGGTGAAGATTTACAGTGCCGCGCCGTCAATCAGGCGCGGCGCGCCGGGAGGCCCGTTGATCAGGCGCGCCGCGCCTGGAGAAGCGAGTCCGCCGTCTCCTCCGAAGCCGCCGCGTCGGCGAGGCTGGTCCCCTCGAGGATGCGGACGGTGGCGTCGTGGACGCCGGCGTAGACGCGCCGGATGGCGCACGCCGCTTCGTCGACGCAGTCCTCGCACCGCCGGTAGGCCATGCGGCTGAGGCAGGGCAAGGGGGCGATCGGCCCGTCGACGACGCGCACCACCTGCGCGAAGGTGATCTCGGCCGGCGGGCGGATCAGCACGTAGCCGCCGTTCTTGCCGCGCCGGCTGCCGACGAGCCCGTGGTGCTTGAGGTCGAGCAGGATCTGCTCGAGGAAGCGCTTGGGAATGCGGTGGCGCTCGGCGATGTCGGCGATCTGCAGCGATTCCCCCTCGTCGGCGGCGGCGAGGGCGAGCAGCGCGCGCAGGGCGTATTTGGCTTTCTGTGAGAGCATCCCGCCACTATAGCCCGTCCGTCGGACCGCGTCAGCGGCGTCCGGGGCGTTGCGGTGGAAGGGCGCGCGGCCGCTCGGCCCCGGGGGGATGGCCGAAGCGGCCCTTGAAGCGGCGCGAGAAGTGGCTGGCGCTGGCGAAGCCGCAGGCGACGGCGACCTCGGCCAGGGACAGGGTGGTCTGCCGCAGCAGGGCGCGGGCGTGGTCGAGGCGCAGGCCGAGGTAGTGGTCGGCCAGCGTGGTGCCGAGATGGCGCGCGAACAGGCGCTCGAGGTGGCGCTGCGACAGCCCGGCGACGGCGGCGATGCGGGCGCTCGTCAGCGGCGTCTCGATCGCCGCCTCCATGGCCTCCATCGCCTTCAGCAGGCGCGGATGGCTGACGCCGGTGCGCTCGCGCAGGTCCATGCGCTGCGGCCCGCTGCCCTGGCGCACCCGCCCGTGCAGGAACCAGTCGCTGACCGCGTTGGCGAGCGCCGGGCCGTGGTCGGCGGCGATGAACGCCAGCATCAGGTCGAGCGCGGCGATGCCGCCGGCGCAGGTCAGCCGGGTGCCGTCGATCTCGTACAGGGTGCGGAAGATGCGGGCCTCGGGGAACTCCTCCAGGAAGGCCGGGATGTGTTCCCAGTGGATGGTGCAGCGGTACCCGTCGAGCAGGCCGGCCCGCGCCACCACGTAGGGACCGCCGGAAATGCCCCCCACCCGCCGGCCCCGCCGCGCCAGGTGGCGCAGCCAGGCGAGCGTCGCCGGGTCGCGGAAGGTGGCGGGGTTGCCGCCGGCGCACACCAGGACGGTGTCGAAGTCCGCCGTCCCGCCGACGCGGTGGTCGGCCAGGATGGTGGCGCCGTTGGACGCCGTCACCGCGTTGCCGTCCGGGGCGATGTGGGACCAGCGGTAGAGGGTGCGCCCCGACAGCACGTTGGCGGCGCGCAGGGGCTCCACCGCCGACGCGTAGGACATCAGCGCGAATCCGGGGATCAGCAGCAGGCCGATGGTGCGCGTCGGCGGCGCCGCCCGGTCGGCGCCGGCAGGAGGGGTGGCGTGGGGCATCACGTGCCCACAATGGCGCGGCGCGTCGGCCAAGGAAAGCGCGGCAGAAGGCTCCCCACCCTCCCCCGGCCCGGCCGGGGGAGGGAGCGTCAGCGCGTGGCTGAAACGTGCGATGCGTAGGATGTCCGGATCGGACACAAAGAGGTCGCTTCCGGGCAGACGGAGGCGGCGGCGACCGGCGACAGTCATGGGTCCGTTCCCCGCCGCCCGAGAGGCGCCCGACCGATGCCCGCGTATTCGCTGCTCAGCCTTCTCGCCAACGCCGTGACCGGGCAGACGGGCTGGCGCCCCGCCTGGCGCGACGCCGAACCCGCGGCGGCCTACGACGCGGTGGTCGTCGGCGGCGGCGGCCACGGCCTCGCCACCGCCTACTACCTCGCCCGCGAGCACGGCCTGAGCCGGGTGGCGGTGCTGGAGAAGGGCGTCATCGGCTCCGGCAACGTCGGGCGCAACACCACCATCGTCCGCTCCAACTACCTGCTGCCCGGCAACATCCCCTTCTACGAGCACGCGCTCAAGCTGTGGGAGGGGCTGGAGCAGGACATCAACTTCAACGCCATGGTCAGCCAGCGCGGGGTGCTGAACCTCTGCCACTCCGACGCCCAGCGCGACGCCTACGCCCGGCGCGGCAACGCCATGCGGCTGCACGGGGTGGACGCCGAGCTGCTCGACGCCGACGCGGTGCGCCGCCTCGTCCCCTTCCTCGACTACGACAACGCCCGCTTCCCGATCCGCGGCGGCCTGCTGCAGCGGCGCGGCGGCACGGTGCGCCACGACGCCGTGGCCTGGGGCTACGCCCGCGCCGCCGACCGGCGCGGCGTCGACATCGTGCAGAACTGCGCGGTCACCGGCCTGCGCATCGAGAACGGGCAGGTGCGCGGCGTCGAGACCACCCGCGGCTTCATCGCCGCCCCCAAGGTGGGGCTGGCGGTGGCCGGCCGCTCGTCGGAGCTGGCGGCCATGGCCGGGCTGACCCTGCCGCTGGAGAGCCACGTCCTGCAGGCCTTCGTGTCGGAGGCGGTGAAGCCGCTGATCGACATCGTGCTGACCTTCGGCGCCGGCCACTTCTACGTCAGCCAGTCGGACAAGGGCGGGCTGGTGTTCGGCGGCGACATCGACGGATACAACTCGTACGCCCAGCGCGGCAACCTGCCGGTGATCGAGGACGTGATGGAGTGCGGCATGGCCCTGTGGCCGGGCATCGGCCGGCTGCGGCTGCTGCGCCACTGGGGCGGCATCATGGACATGAGCATGGACGGCTCCCCGATCATCGACCGCACGCCGGTGGCCGGGCTCTACCTCAACGCCGGCTGGTGCTACGGCGGCTTCAAGGCGACGCCGGCCTCGGGCTGGTGCTTCGCCCATCTCATGGCCCGCGACGAGCCCCACCCGCTGGCCGCCGCCTTCCGCCTCGACCGCTTCGCCACCGGCCACCTCCTCGACGAAAAGGGCGCCGGCGCGCGCCCCAACCTCCACTGATCCGGAAGGAGCCGGTTCGCACCCATGCGCATCCGCTGTCCCCATTGCGGCGAGCGTGACGGCCGGGAGTTCACCTACCGCGGCGACGCCACGGTGCGGCGCCCCGACGGGACCGGCGCCGATCCGGCGGACATGGCCGCCATGGCCGCCATGACCGCCTACGTCCACCAGCGGACCAACCCGGCCGGGGAGCACCGCGAGCTGTGGTACCACACGCCGTGCCGCACCTGGGTGCGGGTGACCCGCGACACCCGCACGCACGCCGTCCTCGACAGCGCCCCCGCGGCGGAGGCGACGCCATGACCGCCGGCGCGTTCCGCACCGCGGCGGGCGGCCAGGTCGACCGCGAGCGGCCGCTCGGCTTCCGCTTCGACGGCCGCAGCTACAGCGGGCTGGCCGGCGACACGCTCGCCTCGGCCCTGCTCGCCAACGGCGTGCGGCTGGTCGGCCGCTCCTTCAAGTACCACCGCCCGCGCGGCGTCCTCGGCGCCGGGCCGGAGGAGCCCAACGCGCTGGTGGAGCTGGGCGGCGGCGCCCGCCGCGAGCCCAACACCCGGGCCACCGTCGTGGAGCTGTGCGAGGGGCTGGAGGCGGCGAGCCAGAACCGCTGGCCGTCCCTGCGCCTCGACGCCATGGCGGCGACCGGCCGGCTGGGCAGCCTGTTTTCCGCCGGCTTCTACTACAAGACCTTCATGTGGCCGGCGTCCTTCTGGGAGCGGGTGTACGAGCCGCTGATCCGCCGCGCCGCCGGGCTGGGCCGGGCGGCGGGGGCGGCGGACCCCGACCGCTACGAGCAGGCCACGCTGTTCTGCGACGTGCTGGTGATCGGCGGCGGCCCGGCCGGGCTGGCGGCGGCCCTGGCCGCCGGCCGGGCCGGCGCGCGGGTGGTGCTGTGCGAGGAGGATTTCCGCCTCGGCGGGCGCCTGCTGGGCGAGCGGCGGGAGGTCGCCGGCCTGCCCGGCGCCGACTGGGCGGCGCTGGCGGCGGCGGAGCTGGCCGGCCTGCCCGACGTCCGCGTGATGCCCCGTACGTCCGTCTTCGGCGTCTACGATCATGGCACATACGGGGCGGTGGAGCGGGTGGCGGCGGCGGCCGTCCCGGCGCCCTGGCAGCCCCGGCAGCGGCTGTGGCGCATCGTCGCCCGGCGCGCCGTGCTGGCGGCGGGCGCGCTGGAACGGCCGGCCCTGTTCGCCGGCAACGACGTGCCCGGAGTCATGCTGGCCGGCGCCGTACGCACGTACATCCACCGCTTCGGCGTGCTGCCCGGCCGCCAGGCCGTGGTCTACACCAGCAACGACGACGGCTGGCGCACGGCGGCCGACCTGCTGGCGGCCGGGGCGGCGGTCGCCGCCGTCGTCGACCCGCGCCCGACGGTGGACGCGGCGGTGGCGGCGCCGGCCCACGCCGCCGGCGTGCCGGTGATGACCGGCGCCGTCGTCACCGGCACGCGCGGCGGGCAGGCCCTGCGCGGCGTCGAGGTGACCGGCGGCGACGGCCGCCGCACCACCGTCGCGGCCGACCTGCTGGCGGTCGCCAACGGCTGGAACCCGGCGGTGCACCTGACCTGCCATCACGGCGGCAGGCCGGTGTGGGACGAGGGGACGGCGATGTTCCTGCCCGGCACCCCGCCGCCCGGCATGACCGTCGCCGGCGCCGCCGCCGGGCGGCTGACCCTGGCCGAGGCCCTGGCCGACGGCATGGCGCTGGGCGCCGCGGCGGCGGCCGAGTGCGGCTTCCGCGCGGCGGCGCCCGCGGTGCCGGCCACCGATCCGGAGACCGCCGGTCCGGAGACCACCGCCGGCGCCCCGGTGTGGCGGGCGACCGGCCGCGGCAAGGCCTTCGTCGACCTGCAGAACGACGTCACCGCCGACGACGTCGCGCTCGCCCACCGCGAGGGCTACCGGGCGGTGGAGCTCCTGAAGCGCTACACCACGCTCGGCATGGCCACCGACCAGGGCAAGACCTCCAACGTCCCGGCCATCGGCCTGATGGCGGCGCTGACCGGCGCCCCCATGGGGCAGGTCGGCACCACCGTCTTCCGCCCGCCCTACACGCCCGTCTCCCTGGGGGCGCTCGCCGGGCCGCACCGCGGCCGCGACTTCCGCCCGGCCCGCCTGACGCCGACCCACGCGCTGGCGGCGGAGCGGGGCGCGGTGTTCGTCGAGGCCGGGGCGTGGCTGCGCGCCCAGTACTTCCCGCTTCCCGGGGAGGACCATTGGCGCCAGACCGTCGACCGCGAGGTGGCGACGGTGCGGCGGGCGGCCGGCGTGTGCGACGTCTCCACCCTCGGCAAGATCGACGTCCAGGGGCGCGACGCCGCCCGCTTCCTCGACCGGGTCTACGCCAACACCCTGTCGACCCTGGCGGTGGGGCGGGTGCGCTACGGGCTGATGCTGCGCGAGGACGGCCACGTCTTCGACGACGGCACCGTGGCGCGGCTGGGCGAGACCCACTTCCTCCTCACCACCACCACCGCCCACGCCGCCGCGGTGCTGGAGCATCTCGACCACTGCGCCCAGGTGCTGTGGCCGGACCTCGACGTCCGCCTGGTGCCGGTGACGGAGCGCTGGGCCCAGCTCGCCGTCGCCGGGCCGCGGTCGCGGGCGGTGGTGCAGGCGGTGGTCGACCCCGGGACCGACCTGTCCGACACGGCCCTCCCCCACATGGCGGTGATCCCGGTGACCGTCGGCGGCGGCGTGCCGGCGCGGCTGTTCCGCGTGTCCTACTCCGGCGAGCTCGCCTACGAGCTGGCGGTGCCCGCCGACCTCGGCGGGGCCGCCATGCGGGCGGTGCTCGCCGCCGGGGAGCCGTTCGGCCTCGTCCCCTACGGCACCGAGGCGATGGGGGTGATGCGCATCGAGAAGGGACACATCGCCGGCGGCGAGATGGACGGCCGCACCACCGCCGCCGACCTCGGGCTGGGGCGCCTGCTCGCCCCGGGCAAGGACTTCGTCGGCCGCGTCCTGGCCGGCCGGCCCGGCCTCACCGACCCCGAGCGGCCGCGGCTGGCCGGCTTCCGGCCCATCGACCCGGCCGCCCGGCTGACCGCCGGCGCCGCCCTCCTCGCGCTTGGCGCCGAGGCGACGGCGGCGAACGGCCAGGGCTGGATGACCTCGGCCGCCCACTCGCCCACGCTCGGCCACATGATCGGGCTCGGCCTGATCCGCCGCGGGCCGGAGCGCCACGGCGAGCGCGTCCGCGCCGTCGACCTGGTGCGCGGCCTCGACGTGGAGGTGGAGATCGTCGACCCCGTGTTCATCGATCCGGAGGGCCGCCGTGTCCGTTCCTGACGCCTCCCCTGCCGCTGCCCTCGTCCCTGCATGGCGCCCCGCCGGGCCGTGGGACGGCCTCCTGCGGCCGGGCCGCCTGGGCAACCCCGAGGGGCGCCCGGGCCTCGTCGTGCGGCCGGCCGAGCCGGCGGCGGCGGCCACGCTCACCGCACCGGCCGACGGGGTGGCGGACCTCGCCGCCGCCCTGGCCGCCCGCCACGGCGTCGACCTGCCGCTGACGCCGCGCCGCGCCCGCGGGCCGGGCATCGCCGTGCAGTGGGCCGGGCCGCGGCAGTGGCTCGCCACCGGCGACGACGCCGGGCTCACCGCCCGGCTTGCCGCCTCGCTGGCCGGGACGGCGGCGGTCGTCGACCAGGGCGGCGCCCGCGCGGCGCTGCTGCTGGCGGGCCCGGCGGTGCGCGACGTGCTGGCGAAGGGCTGCGTGATCGACCTGGACGCGCGGCTGTTTCGCCCCGCCGAGGTGGCGCTCACCCAGGTGGCGCACATGGCGGTGCACCTCGTCCGCAGCGACGACGGCGCCGCCTTCGAGCTGTCGGTCGGCCGCAGCCTCGCCGGCAGCCTGTGGCGCTGGCTGGTCACCGCGGCCGAGGAGCACGGCCTCCTGGTGCCGGCCGACGGCCTCCCTCTCCCGCCCCGGGAGAGGGAAGGGACCCGACCGCAGGTCGGGAAGGGTGAGGGCGCTGCGGTTGCGTGAGACCCTCACCCTCCCCGCGGCGGTGCCGCGGGTCCCCTCCCTCTCCCAGGACGGGAGAGGGCGAGGGAGCCCCGGAGGAGATTTCGCTTGCCCTGACGGCCGGTTGACGGAAGGATTCCCGGCGGACGCACAAGTCCCGCCGGCTGGTGGTCCACCGGACCGCCCCCATCGCCTCACCAATGGATTCGCCAAGAGATAAGGGAACGGGAGACAACCAATGCTGACGAGACGCACGGCCGTCGCAACCATTCTCGCCACGGGCGTCATGATCGCCACGGCGCTGCCGGCGGCGGCGCAGAACCGGATCTTCTTCGGGATCGCGACCGGCGGCACCGGCGGCACCTACTACCCGCTGGGCGGCATGCTGGCCCAGCTCATCTCCAACAAGGCGACCGTCGACGGCAAGAAGATCACCGCCACGGCGGAGACCGGCAACGCCTCGGTGGCCAACGCCCAGCTCCTCGGCAAGGGCGAGATCGAGAGCGCCTTCATCGCCGCCGACATCCTCGACGCCGCCTACCACGGCAAGGCGCAGTTCAAGGACGGCGCCCTGACCAACGTCCGGGCGCTCGGCGCCCTCTATCCGGAGACCGTGCAGCTCATCGTGCGGGCCGACGGCCCGATCAAGAGCTTCAAGGACCTCAAGGGCCATTCCGTCTCGTCCGGCTCGCCGGGGTCGGGGCAGTGGCAGCTCCTGGGCGACCTCCTGGAAGCGCACGGCATGAAGCGGGAGGACGTGAAGGAGGACTACTCCTCGTTCGCCCAGTCCGTGGACAAGATCCGCGACGGCAACCTCGACGCCTCGCTGATCACCGCCGGCATGCCGACCAGCGCCGTCACCGACCTGGCGCAGGGCCATCCCGTGCGCATCGTGCCGCTGTCGGGTCCCGAGATCGCCACCCTGAAGCAGAAGCAGCCCTACTACGCGTCGGTCACCGTTCCCGCCGACACCTACAAGGGCCAGACCGAGGCCACCGAGACGCTCGCGGTCATGGCGATCTGGGCCACCCACGCCGAGCTGCCCGACGACGTCGCCTACGAGGTGACCAAGGCGCTCTACGAGAACACCGCCATCATGTCGCAGGTGCACAGCCAGGGGAAGAACATCACCCCGCAGACGGCCCTGCAGTCGGTGTCGGTGCCGGTGCATCCCGGTGCCGAGAAGTACTACAAGGAAAAGGGCATCACCAAGCCGTGACCGGCACGGCTGCGGTGATGGCCGCGGCGGGGGCGGCGCTGCTGACGGCGGCATCGGCACCGGCGTTCGCCGGGCCGGTGCCGGCCGCGGCGGCCTGCCGCCCCACCCTGGTGATCCGCGACGCGCGCGCCGGCGACGAGCTGGCGCGTGTTGCGTTGGACCCCGCCGCCCCCGCCTTCGCCACCGCCTACCGCCACTCGGTGATGAAGGAAACCGTGACCGACGACTACCGCGTGGTGGACGGCCGGATCGTCCTGGTGCGCGAGCGCTTCGCCGGCTCCGGCTACGGCCTGGCCCAGGGGCCGGAAGGCCCGGGCGAACGGCTGGTGACCGGGCCCGACGGCACGCGCGTGCTGACCCTGGCCCGGCCCATCGACCGGCTGGTGATCCGCGCCTCCGCCGCCGCCGGCAACCGCATCACCGCACCCGAGGCGGTCGACCTCGCCCGCTGGGGCGACGGCCCGCGCGAGCTTGCCGTGGACGCCTGCGCGGATCATGATCCCGCCACCGCCGACACCCCCGACACCTCCAGACAGGGAACGACGACGCCTTGACCACGCCGCCGACCACGCCCGCGCGCCACGACGACGACGCGCCCCTCACCGAGGCCCAGATCCAGGACCTGGTGGAGGAATACGATCCGGAATCGAACTTCCGGCGGGTGGTGGGGTTCGGCGCCCTGGTCATCACGGTGCTGTCGGTGGCGCTGTCGAGCTGGCACCTCTACACCGCCGGCTTCGGCCTGCTGAACGAGATCGCCCACCGCGCCACCCACCTCGCCACCGTGCTGGCCCTGGTGTTCCTGGTGTTCCCGCGGCAGAAGCACGCCCGCCCGGCGGCGGACTGGCTGGTCTCCATCGGCTTCGCCGCCTTCTACCTCTACATCGGCTGGGACCTGGTGCAGGCCATGCCGGCCACCGCCGCCGGCGAGGGCTGGGTGTTCTTCGCCGGCATCGCCGTCTTGAGCCTGCTCAGCCTGCCCATCGGCAGCCGGGGGTCCGGCCCGCACGCCCACATCCCCGTGCGCGACTGGGTGTTCGCGGCGGCCGCGTCCAGCTTCTCGCTGTACCTGCTGCTCAACTTCGACAACGTCTTCATCGCCCGCGTCGGCCAGCCAATCCCGGTGGACTACATGATGGGCGTGGTCGCCATCGTCATGGTGACCGAGGCGACGCGGCGCACCATGGGCCTGTTCCTGCCCATCCTCGGCATCGCCTGCCTGCTCTACGGCATGCTCGGGCCCTGGCTGCCGGGGATGCTGGCCCACCGCGGCTACACCATCACCCGCATCGTCAACCATCTCTACCTCGGGACCGAGGGCATCTACGGCATCCCGGTGGGCGTGGTGGCGACCTACGTCTACCACTTCGTGCTGTTCGGCGTGCTGGCCCAGGCGACCGGGCTGGGGCAGATCTTCATCGACCTGGCGACCATCGTCGCCGGGCGCTATTCCGGCGGGCCGGCCAAGGTGTCGGTGGTGTCGTCCGGCCTGTTCGGCATGATCTCCGGCTCGGCCATCGCCAACACGGTGACCACCGGGGCGCTGACCATCCCGATGATGAAGCGGGTGGGCTTCTCCAGCCGCTTCGCCGCGGCGACCGAGGCCGCCTCGTCGTGCGGCGGCCAGATCACCCCGCCGATCATGGGCGCCTCGGCCTTCGTCATGGCCGAGACGCTGGGCATCCCCTACACCGACCTGATCGCCGTCGCCATCGTGCCGGCGATCATGCACTACCTCGCCATCCTGCTGATGGTGCACCTGGAGGCGCGGCGCCTCGGCCTGTCGGGCATGACGGCCGCCGACATCCCGCGCATCGGCCAGGTCTTCGCCCGGGGCTGGCACCTGCTGATCCCGCTGGTGGTCATGGTGGCGCTGCTGCTGATGCGCTACACGCCGTTCCTGGCCGCCTTCTGGGGCATCATCCTGACCATCCTGTGCTCCTACATCCCGCTGCTGCTGCGCCCGCTCGGCGTGACCGGCATGACCGGCACGGCGATGACGCCCAAGGCGCTGGTCGAGGGGTTCGAGTTCGGCGCCAAGTACGCGCTGGGCATCGGCGCCGCCTGCGCCTGCGTCGGCTTCATCCTCGGCATCACCACCTTGACCGGCGTCGGCTTCAAGTTCTCCGCCGCGGTGTTCTCCGCCTCCGGCGGCCTGGCCGAGGCGGTGAAGGCCTTCGACCTGCTGAACCTCATCGACCTGAAACAGCTCACCGTCTTCTTCGGGCTGATCCTGACGGCGATCGCCTGCATCATCATGGGCACGGGCATCCCGACGACGCCCAGCTACATCATCCTCGCCGCCATCGTCGCCCCGGCGCTGGCGATGCTCGACGTGCCGCTGCTCGCCACGCACTTCTTCGTCTTCTATTTCGGCGTGCTGGCCGACGTGACGCCGCCGGTGGCGCTGGCCGCCTTCGCCGCCGCCGGCATCGCCGGCTCGGAGCCGATGCGCACGGGCATGACGGCCTTCCGCCTGTCGATGGGCAAGGCGACGGTGCCGTTCATGTTCGTCTACGCGCCGAGCCTGCTGTTCATCGACTTCGCCTGGGACCGCTTCACCGTCGCCTTCACCTCCGGCGTGCTCGGCATCGTCGCGCTCGGCGCCGCCTTCACCGGCTGGTTCGGCCGCCCCCTGGACACCGCCAGCAAGCTCGCCCTGATGGTCGCCGGCACCTGCCTGATCTTCAACAACTGGTGGCTGATCGCGCTGGGCGCCGTGGTCACCCTGGCGCTGCTGACCTGGCACGGCACGGCGGAGCGGCGGATGGTGCGGCGGGTGGCGGGGTAAGGGGCGCGCGCCGACCCGCGGCGTGGCGGCCCCATGTCCTGCGCGCCGTGGCCGGTCTGGGGTTGATGGACGGGCAGACGGCTGGCGGTCGAGAGGTCGATTGGCGGATTTCGGACGGGGGTCGGCTTTGCGCCAGGAGCGGATAATTGGACCTTCCTCAAAACCTGAGGTCCGGGTTGGGTGAACGCCGCGTCGCGATCTGTCAAGCACGATTGAGGCAGCATCCGTGCACATAATCTCAACCCCCGATTTGTCTGGATCGTCGCCGGGCTCGCCAGGATCACGGGGATCTGGTATCGATTAGTGATGGTTGATCGCCTTGAGCCAGGGAAGCGCAGTTGGAATATGAGCCGGGTGAGGTCCGCCCACACCCGGCCGGAACTGGCTGTGCGCCGACTGCTGCATGGATTGGGCTACCGTTTTCGGCTGCACGTGAGGGGGCTGCCGGGCAAACCGGACTTGGTATTCCCTGGGAGAAAGGCCGTGATCTTTGTTCACGGCTGCTTCTGGCATCGGCATGCTGGCTGCGCACGAGCGAGCATGCCTTCAACGCGACCTGAGTTCTGGCGCGAGAAATTTGAAACCAACCGCCGCCGCGATATGCTGGTGATGACTTCGCTCCGGGGCGAAGGGTGGCGCGTGCATGTGGTTTGGGAGTGTGAAATTAAGGATAGGCTGACACTGTTGGAACGGCTGCAAGCTTTTCTTGGACCGCCGGGGAACGGGAAGAAACCCCAATGCTGGGCCGTCACGTCGACAGACTCTGACATTTGCAGCGTTCCCACTATTAATTTATGCTGAAGCGGAACGTCGGGGTGTGAGTAACCGTGATGGTCGAGAGTGAGATCCGCGGTGGGCGACGCTGGCGCACCGCTGTTGATCTGTATAGCGGGTCAGGGGCTGTTACAGCTGCGCTGAAACGGCGCCGCTTTCGTGTCGTGGCCGCAGTAGATTCTGATCCGGTGGCTTGCCGCACCTACCGTCTTAACCACCCGCGGATCCGAATGATCCAGGACGACATTCGTCGTGTCGATCCGGCAGATATCCGCGAGCGGGACCTAGGCGGTAAAGATTTGGACCTGCTTGTTGTCTGCGCTCCATGCCAGCCGTTCAGCAGCCAAAATCGCAAGCGAGGCCACGACGATCGTTCCCAACTCATTCTGCAGGCCGGTCGCTTCGCCGAGGTGCTGAAGCCTCGGCTCATTTTTTTCGAAAATGTGCCGGGGTTGGCCGCACATGCCAGCCTCTTGGCTGAACTGCGGGAAGCCCTAGGACCACAGTATGTGCTGGGCGAACCTCAACGGATCGACGCCGCCGACTACGGCGTGCCGCAGCGGCGGGTACGGTGTATTATGCTGGCGGCACGGGGGGTAGCGCCTCCGGAATTACCGCCGCCTATCACGCCCAAGGGAAAACGGGTCAGCGTTCAGCAAGCGATCGGGCATCTCCGAAGCTTAAAAGCCGGAGAGAAAGATGCCGACGATGTCCTGCATGCCGCTAGGCACCATCAAGAGATCGCCCTACGGCGTCTTGCCGCCATACCGAAAAATGGCGGCAGCCGCTCGTCACTTCCTCCGGAGTTGGAGTTGGCCTGCCACGTGGGCGTGGGTAAGCAGAAGTTCTCGGATGTCTACGGGCGGATGCGTTGGAACGATGTCGCCCCAACTCTGACGACTGGCTGCACCGATATCACACGCGGGCGTTTTGCCCATCCCGAGGATGATCGGGCGATTACGCCCCGCGAGGCGTCGCTGCTTCAGACGTTTCCGCCAGACTATCGGTTCACGGGAACCTCGTCAGACATTCAGACGCAAATCGGCAATGCTGTGCCGGTGAAATTGGTTGAAGCGCTCGTGCCGACCTTCCGGTTGGCGTTCGCCGAGGGTGTGCGGTGATTACCCCGACCCCCGCCCAACAAGAGGCCATCGAGCACTCCGGCGGCAATTTGCTGATCGTTGCGTGTGCGGGAAGCGGCAAAACCGAGACCATCTCGCGCCGCATCGCTGGTCTGGTGGGTCTCGGGACAGCGAAGAGCTCTATCGTTGCCTTCACCTTCACGGAACATGCTGCGGCCGAGCTCAAGGCCCGCATCCGCGGCCATCTTGAAGAACTGGTCCCGGAGGAACCGTCGCTCGGTGACATGTACGTAGGCACCATTCACTCCTTCTGTCTGCGCGTGCTTAAGGAAAACTGGCCCCAGTTCCGGAATTGGGAGGTGATGGACGAGGTCCGTCAGGCCGCGTTGATCTCAACCAATTTCACGCGTTGGGAGGACTCAGGCCGAGGCCTGGGGCTCGATCGGCTCAGGTCGGAAACGCGGACCAGGACTTATTGGGAGACCGTCAGGCGCTTCACCACGACGCTGAACGTAATGCACCAGAAGGGGCTCCGGCCACAGGACCTCGACGATCCGCGTTTGGCGGACGCCGTGCTGCGCTACCAAGCGCTCGCATACGACCGGCCTAACTTCTTCGTGGATTTCAATCGAATCATCGATCAGCTGCTCGAGCTTCTGAAGTCGGACTCGACTGCTCTCGGTCGTCTGCGCGAAAAGTTCACCCACATCGTCGTCGATGAGTACCAGGATGTCGATGATCGGCAGGAGGAACTGATCAGACTGCTCTCCGATGGCGGCCGGTCGGCTTCGGTGACCGCCGTGGGAGACGACGACCAAGCGCTTTACGGGTTTCGTGGGGCGAGTGTACGCAACATCCTTACCTTCGCGAGACGCTATCCCCAGGTGCATCGGGTAGATATGGGGGAGAACTTCCGCTGCACCCACGCCATCGTGGAAATCGCCGACCACGCCATTCGGCAGGTATCGGAACGGCTGGACAAGGAGATGTCGGCACGGTACCGGGAGCCGGGGACGGGTGCGGTTGTGGAGCGTCTGGCGCAACCTGGGGACATCCAGATGGCGACGTTCCCCAACGAGGAGGCAGAAGCCTCTTGGGTGGCCGACCGCATTGAGCAGCTCCGTGGCGTGATCTTCGAGCAGAAGGACGGAAGCCGCCGCGCCCTGGACTACGCCGACATGGCCGTGCTGCTCCGCAGCGTGAAGACTGCTGGCAACACATTTGCCCGGGTGCTGCGCGGACGGGGCATCCCCGCAGTGGTGAGTGGGACTCGCGGCCTTTTCAATAACGACGAGGTCCGGCTCATCCATGCCTCCTTCTGTCTCCTGGCGCGCGCCGACTACGCTATGCCAGACGATGACGGTCAGCTCCGCATCTTGAACACGATCGAGACCCGCGATTTCGTCCGCGAGTGCATCGAGCGGCTCCGCGTCCGCCATATGCCGACCGCTTCCTCGACGCGCTTTCTGGGATGGATCGGTGCGAAGCTCGAAGAGCTCGATCGGCGCAGCCTTAAGCGCGAGCTTCGGGGACGGCTCGCAAAGCGGATCTATCCGCAGGACATCTTCCAAGAAATGCTCAAGGAGCTGGGCAGCCAGGAGGCGGAGTGGACGACCGATGCCCTGTTCAATCTGGGCGCCTTCAGTTCGCTGCTCACCCAGTTCGAGGCTGTCCACCAATGGGTGACGCCGGCCAACCTCAAGGGTTTGTGCCTGTTCCTGGGAAATTGGGCCGCCAGCAACGCCGATGAGGGCGGTTTGGACGAGGTTGTTCGGCTCAACTCTGTTCAGATCATGACGGTCCACGCGGCTAAAGGGCTGGAATGGCCCGTCGTCTTTCTGCCGCGGGTCTCAAGCTCAAACTTCCCGAGTAGCCGGCGCAACCAGGGGCCGGAAACCTTTCTGTCGGCACAGATTTTTGATCCGGCGGAGTACGCTGGCGGTGACGATGGGGAGCGGCGGCTCTGGTACGTCGCTCTGACTCGCTCAGCCAAGTTCCTCAATATTTCGTCACTGGATCGGCCGCGCAAACGGCCGACCGAATATTTACGCGAGATCCATCACGATGCCGTCCGACGGGACGGGACGGACCCCACCGCGCGTGAGCGGGGCGACCCGCGTCCTCCCGACGACGCTGAGATGCTGCCCACTACGTTCTCCGACCTGACCTATTGGTGGCGGTGTCCGTACGAATACCGCCTGCGTTCGCTGATGGGGTTCGGACCGGGGGTCGGAGAGCAGTACGGCTACGGCCAACAGCTCCACAATATACTGGCCGAAATCCACGATCGCGCACGTCAGGGACGAGTTCCCAGCCTCCCTGATGTCGAGCAGCTCGTGAATGAGCGCTTCCACCTGAGATACACACAAGGCCCGCCGCTGGATGCCCTCAGGGAGGCCGCCAAGCGGGCACTGCTCAGGTACGTGCGCGAGAACGCCGATGCGCTCGCCCGTACCTACGCCGTCGAAAAGCCATTCGAATTCATAGATCGCGCCAGTGGTGCCATGATCACAGGACAGGTCGATCTGCTGGAACGCGTTGAGGACGCCGCCACGGCCTATCCGCGCCGGGAGCCGGTCGGAATCGTGGACTTCAAGGCGCACAGAATTATGAAAGTCGAGGAATTCACTGATCTGCGGCGTCAAGCTGAGCGCCAACTGCGGCTTTACGCGAGCGCGGTTCGATATGCCTTTCCATATGACCCAGCCGTTGCCACCGCCCAGCTTGTGACGCCCTACGCACCAACGAGCGAGTTGGCAGCGCACGGGGTGAGCGACCGTATCCTGGTGGATGTCTCCGAGGCCAGCCAGAGGGAAGCATTGGAGGAGGTGCGGAACGCCGTTTCTGGGATCAAGAAGAGTCTCAAGACGCAGCATTTTTCATGCACAGGACCAGTCAACGGCTGGTGCAAAAACTGCGATTTTCGGACCTTCTGTCCAGGCTTCGTCCAGTGGCGCGACCGTAACAAGAACACGCCGCCACCTCTCGATCCGGCGGCCAAGCGGGAAGCCGAGGTTGACCTCGTCATGGAGGAAGAAGGTGCCAGGTCGTAGGCTCAGCCATAACGAGGAGCGACTCTGCGAGTTCTGGGATCGTCCGCCAGCTCAATTCGACAGACCCCTATTGCGCCAACTGCGCCTCGAAGGTGGTCCGGGCCTGCGCGGCCTGACCAGCCTCGTCATGCCGTTTCCCTATCCCCTCACCGTCATCTGTGGCCGTAATGGCGTGGGAAAATCCACCGTACTCGCGCTTACTGCGCTGTCCGCACGGCCGCCGGCGGACTGGGGGGTTTATTGGGGCAATACGCGGCCCAGGACGCGTCCCGACACACGCCTACGCTACGAGTTCGGTGACTTCTTCCATCGGCAGCGCGGCGTGCCGAAGCCCAACGGGCTGCGCCTGACCTGGGTGCTGATGGACCGCGGCAACGAACTCGAAATTATCGATCAGATGGAGGGTGGCAGATGGGTGAGCGTTGCCGATGCCGGTCGGCATCGGCGGCCGGGTAACCGGCCCGTGCGGGAAATTGACTACATACCGATGTCGCGCATCTTGCCGGCATCGGAGTTCGGTGTTCTGCGCGCCGCGTTCAACGGCGAGGCGCTCGACCGTACAGAGACGCTTGACGGTTCGTCGCTCACCAAACTCTCTTACATTATGGGCCGCCACTACGAACGCGCAGAAATTCGGTATGTCCGCGGGTTGGGACTGTCCGCCTGCACCGCGGGAGCTGACTACTCTGGCTTCGACATGGGCAGCGGCGAGAACTCCCTAATCGTTCTGCTTTCTCGGCTACAGGCCGCCCGCCGCGGGAGCCTTTTGGTCATAGAGGAGATCGAACTGGGGCTCCATCCCGAGGCGCAGGAGCGTCTGATGCAGGTTCTGATCAGTTGCTGCCTCGAAAGGAAGGTACAGATTGTCTGCACGACGCACTCTGAAGTAGTGATCGACGCTGTGCCTCGGCGTGCTCGCGTGCTGCTGCGTCGGAACGGGGCGGAGCATGAGGCTCTTGACAATGTGAGCACTCGTTTTGCGGTCCACGAGATGATGGGCCGCCTACAACCCGAGCTGATGGTCTACACCGAAGACACCTTCGCCGGGCTGATGGTCGAGGAGAGCTTGGCGGGGCCGCAGCGGGCGCGTATCAGCGTGCACGATGTCGGCAGCAACGTTACACTAGCACGCCAAGCCGTTGCCCACCTGCGGATGGCCCCGCAGCTGCGTGCACTCAGTACCTTCGACGGGGATTGCACAGAAGCACAGGTGAACCGCTGGATTGCGGAAGAAAGTGCCGAAAGAGACCTGAGGCCGGAATGGCTGATACTCCCTGGAGACGGATTGGCGCCGGAGCGCTGGCTGGTGCGTGAGCTCGCTGCAGAGGCCTATCGGGATGCACTCGGTCGCGAACTGAATTGCACACCAGCTATCGCCGCCGGTCATATTCAGGCAATGCAGGTTCAGCTCGACCATCACGACTGCGGCCATGTGCTCGCGCAACGTACTGGACTAAAGCCCGCTGCAGCGCGACGGTCGGCTGTGCGGGCGGTTGCACGTAGCCATCCAGCTCTGCAGCCTCTCCGCGACAGAATTATTAGATTACTTGAACATGCGGAACCGCTCACGGAAGTGTAGTGTAGCGCTCCTAGAAGGCACAGGCGCCTTTGGCAAGCAGGATTTTAGAATGCCCCATGCTGGCTGCGCTTGATTACTTATAATAAGATCGCCTTAGCCATATGGAAATTGCCACGATTCTTGCGAGAACCGGAGTTATTCTAGCAAAGCGGGTATTAGATAGGTCCGTATGAGCGGGGTCGAGCACCGCGGTGACTAGGCGCTGACAAGCGGATTTCGCAAATAGCCGAGAATGGGCAACGGCGGCTGCTGACCCGGAGTAAGCCCCTTCAACCCGCTGTCTTCTATCTTTGATTGTGTGCATCATCAAATTTGCGCTTTCCTATGATTTCAGCGCGACGGGGCGCCGTAAAGATGGTATGGCTTGTGTCGTCAGGCCGCCTATGGAGAAAATGATGACAAAGGAAGAGCGCGAGCTTTTGATTTTTTTGTCTACTTTTGTTAGAACTCAAAGAGCGTACGCTGTCACAGAAAAGAATGGCGAACTGATCGGTACCGCCGCCGCCGAAGTCAGAAAGTTTGACCATCTGGTTGATGCTGTTAGGAGGCAGGCTGAATCTGCGTAGGGAAACGTGGAGGCGAAGCCCACGAACTCGCTCTTATTCTTCCTACTGCTTCACAAGCGGCTTACTCCGCTCTTGACCCATTGCGGACATTTGTTAGGTGCGCTCGCTTCGTAATTGCTCACGGGGTTGGCGCGAGCTGTTGTTCAGGCGATAGCGAAGTCGCCGTCGATGAGGCTGCGGACAGCGG
>NZ_JBPJSP010000013.1:0-155366 GCF_051225715.1 Azospirillum sp. ST 5-10
GCGTCGGGTGCGCGGGTGCTGGTGACCCTCCTGCACGAGATGCAGAAGCGCGACGCCAAGAAGGGCCTCGCCACGCTCTGCATCGGCGGCGGCATGGGCATCGCCCTCTGCGTCGCCCGCGACTGAGCGATCGTCGGTCCGGCGGTCCCGTCCCCCTGCGGTTTCCCCGCGATCCCCAGGGGACGGGACCGCCGCTCTCCCCCCGGCGGCGCAAGACCGGAAGATCGAACCTATCGGGTCGGCGTCGGTGAAGAGAAGATATATAAATGCGATAAATGTCAGTGGGGTGTTCAATTGTTTCCCGGATGTCGTGTCCTGACACGGGTAACAAGGCGCCACTCTTTCAAATGTTATTAACACACCCTGGGTAATTTTCCCGCCCAGATGAATTCTGTTCTGTGACGGCTGACTGCCGGTAGAGGAGATCATGGGCGTGTTAAGCAATCTGTCCATCCGGACGAAGCTCACCATTCTGGTCGTGGTGTCGGTCATCGTGCCGTTCGCGGTGATCGCCGTCAGCGGCACGCTCAGCCACCAGCGCATGGTCGATGACCGGGTGGCGACGGTGCGCGCCGTCGTGGAGACGGGGATCGGGCTCGCGAAGGGGCTCCAGGCCGAGGTCGAGGCTGGCACGCTGACGCGGGACGAGGCGCTGGAGCGGTTCCGCAACGCCTTGCACAGCATGTATTACAACGGCGGCGCGGACTACATGTATGCCTACGACATGAAGGGCATCGCGGTCGCCAACCCGTCGAACCACAAGGCGGTGGGCACGGACCGCACGGGGCTCAAGGACAAGAGCCCGGAGCAGAAGCTGTTCGTCCGCGAGATGGTCGACACCATGCAGCGCCAGGACAGCGCGATCGTCCACTATTCCTGGCCGAAGCTGGGCTCCGAGGTCCCGCTGGAGAAGACGAACTACGTGCAGCGCTTCCAGCCGCTCGGCGTCATCATCGGCTCGGGCGTGTACACCGACGACATCGACGAGGCGTACCAGGCCTTCATGGTGCGCCTGGCCACGACGGCGCTCGCGCTGATCGGCGTCCTGGTGGCGACCGCGTTCCTGATCAACCGTGACATCCACCGCTCGCTGCTGGCGCTGCGGACGAGGATGTCGGCCCTGGCCGCCGGCGACCTCACCGTGCGCTTCCCCGAGGCCGGCCGCCGCACGGAGATCGGCGCCATGGCGCAGGCCCTGGAGGTGTTCCGGGAGAACGCCGAGACCCGCCAGCGCCTCGAGGCCGAGCACGCCGAGATGGTCGAGCGGACGGCCAAGGAGAAGCGCCTCGCCATGGAGACGCTGGCCGCCACCTTCGAGAACTCGGTGGGCGACGCCATCCGGTCGATCACCGCCGAGACCGAGACGCTGCAGAAGCAGGCGCAGACGATGCTCGCCGCCGCCAGTGAGACCGGCAAGCTGGCGACGACCGTGTCGGCGACCACCGAGCAGACCTCGACCAACGTGCAGACCGTCGCCTCGGCCTCGGAGCAGCTCTCCGCCTCCATCGACGAGATCAGCCGGCACGTCAACGTGTCCGGCCGCATCGCCGGCGAGGCCGTCGGCCAGGCGCAGCGCGCCAACACCAAGGTCGGCGGTCTCGCCGAAGCGGTCGAGAAGATCGGCGCCGTGGTCGGGCTGATCAACGACATCGCCTCGCAGACCAACCTGCTGGCGCTCAACGCCACCATCGAGGCGGCGCGGGCCGGCGAGGCCGGCAAGGGCTTCGCCGTGGTGGCGAGCGAGGTCAAGCAGCTCGCCACCCAGACCGCCAAGGCCACCGAGGACATCACCGTTCAGATCTCCGGCATCCAGACGGTCACCAACGACGCCGTGCTGGAGATCCGCGGCATCGCCGAGGTGATCGGCCAGATCAACGAGAACACGATCACCATCTCCTCGGCGGTCGAGGAGCAGGGGGCGGCGACCCGCGAGATCGTCCGCAACATCCAGGAGGCGGCGTCCGGCACGCGGGAGGTCGCGTCCGACATCGGCGGCGTCAGCGGTGCCGCCGACCAGAGCGGCAAGGCGGCCCAGGGCGTCCTCGGCACCTCCCAGCTCCTCGCCTCGCAGGCCGACGCGCTGAACCGGGAGGTCGCGACCTTCCTGCGGACGGTCCGCCAGGCCTGACGGACCGGCCCGGCGGCGCGGCTCAGCGCGCCGCGCCGCCGGGCGCGGCCGTGCCCGGCGGCACCGCCGCGGTCTCGCCGGCGCGGACCGCCGCGGCGTCCTCGGCGATCGGCCGCTTCAGCAGGATCAGCGCCGCCGTGGTGACCAGCGTCCCGGCGACGATGGCGACGATGTAGGGCAGCAGCGGCGCCACCGCGTTGGGGATGGCCAGCACGAAGATGCCGCCGTGCGGCGCCCGCAGGCCGCAGCCGAACCACATGGAGAGCGCCCCGGCGACCGCCGAGCCGGCCATGCAGGCCGGGATCACCCGCAGCGGGTCCTTGGCGGCGAACGGGATGGCGCCCTCGGTGATGAAGGCGAGGCCGAGCACGGCGGCGGCCTTGCCGGCCTCCTGTTCCTGGGCGTTGAAGCGGCTGCGGGCGACCACGGTGGCGAGCGCCAGGGCGAGCGGCGGCGTCATGCCGGCGGCCATGGTGGCGGCCATCGGGGTGAAGGTGCCCGACGCCAGCAGGCCGACCGAGAAGGTGTAGGCCGCCTTGTTGACCGGCCCGCCCATGTCGAGCGCCATCATCGCCCCCAGCAGCAGGCCGAGCGCCACCGCGTTGGCGCCGGTCATGCCCTGGAGGAAGGCGGTCAGCCCGGCCATGATGGCGGCGACCGGCGTGCCGATGACGTAGACCATCAGCAGCCCGACCGCCAGGGTGGCGAGCAGCGGGATGATCAGCACCGGCTTCAGCCCTTCGAGCGTCGCCGGCAGGCGGATGGTGTCGCGCAGCCAGCGGGCGACGTAGCCGGCGAGGAAGCCGGCGACGATGCCGCCGAGGAAGCCGGCGCCGATCTTCGAGGCCAGCATGCCGCCGATGAAGCCGGGCGCCAGCCCCGGCCGGTCGGCGATGGAATAGGCGATGTAGCCCGCCAGGACCGGCACCATCAGCGCGAACGCGCTGCCGCCGCCGATCTCCATCAGGGCGGCCGGCAGGGTGCCCTCCTCCTTGAACGCCTCGATGCCGAAGACGAAGGAGAGCGCGATGATCAGGCCGCCCGCCACGACGAACGGCAGCATGAAGGAGACGCCGGTCAGCAGGTGCTTGTAGGGGCCGGACTGCGCCTCCTTCTGGCGCGCCTTGGCGGCGGCCACGGAGTCCGCGTAGCCGGCCGCGGCGGCCGACGGCGGCGGCAGGGCCAGCGCCGCGTCGATGACGCGGGCCGGCTGCTTGAGCGCCTCGCCGACCGACGTCTTCAGGAGGCGCTTGCCGGCGAAGCGGTCGGTGGCGACGTGGGTGTCGGCGCCGATGATGACGGCGTCCGCTTCGGCGATCTCGGCGTCGCTCAGCGCGTTCTTGGCGCCGACCGAGCCCTGCGTCTCCACCTTGATGCGGTAGCCCTTGGCCTCGGCCGCCCGCTTCAACGCCTCGGCCGCCATGAAGGTGTGGGCGATGCCGGTGGGGCAGGCGGTCACCGCGACCAGCAGCCCACCGCCCCCGGCGGGCGCGGCGGCCGGCGCCGGTCCGGGCGCCGGGGCGACGGCCGCCGCGGCCGCCACCGGCGGGCTCTGGGCCAGCGCCTCGTCGAGCACGCGCCCGGTTTCGCGGATGGCGGTGGCGGTGGTGGTGCGCAGCACCGGCTTGCCGGCGAAGCGGGATTCGTCGACGGCGATGTCGGTGGCCAGGATCACCGCGTCGGCGGCGGCGATGGTCGCGGCGTCGAGCGGGGTCCTCGCCCCTTCCGCGCCCTGGGTCTCGACCTCGATGGTGTGGCCCCTCAGCGCGGCGGTGCGGCGCAGCGCCTCGGCGGCCATGATGGTGTGGGCGATGCCGGTGGGGCAGGCGGTCACGGCCACGAGCTTTGCCATGGCGATCCTCCGCTATTCCAGGGTCTCGACGCGCACGGCGTCCATCAGTTCGGCGATCCGATCGGGCGGCGGCAATTCGGGGCCGAGGCGGGCCAGGGTGCCGGCGGCGAAGGCGGTGCCGCGGCGCGCGCAGGCCTCCAGGTCGCCGCCCTCCAGACGGGATGCCAGCACCCCGGCGACCATGGCGTCGCCGGCGCCGACGGTGCTGGCGACGGTGACCGGCGGCGGCACCGCCAGCAGGGCGTGCCCGTCCGCCACGAACACCGCCCCGTCGGCCCCCAGCGAGACCACCACCAGGGCGATGCCGGACGCGGCGAGGTCGCGCGCCGCGGCGACCACCGCCCCGCGGTCGGCCAGCGGCCGGCCCAGCAGCTCCGCCAGCTCGTGCACGTTGGGCTTGACCATGTCGGGGCGGGCGGCGACGGCGCGGCGCAACGGCTCGCCGCTGGCGTCCACCGCGACGAAGGCGCCGTGGCCGCGCAGGTGCGCCACCAGCTCGGCGTAGGCGGTGTCGGGCACGCCGGCCGGCACGCTGCCGGCCAGCACGAAGGTGTCGGCGTCGGCCGCCAGCTCCTCCACCGTCTTGATCAGGGCGCGCCAGGATTCCGCCGGCACGTGCAGGCCGGGCAGGTTGATGTCGGTGACCGAGCGGGCCTCGCGGTCGACCACCTTGATGTTCACCCGGCTGGTGCCGGGCAGGCGCAGGCAGCGATCGCGGATGTGGCGGCGGCGGAACAGCGCCTCGAACACCGCGGCGTTCTCCTCGCCGAGGAAGCCCGTCGCGGTCACCGGCCGCGGGCCCCCGGACAGGAAGGCGGCGACGTTGATCCCCTTGCCGCCGGCGGTGCGCGTCTCCGCCACCGCGCGGTTCACCGCCCCGGCGGTGAAGCCCGGCACGTCGAGGGTCTGGTCGACCGCGGCGTTCAGGGTGACGGTGACGATGGCGTTCTTCATGCCGCACCTCCGGCGCCGGCGAAGCGGTCGCGCACCAGCGCCCGCACCTCGGCCGCGTCGGCGCAGGCCAGCGCGTCGCGGGCGGCCGCCTCGGCGTCGGCCATGGCGATGCCGCGCAGGCGCGCCTTGACCGAGGGCACGGCGGGGATGGCGACGCTCAGCTCGCTCACGCCCAGGCCGGCGAGGACGACGGCGCCCGCCGGATCGCCGGCGATGCCGCCGCACGCCCCCACCCAGATGCCGGCGTCGCGGGCGGCCGCCACCGTGCGCTCGACCATGCGCAGCACGGCCGGGTGCAGCCCGTCGGCGCGCGGGGCGAGCACCGGGTGCAGCCGGTCCATCGCCAGCACGTACTGCGTCAGGTCGTTGGTGCCGATGGAGAAGAAGTCGACCTCGCGGGCCAGCCGGTCGGCCATCATGACCGCCGAGGGCACCTCGATCATGATCCCCAGCTCCACCGGATCGGCACCGACCTCGCGGCGCACCTCCTCGGTGATCGCCTTGGCCCGTGCCAGCTCGTCGGGGGTGGCGATCATCGGATACATGATGCGGACGGGACCGTCGGCCGCAGCCCGCAGCATCGCCCGCAGCTGGGTGCGGAACAGGTCCTCGCGCTCGAAGCACAGGCGGATGCCGCGCACGCCGAGGAACGGGTTGGCCTCGGCCGGCAGGCGCAGGTAGGGCACGTTCTTGTCGCCGCCGATGTCGAGGGTGCGCAGGATGATCGGCAGCCCGTTCATGGCCCGCACCATGGTGCGGTAGGCCGCGAGCTGCTCCTCCTCGTCGGGGGGCAGGTCGCGCTGCAGGAACAGGAACTCGGTGCGCATCAGCCCGACGCCCTCGCCGCCGGCCTCCACCGCCTGGGCGGCCTCGGCGGGGTCGGAGATGTTGGCGGCGACCTCCACCCGCTTGCCGTCGGTGGTGATGGCCGGCTTGTAGCGGTCGAGCCGCTCGGCCTCGCGCCGCTCGCCCACGGCGACGCGGGCGGTCTCGGCGCGGGCGCGGTCGCGCTCGCTGGGGTCGGCCACCAGCACGCCGCCGTCGCCGTCGAGGATGGCCTCCCGTCCGTTCTCCAGGTCGAGCACCGCCGGGCCGGCGGCGACCACGGCGGGGATGTCGAGCGAGCGGGCGATGATCGCCGTGTGCGAGGTGGCGCCGCCGCCGCCCGTGCACAGCCCCAGCACCATGGCGGGGTCGAGCTTGGCGGTGTCGGACGGCTCCAGGTCCTCGGCGAGCAGGATGACGGGGTGGTCGGGCAGGGCGGCGGCGGTCCCGCGGACCTCGGCCAGCAGGCGCAGCACCCGGCGGCCGACGTCGCGCAGGTCGGCGGCGCGGCCGGCCAGCAGGGCGTCCGAGAGCTGCGCCAGGGTGGCGGCGCGCTCCTCGTACACCGCCCGCCACGCCCAGCCGGCGCTTGCCCCCTGATCGATGCGGGCGTGCGCCTCGGCGACCATCTCGGGATCGTCCAGCAGCTCCTGGTGGGCCTTGAAGATGGCCGCCTTGGCGGCGCCGGCCTTCTTCCAGAACGCCTCGTGCAGGGTGCGCAGGTCGGCGGCGGCGCCGGACAGCGCCTCGTCCAGGCGGCGGTGCTGCACCGCCGGGTCGGCGGCGGTCTCCGCCACCCGCAGCTCCTCGCGCTGGAAGCGCCAGACCGTGCCGATCGACACGCCGGGCGAGGCGGCGATGCCGACGATGGCGTGCCCGTCGTAGTCGAGGTCGGCCGGCGCGGCCCGCGCCGGCGGCGGCGCCGGCGGCGGTGCGGCGGCGGCGGCCGGCTCGTCGAGGCCGGCCGCGAAGGCGTCGGCGATGGCGGCCAGCGCGGCGTCGGCGTCGTCGCCCGCCGCGGTGACGGTGATCGGCTGGCCGCCCGACACGCCGAGGCGGAGCAGCGACACCAGGCTGCGGGCGTTGGCGACGCCGTCGCCGTGGCGCACGGCGATTTCGGCGCGGAAGCGCTTGGCGACCTCCACCAGCGCGGTGGCGGGGCGGGCGTGCAGGCCGTGCGGCACCGGGGCGACGAGGTCGATCGAGCGGCCGCCGGCCGGCGTGGCGGCGGCGGGCGCCGCGGGCGCCGGCGCCGCGGCGCCGTTGAGCGTGGCGACGATCTCGTCCGGGTCGGTGGTCGTGCCCAGCCGTTCCGCCTGCGCCGGGTCGCCGAGCACGCCGGTGAGGCGTTGCAGGACGGCGATGTGCTCGTCCGACTTGGCGGCGATGCCGACGACGACGCGGGCCGGCTCGCCGGTGCCCCAGTCGACCCCCCGGGGGAACTGGGCGACGACGACGCCGGTGCGGCGCACGAGGTCGCGCGCCTCGGGCTGGCCGTGCGGAATGGCGATGCCGCTGCCGAGATAGGTGCCGGCGATGCGCTCGCGCCCCAGCATGCTGTCGACGTATCCGGGCTCGATCAGGCCGCTGTCGACCATGAGCTGGCCGGCACGGCGGATGGCGTCGGTCTTGTCCGTCGCCGTGAGCCCCAGGCGCACCTGCGCCGCGCTGACCTTCAGCATCGGCTGTTCCCTCCCTTGGAGAATTTCTGTGCCGATCGGGTGGTGCTCACGACACCACGGCACGGCTTGCCTTATCAAGAGGTGTAACGCCGCATGCCGGGCGGCGTTCCTCGAACGGCCGGACGTGCCGTCGGCCGCCGGCCGCTGTTGGTGGTGTGCCGCATTGCAACAGCCCGACGCCCGCATACCGCCGATGGACAGCCCCGACCGCACTCCCCGCGACCCCGGCCCGCTCGCCGGCGACCGCTCGCCCCGCGTCGTCATCGTCGGCGCCGGATTCGGCGGCCTCGCCTGCGCCCGCGAGCTGGGCCGCCGCGGCGTCCACGTGACGGTGATCGACCGCAACAACTATCACCTCTTCGTGCCGCTGCTCTACCAAGTCGCCACCGCCGCCCTGTCGCCGGCCGACATCGCCACGCCGATCCGCTCCATCCTCGGCCGGCACCGCAGCGTGGAGGTGCTCCTGGCCGAGGTGACCGGGGTCGACACGGCGGGCCGGCGGGTGCAGCTGGCCGGCGGCGCCGCCGTTCCCTACGACCGGCTGGTGCTGGCGACCGGCTCGGTCTACAGCTATTTCGGGCATGCGGACTGGCCGGCCTTCGCCCCCGGCCTGAAGACCGTGGAGAACGCCCGGCACATCCGCACCCGCCTGCTGACGGCGTTCGAGCAGGCGGAGATGTGCGACGATCCGGCCCGCCGCGAGGACCTGATGACGACGGTGATCGTCGGCGGCGGTCCGACCGGCGTCGAGATGGCCGGGGCGGTGGCCGAGCTGACCCGCTTCGCCCTGGCCCGCGACTTCCGCCGCATCGACCCGCGCTCGGCCCGCGTGCTGCTGGTGGAGGCGGGACCGCGCATCCTCGCCGCCTTTCCCGACGATCTCGCCGATTACGCGCGGCGCCGGCTGGAAGGGCTGGGGGTCACGGTGATGACGGGACAGGCGGTGGAGCGGATCGACGCCGCCGGGGTCACCGTGTTCGGGCGGACCATTGCCGCCGGGACGGTGGTCTGGGGGGCCGGCGTGGCGGCCTCGCCGGCCGGCCGGTGGCTCGGCGTGGAGACCGACCGCGGCGGGCGCATCCGCGTCGCCGCCGACCTGTCGGTGCCCGGCCGTGACGGCGTCTACGCGCTGGGCGACACGGCCCTGGCGGCCGGCGACGACGGCAAGCCGCTGCCGGGGCTGGCCCAGGTCGCCAAGCAGCAGGGCGAGCATCTCGGCCGGGCGCTGGCCGCCGACCTGCGCGACGGCACGCCGCCGCCGCCCTTCCGCTTCCGCAACCGCGGCAACACGGCGATCATCGGCCGCAACGCCGCGGTGTTCGATTTCGGCCGGCGTCGGCTCAAGGGCTGGCTCGCCTGGGTGCTCTGGGCCATCGTCCACGTCTACCTGCTGGTGGGCGGCGAGAAGCGCCTCCTCGTCACCACCCAATGGCTGTGGCGCTATCTCACCTACGAGCGCGGTGCCCGCCTGATCGCCGACGGCCCGCCGCCCGTCCCGGACGCCGTGGCCGCCGAACGGCCACGGCGCCACGGCTGAGGCTTTCGCCCCCGATGCACGGAGCAGCGACCATGCCAACGTCCAGCATCGCCGATCCGCAGCCGGGCGGCGTCATCCCGACGCGCGTCCACGGGCTGATCGATTACGCCGCCGGGGCGGCGCTCGCCGCCGCGCCGCGGGCGATGGGCTGGCACGGCGCCACCGGCCGGCTGATGACGGCGGCCGCCGCCGGCAGCGCCGCCTACGCGCTCGCCACCGACTACGAGTGGGGCGTGGCGCCGCTGCTGAGCATGGACGCGCACCTCGCCATCGACGCGGTGCAGGGGGCCGGCTTCCTCGGCGCCGCCCTGCTGCTCCGCCGCGAGCCGGTGCCGGCCCGGCTGGCGATGGCGGGCTACGGCCTGTTCGCCCTGGCGGTCGTCGCGCTGAGCGAACGGCGCCCCGGGCGATGATGTATTCTTGAACGCCGCCCGGTCGTGCGCGATGCGCCGGGCAGCCGGGTCGCCGCCGAGATCTCCCCGCCGGCCGCGGGGCGATTCCGGGCCGGCGCCCGCCCCGACCCCCCTGTTCGATCGGAGAGCAACGATGCGACTCGACGGCTCCTGCCATTGCGGCGCGGTGCGGTTCTCGGTGGAGGCCTACGCGCCGGTCCCCTTCCTGCGCTGCTACTGCTCGATCTGCCGCAAGACGGCCGGTGGCGGCGGCTACGCCATCAATCTCGGGGCCAAGGCGCCGACCTTGACGGTCTCCGGCGAGGAGGCCATCGGCGTCTTCCACGCCACCGTCGACGGCCGGCCGAGCCCGGCCGAGCGCCGCTTCTGCACGCGCTGCGGTTCGGCCCTGTGGCTGTGGGACCCGCGCTGGCCCGACCTCGTCCATCCCCACGCCAGCGCCATCGACACGCCGCTGCCCGAACCGCCGGAGCAGGTGCACATGATGCTGGGGTCCAAGGCCAACTGGGTGCGCGTCGACGCCCGGCCCGACGAGGGGCGGTACGAGGACTACCCCACCCAGTCGCTGGAGGACTGGCACCGGGAGCACGGGCTGCTGGACGAGGGGTGAGACACCGCCGGCATTGTTGTGCATCGAGCAACATAGAGGCGATCAATGCGCTGATTATCTCCAGGTTGGGAGTGCCTATCTTCCTGGTCAGACGAGGCCCGCGGCGATCCCGCCCGGGCCCAAGCGACAGGAGACCCGCAATGATCGTCGTTCGTCCCGCCGAAGAGCGTGGTGCCGTCGATTTCGGCTGGCTGGACAGCCACCACACCTTCTCCTTCGGCCATTACCACGATCCGCGCCACATGGGGTTCGGCGCGCTGCGCGTCATCAACGACGACCGCGTGGCGCCGGGCGGCGGCTTCGGGGCGCACCCGCACCGCGACATGGAGATCATCTCCTACGTGCTGGACGGCGCCCTGGAGCACAAGGACAGCCTCGGCACCGGATCGGTGATCCGGCCCGGCGACGTGCAGCGGATGAGCGCCGGCACGGGGATCGTCCACAGCGAGTTCAACCACTCCGCCAGCGATCCCGTGCACTTCCTGCAGATCTGGATCATCCCCGAGTCGCGGGGGCTGGCGCCCGGCTATGAGCAGCGGTCGTTTCCGGCGGCCGAGCGTCAGGGCGCGGCGCGTCTGGTGGCGTCGCGCGACGGCCGCGACGGCAGCCTGACCGTGCACCAGGACGTCGACCTCTACGCCACCCTGCTCGGCGCCGGCGGCACGGTCGCCCTCGACCTGCGGCCGGGCCGGCGGGCCTGGGTGCAGGTCGCCCGCGGCGCCGTGACCCTGGACGGCACGCCCCTGAAGGAGGGTGACGGCGCCGCCGTGACCGACGCCGCCCGCCTCACCCTCGCCAGCGAGCACGGTGCGGAGGCCCTGGTGTTCGACCTCGCCTGATCCTTCCGAGGTCGTTTGACACGCGGACATTGCGTTGATATCAACGCAATGTCCGTCGCCGTGACGACCAACAGGGAGGGAAGGATGACACCGGCCGAACCGCACGCGATGCATCGCTGGCTTCAGACGCTCGTCGGGGACTGGGCGGTGTCCTGCGAGGCGCCGCCGGGGGCGCCGCCGGGAACGCCGATGCCGGACTGGACCGAGACGGTGCGGTCGCTGAACGGCCTGTGGGTCGTCGCCGAGGGGCGCGGCGAAATGCCCGGCGGGGGAACCGCGACGACCGTCATGACGCTCGGCTACGATCCGCAGCGGGAACGCTTCGTCGGCACCTGGGTCGGCTCGATGATGACCCACCTCTGGGTCTATGACGGGACGCTGGACGGGAGCGGCCGCACGCTCACCCTGGACACCGTCGGGCCCGACATGGCGGGGCAGGGAAAGCTCGTCCGCTACCAGGACATCGTCACCGTCGAGGACGGGGATCACCGGGTGCTGCGGTCGCAGGCGCTGGGCGACGACGGCGTCTGGAAACCGGTCGTGACGATGCGCTACCGGCGGACGGCGTGACCGCGCCGCCCCTCGATCCGTCCACAGGGAGACATCGGATGTCCAGTGTTCAAGGCCGGTTCGTCTGGTACGAGCTGATGACCACCGACGCCACGGCCGCCCTGGCCTTCTACCGCGACGTCGTCGGCTGGGACGGCCGCGACGCCGGCATGCCGGGCATGGCCTACACCATCCTGTCCGCCGGAGAGGCCGCCATCGGCGGGCTGATGGATCTGCCGGAGGAAGCCCGCGCCGCCGGCGCACGGCCGGGCTGGATCGGCTACGTCGCGGTCGACGACGTCGACGCGGCGGCGGCGGCCGTGACGGCCGGTGGCGGCGCGGTCCACCGCGCCCCGGCGGACATCCCCGGCGTCGGCCGCTTCGCCATCGTCGCCGATCCCGGCGGCGCCGTGTTCGCGCTGTTCGTCGGCGGCCCGTGCGACGGCCCGGCCGCCGCGCCGCCCGTCGCGCCGCCTGCCGCGCCGATGGGCAGGCCGGGCCATGTCGGCTGGCACGAGCTGTACGCCGCCGACCGCGAGGCGGCCGCCGCCTTCTACGCCGGCCTCTTCGGCTGGACCAAGGGGGACGCCCTGGACATGGGCCCGCTGGGGATCTACCAGCTGTTCGCCCGCGACGGCGAGACCTTGGGCGGCATGATGACCCGGCCGGACTCGGTGCCGGCGCCGTTCTGGCTCTACTACGTCCAGGTCGCCGGCATCGACGCCGCGGCCGATCGCGTGTGGGCGGGCGGCGGCCGCATCCTGCTCGGCCCCCAGGAGGTGCCGGGCGGGGCGTGGATCGTCCAGTGCCTCGACCCGCAGGGCGCCATCTTCGCCCTGGTTGGCCCCAGGGGCTGAGCGCGGCGGCGGCGACCGGGCGGATCAGGCCCGCTGCCGCCGCTCGATGTCCTGGACGGACTCGCGCACCACGCGCACCAGCGCGGTGCGCAGATCGTCGACGCTCTTCGACACGGTGCTGGCGGCGGCGCGCAGGTCGGCCGCGCGGCCGCCGCTGGCGCCGGCCTCGGTGGAGACGGTGGCGATGCGCGTCGACACCTCCTGCACCGCGTGTGCCGTCTCGCCGACGTTGCGGCTGATCTCCTGGGTGGCGGCCGCCTGCTCCTCCACCGCCGCGGCGATCGACCCGGCGACATGGTCCATCTCGGCGATGGAGCGGCCGATCTCCGCCACCGCGTTCACCGCCCGGCCGGTGACCGTCTCGATCTCGGCGATCTGCGCGGCGATCTCCTCGGTGGCCTTGGCGGTCTGCGTGGCCAGCGTCTTCACCTCGCCGGCCACCACGGCGAAGCCCTTTCCCGCCTCGCCGGCGCGCGCCGCCTCGATCGTGGCGTTCAGCGCCAGCAGGTTGGTCTGGCTGGCGATGCTCTGGATCAGCTTGGTGACGTCGCCGATGCGGACCACGGTCTCCGACAGGGAGCGGATCGTCCGATGCGCCCGTTCGCCGCTGTCGACCGCGGTCTTGGCAACCGCGCTGGCGTGGACGACCTGGCCGCCGATCTCGCGGATCGACGCCGCCAGCTCCTCGGTCGCCGAGGCGACGGCCTGGGCCGTCTGCATCGCCTGGGCGGCGGCGGCGGCCACCGACTGGGAATCCGCGCCCACCGCCTCGGCCGACCGGGCCATGGCGCCGGCGCTGTCGTCCATCCGCCGGGCATGCCCGCCGACCTGGGTGACGGCGTCGGCGGTGGCACGCTCGACCGCCTGGGCCAGTTCCGCCAGGGCGTCCATCATGGCGCGCGCCGCCTCGGTCCGATGCCGCTCCTGGACGGCGAGCAGGCGCCGGTTCTCCAGCCCGTTGCTCTTGAACACCTCGACCGCCCGGGCCATGGCGCCGATCTCGTCGCGCGCCCCGGTGGCGGGGATGGCCACGCCGTAGTCGCCGCCGGCCATCCGCTCCATGGTGTCGGTCAGGCGGTTGACCGGCCCGACCACCCGGCGCTGCACCACCGCGGCGGCCCCGGCGATGGTCACCGCCGCCACCCCCAGCAGCAGCCAGGACACCAGCGTCGCCTCCTCGTGGTCGGCCTGGGCGGCGGCGTAGCTCTCGCCGGCCACCCGGACCTGCAGGTCGATGAGCGCGCCGATCCGTTCGGTCACGGGGTCGATCGTCTGATAGAGGGTGTTGCGCACGAAATCGTCCAGCGCCGCGGCGTCCCTGGCCGACAGGATGCCCTGCAGGCGCTCCACCGCGCGGTCGGCCGCCGCCATGAGCGGCTTGGCCTGCTCCGCCAGCGCGGCCTCCTCGGCGACGAGCCTGGTGGCGAGGTAGGCCTGCCAGCGGGCGCGGATGTCCTTCGCGGCGGTGGCGACGGAGCGCTGCCCCTCCTCCCACACGAAGTTGCCGTTGCGCACCTTGTGCGAGGCGTCGACGATGAAGACGGCGTAGGCGTCGGAGACGATCTTGAGATCGCGCAACGGCACCACCCGGTCGGCATAGACGGTTTCGAGGCCGCGGTTGGCGGTGGTGAGGGCGCGCATGCCGACGAGATCGCTCAATGCCAGCAGGCCGCCGAGGACGGCCAACAGCGCCAGCAGAACGAACCGGATGGTCAAACGCATGGGGAAATCCTTCCGAGTGCGTCCGTCGAACCGCCGGCCGGTGGGGAACGCGATCGGATGCTAAACCTAAAATTTGCGCTCCTCAACAGTATCCGCCTGTAACAAACGCCGTCGTCACCCGTGCCTATGCAGTGAACGCGACGTATCGCGCGACAGCTTCTTGCGTGTTACTTGATTGAAACAAACCTGTCGTAGTGCCGTTTTTCCTGTGCCGCTGCACCTCGGGCGCCGGCCCCGCCTCCGCGACGAGATCCCCGTCCCGCCGCCGGGAGAGGGGATCGGTCCCGGCGGGGCGGGGACGAGGCGGGCGCCGGATGCCGGTGAACCGGCCGCTCAGCCGAACTTGTAGGAGATGCCGTAGCCGCCGCGCGGGTAGTCCCAGAGGATGTTGCCCTTGTCCTGGCACACCACCCGGCAGGTGCCGCACTCCAGGCAGCCGTCGGTCGCCAGGTTCACCGCACCGTTCTCGTCCTTGGTGTAGCAGGCGGCCGGGCAGCACCAGGTGCAGGGCTGCGTCGCGCAGGTCCGGCAGGTCTCCTCCGCCTTGATGCGGATGTGCGGCCGGCTCTCGTCGACGATGTAGCGGTTCTGGTAGAGCTTGTCTTCGACCTTGATCGTCATGTGGCTCATCGGAAGGCCCTCGCCAGCTTGATCGCGTCGCCCATCAGACCGAGGAAGGAGCGCTTCTTCACGAAGGAACGCATGATCTCCTTCTCCTTGGTCAGCTTGTCGACGCTGTCCACGGTGAACAGGGAGTGTGCCGCGCCGTTGATCAGGTCCGGGTAGGCCCCGAAGAACTGCTTGTTGGCGTGCATGATGTCGGGCAGGTCCTTGTACTTCTTCAGGTCCTTCATGACGAAGGAGGCGTCCAGCCGCTTCTTGTAGGCGGCGAGGTTGGCGGCGGTCGCCGGCTTGCCCGCCCGCTTCAGCTCGACGATGGTCTCCGCCGCCATGCGGCCCGACGCCATGGCGAGGTTGGAGCCCTCGCGGTGGGCGGCGTTGTTGAGATGGGCGGCGTCGCCCACCACCATCCAGCCGTCGCCGACGAGGTCCGGGACGGCGTTGTAGCCGCCCTCGGGGATCATGTGGGCGGCGTACTCCTTCATCTCCGCGCCGTCGATCAGCGGCTTGATGACGGGATGGTTCTTCAGGTCCTCCAGCAGCCGGTAGGGCGCCACGCCGGCCGTCTTGAAGTCGGAGATCAGGCAGCCGATGCCGATCGTGAGCGACTCCTTGTTGGTGTAGAGGAAGGCCGTGCCCACCATGCCCTTGGTGACCTTGCCCATGATCTCGATGACCACGCCTTCCTCGTCCTTGAGGCCGAAGCGCTGCTCGATCAGCTCGGGGTCGATGAACAGGATCTCCTTGACCGCCAGGGCCACGTTCTGCGGCGCCAGTTCCGGGTGGAAGCCGGCGCGCTTGGCCAGCAGCGCGTTGACCCCGTCGCCCATCACCACCACGTCGGCGTGGATCTCGCCGCCGGCCCGGTCGGTGCGCACGCCGTAGACCCGGCCCATCTCGTCGCGCAGCAGCTCGGTCACCGTGGTCTCGCAGATCTGCAGGCCGCCGGCCTTGCGGATGCGCTCGGAGAACCACTTGTCGATGTTGGCGCGGATGATGGTGTAGCGGTTGGGGGCGTCGCTGTTGAAGCTGTCGGAGCGGTAGTTGGTGCCGATGTAGCTGTCGTCGCCGAGCAGCCAGATCCGCTGCTCGATGATGTGGCGCTCGGTGGGGCAGTCGTCGCGGAAGTCGGGGATGATCTTCTCCAGCTCCGCGGCGTACATGATGCCGCCCTGCACGTTCTTGGCGCCGGGATACTCGCCGCGCTCGAGCTGGAGCACGTTCAGGCCGGCCTTGGCCAGGGTGTAGGTCGCCGCGTTGCCGGACGGGCCGGCACCGATGACGATGGCGTCGAACGTCTCGACCATGTCCTGTGGACCTCCTCGTCCGTCAGCTTGCCAGCCGGTTGACCGCGAGCCGCGACGAGAAGGCGGCGGTCAGGGCGGGCAGGATCTTCAGCGCGTCGCCGACGATGCCCTGGTGGGCGAAGTCGAAGATGGGCGCGTTGGGGTCGGTGTTGATGGCCAGGATCAGGTCGGACTTCTCCATGCCGACCCGGTGCTGGATGGCGCCGGAGATGCCGGCGGCGATGTAGAGCTTCGGGCGCACCGTCTTGCCGGTCTGCCCCACCTGGCGGTCGTTGCCGACCCAGCCCGCCTGGACCAGCGGGCGCGACGCGCCGACCTCGGCCCCGAGGACCCTGGCGAGGTCCCACACCAGGCTCATGTTCTCGGGCTTCTGCAGCCCCTTGCCGGCGGCGACGATGACGTCGGCGAAGGCGAGCTGGGCCTCGTTGCGCTCGCTGTCGGGGATGAAGCTCAGCACCTTGGTGACGAAGTCCTCCTCGGCCAGGGTCGGCGTCACCGGGACGACGCGGCCGACGCGGCTCTCGTCGCGCTCCGGCATGGCCATGACGCGCGGGCGCACGGTCGCCATCTGCGGCCGGTAGGCGAGCGTCTGGATGGTGCAGAGCAGGGTACCGCCGAAGGTCGGCCGGGTCGCCGCCAGGCTGCGGTTCTCGGCGTAGATGTCGAGCTCGGTGCAGTCGGCGGTGAGGCCGGTGGTGAGCGTGGTGGCGATGGCGCCGGCGAGGTCGCGGCCGAGCGTGGTGGCGCCCAGCAGCACGATCTCCGGCTTGTGGGTGTTGACCACCTCGGTCATCACCCGGGCGTAGGGGTCGGTGCGGTAGTCGGCCAGCACCGGGTGGGTGACCCGGTAGACGAGGTCGGCGCCGTAGCCGAAGGCCTCGCCGCAGATGCGGTCGATGTCGGGGCCGTCGGCGCCCAGCACCACGGCGCCCACCTCGACGCCCAGCTTGTCGGCGAGCTTGCGGGCCTCGCCCACCAGCTCCCAGGACACGGAATGGACGGCGCCGCGCTCCTGCTCGACGATCACCCACACGCCCTGGTAGGCCTTCAGGTGCTCGGGCAGTTGGAAGCGGCGGCCCTGCGGCTTGCTCGGTGCGGCTTCGCTCATGGCTTCTCTCTCGACGCGGGGAGGGGTGGGGTGGGGGAGGGCGGCCTAGAAGCCGGCCGCGGCGCGGGCCAGAAGGTCGGCGGCCAGCTTGGGCTGGGCGGCGAAGACCGTGTCCACCGCGGCCGCGGCGAGCGCCGCGGGGGCGCCGCCCTCCGCCTCGATGAAGCGGGCCTTCTCGGCGCGCGGCTTGGGCACGAACACCTTGGACACGACGGTGGGCGAGCCCTTGAGGCCCACCTTGCTCTCGTCCTCGACGCAGTCGTCCTTGCTCCACACCTTGATCTCGGTGCGGGCGGCGCGGAACAGGTCGTCCATGGTGCCGAAGCGGATGGCGTTGGTGCCCTCCAGCATCGTCACCATCACCGGCAGCCTGGTCTTGAGCACCTGCACGCCGCCCTCGGAGCGGCGGTGCACGGTGACCTCCCGCCGCTCCAGGTCGAGGTCCTCGATGGCGGAGATGTAGGTGAGCTGCTGCAGGCCGAGCCGGGTGGCGATGCCGGGGCCGACCTGGGCGGTGTCGCCGTCGACCGTCTGCTTGCCGCAGAACACCATGTCGACCGGCTCCTCCTCGCCCAGCTTGCGGATCGCCGAGGCGAGCGCGTAGGAGGTGGCGAGCGTGTCGGAGCCGGCGAACTTGCGGTCGGTCAGCAGCACCGCCCGGTCGGCGCCGAACGACAGCGCCTTGCGCAGCGACGCCTCGGCCATCGGCGGGCCCATCGTCAGCATGGTGACCCTGGCGCCGGTCCTGTCCTTGATGCGCAGCGCCTCTTCCAGCGAGAACAGGTCGTAGGGGTTGATGATCGCCGGGACGCCCTGGCGCATGATGGTGTTGGTCACCGGGTGTATGCGGATCTGGGCGCTGTCGGGCACCTGCTTGATACAGACGACGATGTGCATCCCGGTCTCCTGAAAACGTGCGTGCCGCTTGCCTCCCTCCCGTACAGCAAGCGGCGTGCCAGCGGATCGGGAGGCTCTAACGGCTTGGTTTTCCCAGGATTCCTCCCGGACGGGACGGGTGCGCCGACGTGTCGCGATTCCGACACGGGCGGGGTTTTGTCGGGTTCGGGACAGGCGCGGCGGTGCGGGCGGACCGGCCGTTCCTCGAGGCCCCCCGCCGCCCCGGGCCGGACCGGGAGAGGGGCGGGCCGCCCGCCGGGAGATGTGTGGCTCCGCTAGCCGACGCCGGGAGCGGGATCGGGTGGCGGCGCGTGGCGCGGCGCGAGGGAGCCCAGGGGCCGTTTCTGCAGCGAGCGGAAGAAGGCGGTCACGCACGCCTGCGCCGGGGCGACGGCCGCCTCGGGGGTGTCGCTCTGCAGCATGCGGTCCAGCAGGCCCATCATCAGGGCGTGCATGGCGAGCGCCGCCGTGGCCGGCGTCCACAGCGGCGACAGCTCGCCGCGCTGGGCCGCCCGCTCGAAGAAGCGCGCCGCCCGCTCGATCATCTGGTCGATGTGGTCCTGCTTGCGCTGGGCGATCGCCCGCATGTCCTCCACGAACTCGCAGCGGTGGTGGAGGATGGTGAAGACCCGGCGGCGGCGGAGGTCGGTCGCCATGACGGCGATCACGTCGTTGAGGGTGTCGCAGAGCCGCGCCACCGAGTCCTCGTGATCGGTGTCGAGCAGCCATTCCAGCACGTCGGCCTGGGGCAGGCGGGCGCGCGCCTGCATCGCCTCGAACAGGGCGACCTTGTCGCGGAAGTGCCAGTAGACGGCGCCGCGCGTCACCCCGGCCGCCCGCGCCACCTCCTCCAGGCTGGTGCGGGCGACCCCGCGCTCGTGGAACCGTTCCTCCGCGGCGTCGAGGATCGCGTCGCGGGTCCGCTCCGCCTCCTCCTTCGTCCGTCGCGCCATCAGCGTTTCCCCCCGCCGGCCGGTGACCGATCTTTACATACATACATGATTGTCGGTATATAGCGGGCCAAGTGTGCGCTGCACAAGCTCCGCGGGATCCACCATGACCGGCCGTTCAGCACCCCGCCTTTCCACCGTTTCCGCCGCCTTCCTCGTCCTCGGCGTGCTGGCCCTCGCCGCCTGCGACGATTCGCCCAAGGCCGCCCAGGCCCAGCAGGCGCCCCCGCCGCCGCCCGAGGTGGTCGCCATGACGACGGCGGCGCGCGACGTGCCGCTCGGCTTCGAGTACGCCGGCCGGGTGACCGGATCGCGCGAGGTCGAGGTGCGGGCGCGGGTCGGCGGCATCCTCCTGGAGCGCGCCTACGTCGAGGGGGCGGTGGTCAAGCAGGGCGAGGTGCTGTTCCGCATCGATCCCGAGCCCTACCGGGTGAAGCTGGCGCGGGCCGAGGCGCAGCTGCGCCAGGAGCAGGCGCGGCTGCTGCAGGCCGAACGCAACTGGAAGCGCATCGCGCCGCTGTACGACCGCGGCACGGTGAGCGGGCGCGAGCACGACGAGGCGCTGTCGGCGCTCGACCTCGCCAAGGCCAGCGTCGCGGTGGCCGAGGCCGAGCTGGAAGCGGCGCGCATCGACCTCGCCTACACCGAGGTCAGGGCGCCGGTCAGCGGCGTCACCAGCCGCGAGGTGGTGTCGGAGGGCAGCCTGATCGGCACCGCCACCGACGACAGCCTGCTGACCCACATCACCCAGCTCGATCCGGTCTACGTGAACTTCGCCATTCCCGACGCCGAGGCGGCGCTCTACCGCGGCGCCGTGCGGCGCGGCGACGTGGCCCTGCCCGCCGACGGCCGCCTGGCGGTCGAGGTCCGCACCACCGCCGGCGGCGTGCTGGGGGCCGGCCGGCTCGACTACACCGACCGCACGGTCGACCCCAGGACCGGCACGATCCAGGCCCGCGCCGTCGTGCCCAACCCCGATGGCACGCTGATGCCCGGCCAGTTCGTGCGGGCGGTGGTGAAGGGCATGACCCTGAAGGACGCGGTGACGGTGCCGCAGAAGGCGGTGATGCAGGGTCCCCAGGGCCCCTTCGTCTACGTCGTGCCGGGCGAGGGCGCGGTGCAGGCCCAGGTGCGCCCGGTGGCGCTGGGGCGCAGCGTCGGCCAGGACTACGTGGTGGCCGACGGGCTGAAGCCCGGCGAGCGGGTGGTGACCGAGGGCGTCATCAAGGTGCGCCCGGGCGCCACCGTGCGCGCGGTCCCGCCGCCGGTCAAGGAGGCCGCGGCCGAGACGGGGCAGGCGCGATGATCTCCCGCTTCTTCATCGACCGTCCGGTCTTCGCCACGGTGCTCTCGGTGATCATCGTGCTGGCCGGCCTCGTCGCCATGCGGGCGCTGCCGATCTCGCAGTATCCGGAGATCGTGCCGCCGGAGGTGGTGGTCTCCGCCACCTATCCCGGCGCCAGCGCCGAGGTGATCGCCGAGACGGTGGCGGCACCGCTGGAGCAGCAGATCAACGGCGTCGACCGCATGCTCTACATGCGGTCCAGCAGCTCGTCCTCGGGCACGGTGTCGGTCACCGTCACCTTCGAGATCGGCACCGATCCCGACCAGGCGACCATCGACGTCAACAACCGCGTCCAGGCCGCCCAGGCCCGCCTGCCCGAGGAGGTCCGCCGCCAGGGGGTGACGGTGCGCAAGCGCTCCACCTCGATCCTCCAGGTCGTCACCATGTCCTCGCCGGACAAGCGCTACGACCCGGTGTTCGTGTCGAACTACGCGCTCCTCAACGTCATCGACGACCTGAAGCGCACCCCGGGCGTGGGCGACGCCTCGCTGTTCGGGGCCAAGGACTACTCCATGCGCATCTGGCTGCGGCCGGACAAGCTGGCGCAGTTCGACCTGACGCCCAGCGACGTCGCCGCGGCGGTGCGCGAGCAGAACTCGCAGTTCGCCGCCGGCCGCTTCGGCGAGGAGCCGATGGCCTCGCCGCAGACCTTCACCTACAGCGTGACGACGCCGGGCCGCCTGCTCGATCCGGAGGAGTTCGGCAACATCATCCTGCGCTCCGACAGCAACGGCGCGGCGCTGCGCCTGAAGGACGTGGCGCGGGTCGAGCTGGGCGCCCAGGACTACAACTTCGTCGCCACCTACAACGGCAGCCCGGCGGTCGCCATCGGCGTCTATCTGCAGCCCGGCGCCAACGCCCTGGCGACGGCGGAAGCGGTGCGCGTCAAGATGGCGGAGGTCGCCAAGCGCTTCCCCGAGGGCATCGCCTATTCCATCCCCTTCGACACCACGAAGTTCGTCCAGGTCTCCATCGACGAGGTGATCCACACCTTCGTCGAGGCGCTGATCCTCGTCGTCGCCGTGGTGTTCATCTTCCTGCAGAACTGGCGGGCCACCCTGATCCCGCTGCTGGCGGTGCCGGTGTCGCTGATCGGCACCTTCGCCGGCATGTACCTGCTGGGCTTCTCCATCAACCTGCTGACCCTGTTCGGCATGGTGCTGGCGATCGGCATCGTCGTCGACGACGCCATCGTCGTGCTGGAGAACGTCGAGCGCATCATGAGCCAGGACAAGCTGTCGCCGCGCGACGCCGCGTTCGAGGCGATGGAGGAGGTGAGCGGACCGGTCATCGCCATCGTCCTGGTGCTGTGCGCGGTGTTCGTGCCGGTGGGCTTCATGGGCGGGCTGGCCGGGCAGATGTACAAGCAGTTCGCCATCACCATCGCCGTCTCGGTGGTGATCTCCGGCATCGTCGCGCTGACCCTGACGCCGGCCTTGTGCGCGCTGATCCTCAAGCCCGGCCACGGCGAGCCGGCCTGGCCGTTCCGGGTCTTCAACCGCTGGTTCGACGGGGTCACCCGCGGCTATCTCCGCGGCGTGCGCTTCTTCACCCGCCGCGCCGTGCTCAGCCTGACCCTGTTCGCCGTGCTGATCGGCGGCACCGTGGCGCTGTTCCAGCGCGTCCCCGGGGCGCTGGCGCCGGAGGAGGACCAGGGCTACGTCTTCATGATGCCGGTGCTGCCGCCGGCGGCGTCGCTGAGCCGCACCGCGGCGGTCACCGACACCGTCAACGGCATGCTGATGAACCACCCGGCGGTCGCCGACGTGGTGACCTTCGCCGGCTTCGACCTCTTGTCCATGTCGAACAAGACCAGCGCCGGCGTCTCCTTCGTGACCTTGAAGGACTGGTCGGAGCGCCGCGAGCCGTCGCAGGACGCGCGCGCCCTGACCGGCGCCTTCATGGGCATGGCGTCGGGCATCAAGGACGCCATGGTGCTGTCCTTCAACCCGCCGCCGATCACCGGCATGAGCACGACCGGCGGCTTCGAGCTCTACGTCCAGAACCGCGGCGGCGGCGACGCCGAGGCGCTGATGCAGGCGACCAACGCGCTGGTGCAGGAGGCGGCCAAGCGCCCCGAGCTGGCCGGCGTGCGCACCACCTTCTCCACGTCGGTGCCGCAGTTCCGGGTCACCGTCGACCGCGACAAGGTGAAGGCGCTGGACGTGCCGCTCAACGTCATCTTCGACACGATGCAGAGCACCTTCGGCAGCCTCTACATCAACGACTTCACGCTCTACGGCCGCGCCTACCGGGTGAACCTGCAGTCGGAGCCGGAGTTCCGCGAGAAGCCGGAGGACCTGCGCCACGTCTTCGTGCGGGCCAACTCCGGCGAGATGATCCCGCTGGACAGCCTGGTGACGGTCAAGCGCATCATCGGTCCCGACCTGATGGAGCGCTTCAACGTCTTCCCCGCCGCCAAGGTGATGGGCAACCCGGCGCCCGGCTACAGCTCCGGCCAGGCGCTGGCGGCGATCCAGGAGGCGGCGGCCAAGGTGCTGCCCGACACCTTCTCCGTCGGCTTCGTCGGCTCCGCCTTCCAGGAGCAGGCGACCCAGGGCACGGCGGCGCAGGCCTTCGTCTTCGGCATCATCATGGTGTTCCTGATCCTGGCGGCGCAGTACGAGCGCTGGTCGCTGCCCATCGCCGTGGTGACGGCGGTGCCGTTCGCGGTGTTCGGGGCGGTGCTGGCGATCTGGTTGCGCGGCCTGCAGAACGACGTCTATTTCCAGATCGGCCTGGTCACCCTGATCGGTCTGGCCGCCAAGAACGCCATCCTGATCGTCGAGTTCGCGGTGCAGCGCCAGCACGAGGGCCTGAGCGTCTTCGACGCGGCGATGGACGCGGCGCGCCTGCGCTTCCGCCCCATCGTCATGACCTCGCTCGCCTTCATCCTGGGCTGCGTGCCGCTGGCGATCAGCTCGGGCGCCGGTGCGGGCAGCCGTCACTCCATCGGCACCGGCGTCATCGGCGGCATGCTGGCGGCGACCTTCCTGGCGATCTTCTTCGTGCCGCTGTTCTTCCGCCTGCTGTCGCGCGAACGGCGCGGCAAGAGGGCGGTGGCGGCCGTCCAGGGTGAGACGCCGACCCAAGCCTGATAAGGGCGCTCTCCGGCTTCGGGGGCGTTCGGATGAAAAGCGCAAAGATTGTAAGATCGAAAGATTATAATAATTCTTATATTCTTATGATCTTATAATATTCCTATTATACATCGGAACTATTCACGAGCGCAGGGTCAGCGCATCGAGCGGCACGAAGCGGTCGCTCATCTTGCGTGCCTCCTCCTTGTGGACCTTGAAGGTCTTCTCGGCGACGGCTGACGAGGTGACGAAGTCGGTGTAGGCGCGCAGCAGATGGGCGCGGTAGCGCGCCGCCAGCGCCTCGTCGTCCAGCCCGTCCATGGGCGCGTCGGCGCCGAGATAGTCGTGGAAGCGCTGCAGGATGTGCAGCCGGTTGACGTGGACCACGCGCTGGTCGAAGGGCACGCCGAGGAAGCTCAGGAAGTCCTCGGCGGTCTCCAGGTCCTCCAGCTCGTCGTTGAAGCTCATGGGGTGGCACTCCGGCGGGTGGGGGTGGGGGGAGGGGCGGCGACGGTGCAGCAGCCGTCCTGGTCGCAGAGGTCGCCGCAGGCGGCGCAGACGATGCCGCCGAGCCGCGCCCCGTCGAAGGGGGCGGCGGCCGCCTCGGCGGCGGTGTGCGCCTCCAGGCGGGCCTCGATGCGGTTGATGTGGTCGATCAGGCAGGCGATCGCCTTGCCCACGGGATCGGGCATGAGGTGGTGGTCGAGGTCGATGCCGTGCTGCGGCAGCGCCTTGGGCGTCGGGCGCACGACGCGGCCGGGGATGCCGACCACCGTCATGCCGTCGGGGACGTCCTTGGTGACGACCGAGTTGGCGCCGACCCGGGCCCCCCGACCGACGGTGATCGGCCCGAGGATCTTGGCGCCCGAGCCCACCAGCACGCCGTCGCCCAGGGTCGGGTGGCGCTTGCCGCGGTTCCACGAAGTGCCGCCCAGCGTCACCCCGTGGTAGAGGGTGACGTCGTCGCCGACCTCGGCGGTCTCGCCGATCACCACGCAGGCGCCGTGGTCGATGAAGAAGCGCCGGCCGATGCGCGCCCCGGGGTGGATGTCGACGTTGGTGAGCGCGCGCGCGAGGTAGGCGAGGAAGCGGGCCGGCCACAGCAGGCGGCGTTTCCACAGCGCGTGGGCGACGCGGTGGCCGATCACCGCCTGCACCCCGGGATAGCAGGTCACCACCTCCCAGCGCGTGCGCGCCGCCGGGTCGCGGTCGAACACGCAGGCCACGTCTTCCTTGAGCAGGGTCCAGAGAGCGGCGGCCATGGCGGCGTCTCCCTTCAGGCGGGAACGGCGACGGACAGGGGGGCGGGCAGGGTGGCGGCGGCGAGGAAGGCGCGCAACTCGTCCGACGACGGCGGCCGCTTGGCCCGGGTGGCGAGGGCGCGCACCTCGGCCAGCACGAGCCGGGCGGTGGCGTCGTCGACGGCGATGCCGAGCTGCCGGTAGGCCATCCGCACCGCCGCGGTGCCGGAGTGCTTGCCCAGCACGATGCGGTGCTCGCGCCCGACCTCGGCCGGGTCGAAGTTCTGGTAGGTGCGGCGGTCGCGCAGCAGCCCGTCGACGTGGATGCCGGCCTCGTGGGTGAAGACGGCGTCGCCGACGATCGACTTGTTGACCGCGACCGGCCGGTTCGACGCCGCCTCCACCAGGTCGGAGATGGCGCCGAGCGCCTGGGTGTCGACCCCGGTGTCGCGGCCGTGCAGCACCTTCAGCGCCATCACCACCTCCTCCAGGGGCGCGTTGCCGGCGCGCTCGCCCAGGCCGTTGACGGTGGTGTTGACGTGGGTGGCGCCGCCCAGCACGGCGGCCAGCGAGTTGGCGTTGGCGAGACCGAGGTCGTCGTGGGCATGGATCTCGATCTCCAGGTCGGTGGCGCGGCGCAGCCGCTCGATGCGGGCGCGCGTCTCGAACGGGTCGAGCACCCCCAGGGTGTCGGCGAAGCGGAAGCGCCGCGCCCCGGCGAGCTGGGCCACGGTCGCCGCGGTGACCAGGAAGTCCATGTCGGCGCGGCTGGAATCCTCGCCGCCCAGGCTGACCTCGCAGCCCCGGTCGCGCGCCGCCTTGATCTTGCGCTCGATCTCCGAGAGCACCCAGGCGCGGGTGCGGCCGAGCTTGCGGGCGATCTGCACGTCCGACAGCGGCATGGACAGGTTGACGAAATCCACCCCGCAGCCGGCGGCGGCGCGCAGGTCGGCGTCGTGCATGCGGCACCACAGCATCAGCCGGGCCTTGAGGCCGAGGGCGGCGACGGCGCGGATGCCCTCGCACTCCTCCTCGCCCATCGCCGGGATGCCGATCTCCAGTTCCGGCACGCCGGCAGTGTCGAGCGCGCGGGCGATGGCGAGCTTCTCCTCCAGGGTGAAGGCCACGCCCGCCGTCTGCTCGCCGTCGCGCAAGGTGGTGTCGTTGACGGTGACGAACCCGGACTTCGGCATGCTCGGCATCCTCGGGAGGCGATACGCGTTCGGGGAGCGTGGTTGCGCCAGCCCCCCTCCTAACCTCCCCCCACTTCGCGGGGGGAGGAACCGTTCCCTCCCCCGCGTCAGTGGGGGAGGGTTGGGTGGGGGGTCGGCGCAACCACGTCCCCCTGGTCCCGGCGCTACGCGTAGACCGGCTGGAACGCCTTCGGCGCCGCGCCGGCCCCCGACCAGTAGGGCGACAGCGCCCGCAGGCGGGCGATGATCTCCGGCATCACCCGGACGACGGTGTCGATCTCCTCGTCCGTCGTCTCCCGCGACAGGGAGAAGCGGGTGGCGCCGTGGGCCGCCGTGTAGGGCACGCCCATGGCCCGCATGACGTGGCTCGGCTCCAGCGAGCCCGAGGTGCAGGCCGACCCCGAGGAGGCGGCGATGCCGTGCTCGTTGAGGAGCAGCAGGATCGCCTCGCCCTCGATGTACTCGAAGGCGACGTTGCAGGTGTTGGGCAGCCGGTTGTCCGGGTTGCCGGTGACGAAGCAGTTGGGGATGGCGTCGAGCAGGCCGCGCTCCAGCCGGTCGCGCAGCGCCCGCACCCGGGTGTTCTCCTCCGCCATGTGGTGCAGCGCCAGCTCCGACGCCGCCCCCAGCCCGACGATGCCGGGCGCGTTCTCGGTACCGGCGCGGCGCGAGCGCTCCTGGTGGCCGCCCCGCAGCAGCGGCCGGAAGCGGGTGCCGCGCTTGACGTAGAGGGCGCCGACGCCCTTGGGCGCGTGCAGCTTGTGGCCCGAGAGCGACAGCAGGTCGATGGCGCTGTCGGCCAGCCGCATGGGGATCTTGCCGACGGCCTGGACGGCGTCGGTGTGGAACAGCGCGCCCGCCGCCTTGGCCCTGGCCGCCAGCTCCTCGACCGGGAAGAGGGTGCCGGTCTCGTTGTTGGCCCACATGATGGAGACGATGGCGACGTTCTCCGAGAGGGCCCGCTGGTAGGCCTCCAGGTCGAGGTCGCCCTTGCCGTTCACCGGGATGCGGTGGACGGTGTAGCCGCGCTTCTTCTCCAGGTACTCGCAGAGCGACAGCACGGCCGGATGCTCGACCACGCTGGTGACGATCTCGCGCTTCTTCGGGTACGCCTCCAGGGTCGAGAGGATGGCGGTGCTGTCGCTCTCGGTGCCGCCCGAGGTGAAGACGATCTCGCTGTCGTGGGCGGCGCCCAGGAGCGCCTGCACCTGCTGGCGCGCCCATTCGATCTTGCCGCCGACGGCGCCGCCGAAGCCGTGCATGGAGGACGCGTTGCCGAACTGCTCGGTGAACAGCGGCAGCATCTCCGCCAGCACCAGCGGGTCGACGCGGGTGGTGGCGTTGTTGTCGAGATAGATCCCGGTCATCGTCTCAGGCCCCCGCCGGCATCAGGGAGGCGGGCTTGACCCGCACGAACTCGCCCAGCTTCTCCACCAGCTTCATCTGCACCCCCATCATGGTGCCGGCCGACTGGGAACAGCCGGAGCAGGCGCCGCTGAGGCGCACGTAGATGTCCTTGCCGTCGATGTCGACGAGTTCGACGTCGCCGCCGTCGCGCTGGACCTGCGGCCGGATCTCCTCGATCGCCAGCATGATCGCCTGCATCCGCTGCACGTTGGTCATCTTGCCCGCCGCGGTCGGCGCCGGGGTCTTGGCCTGCAGCGGCTTGATGGCGTCGAGGCCGACCATGCCGCCGACCATGCCCTTCTGCGCCTTGGCGCCGATCTCCTTGCCGGCCTTGGCGAGGACCGCCTCCAGCACCTCCTCGATCTTCTCGTGGCAGGTCTGGCAGGAGCCGCCGGCCTTGGTGTAGTGCGTCACCTCCTCGAGCGTGGAGAGGTTGTTCACCGTCACCGCCCGCTCGATCATCGCCGCGTCGACGCCGAAGCACTTGCAGACGAGCTCGCCCTCCTCGTGATCGTCGGCCCACGCCTCGCCCTTGTAGGCGGCGATGGCGGCGTGCAGCGCCTCCGCCCCCATGACCGAACAGTGCATCTTCTCCGGCGGCAGGCCGCCGAGATAGTCGGCGATGTCGCGGTTGGTCAGCGCCAGCGCGGCCTCGACCGTCCGGCCGATGATCAGCTCGGTGAGCGCCGAGGAGGAGGCGATGGCCGAGCCGCAGCCGAAGGTCTGGAAGCGCGCGTCCTCGATCACCTCGGTGTCGGGGTTGACCTTCAGCATCAGCTTCAGCGCGTCGCCGCAGGAGATGGAGCCGACCTCGCCGACCGCGTTGGCGTCGTCCAGCACGCCCGCGTTCTTCGGGTTGAAGAAGTGCTCCTTGACCTTGTCGGTGTAGTTCCACATGGCGGGATCTGCCTTTTCCTGGGTCGGCGTGGGGGTGCTCAGTGGGCGTGGCTGCCGCAGCCGCCGGCGGCGGACGCGGGCGGCGTCGAGCAGGTCCCGGCCGAGAACGACTTGCCGCAGCCGCAGGAGCCGGTGGCGTTGGGGTTGTCGAAGCGGAAGCCCGAGCCCTCGATGCCCTCCACGAAGTCGACGACGACGCCGTCGAGGAACGGTTGGCTGGCGGCGTCGACGAAGACGGTGACCGGGCCGAACTCCAGCACCGCGTCGTCGTCGCCCGGCTCGACCTCCAGACCCATCTGGTACTTCAGCCCGGCGCAGCCGCCGTCGGCCACGGCGATGCGCAGGCCGCGCGCCGCCGGAGCGGACCCCGCCAGCACCCGTTCCAGAGTGGCCACCGCCGAATCCGTCAGCGTCACCATGTCTCGCCTCCTTGCTGGTCAGCGTGTCTGCCCGTGCTTCAAGCAACTCTCGGGCCAACCAAAGGATGCGTGCGTTTCCAAGGGCTTGGGTCGGCCTTGTGGTGCGGCGACCTGACGCGTTTGCGACAAGGGGCTGTCGGGTTCACGACAAGACCCCCCGGATTCGGGCCGGCCTGCCGCTTGCATGGGCGCGATGACGCCACACGGAAAATGTGGGTATTGGGCGAGGTCCGACAGAAAAGGGGGAGGGGATGGTCCGACCGATCGAACTGCGCATTCCCGACGGCCGCATGGCTTTCGGCGATGTGCCGGAGCGCGTCGACGCGCTGCTGCAGGAGGCGGTGGCGGCGCGCCACGACGAGGCGCGCTGCGAGGCGCTGCTGTGGCAGGCGCACCAGGCGGGGCCGCGGGTGCTGCCGGTGTTCTTCGCGCTCTACAAGTTCTACTTCAACCGCGCCCGCTACGCCGACGCCGAGCGGGTGGCGCTGATCGGCCTGGACGGCGCCGCAGCACTCGGCGGCTGGCCGGCCGACTGGCGGCTCCTGGAGGCCGGCGGCACCGACTGGCCGGCGCCGGGGGCGCCGCGCTTCGCCCTGTTCACCCTCAAGGCGCTGGCGTTCATCCGCCTGAAGCGCGGCTTGTTCGCCGAGGCCAACGAACTGCTGGCCAAGCTGGAGCGGATCGACCCCGACGACCACGTGGGCTGGAGGGTGATCGCCGGCCTGGCGCGGGACGTGGCGGGGGAGGGGGAGTAGCGGGGGTGGACGTGGTCGCGTCGGGCGGCGCCCGACGCGACCAACTGCCTCGCGACTTCTCCGCACATATAAAATCTTGTATGATCCATCGCCATGAAGGACCCCAAGCCCATCGCCTTCCGTGGCAGTGCCCTCGACGGCCTCCGGGCCTTCCCGGAAGGGGCGCGGCGGAATGCGGGCTTCCAACTCGACAAGATTCAGCGCGGCGGCGAGGAAGGACTGGAAGCCGATGCCGTCGATCGGCTCCGGGGTTCAGGAGATCCGCATTCGCGATCCCGATGGAGCCTTCCGGGTCATCTATGTGGCGAAGTTTGCGGAAGCGGTTTACGTGCTGCACTGTTTCCAAAAGAAGACGCAGAAGACGGCCGGCGCGGACATCGAATTGGCCGCGCGGCGGTATGGCGACCTGCTGAAGGAGCGGCAACGATGAGTGAAGACCGGTTCGCCAGCGTCTGGGACGCAATCGAGGATACGCCGGCCGAGGCGGAAAACATGAAGCTCCGTGCGGCGTTGATGATGGAACTGGAAGCGCGCATCCGCGAGCAGGGCTGGACCCAGGCCGAGGCGGCTCGGCGGCTCGGCGTGACCCAGCCGCGCATCTCCGACCTGATGCGCGGCAAGATCGCTCTGTTCGGTCTGGACACGCTGGTCAATATGGCGGTCGCCGCCGGTCTGCGCGTCGAGATGCATCTGGTGAAGGCTGCCTGACGATAACTGCTCAAACCCGGTGCCGGGATCGGCTTCCTGCGTAGGATGTTGAGGATGGCGCGGAGATCGCGTTCCAGCCTTTGCCGGTATTGGCGTCGCGTGCTGGCGCCAGGGCGTGGCGTCGCCGGGCCAGGGCGAAGACGCGCAGGAAGAGCGCCTTCATCCGTGGGGAAGGCCGCATCGCCTGCCTCGATGGCGGAAGTGCAGTCGCGCAACTGATGCGCGGGACAGACCTGCCAATCGTGGCATGGTCTTGCTGGGAGCGGTGGAGCTCGGACACCCGCAGCGCCGGGCGATGCGCGCCGAGCACCTCGGCCACCACCACCGCGGCGCGGGTCGGGCGGATGATGTGGATGACCACCGCCTCGTTCTGGAACACCCGGTTGCAGCAGGTGTGGCCATCGATGCGCAGGGCGGTTTCATCGGAGTTGCGTCAGAACAAATCCCCCTGCACCGGTGCCTTGTAGGGTTTGTGCTCCTTCACCGCCGGCTTCTCGCGCATCACGGCCGGGCGCTTCGCCGCACCGTCCACCGTCGCCTCGGCGCGTCCGTCGTGGAAGACGAGCGTGACCGGCCGACCCGGGGTGGCGTCGGCGGCGCTGGTCAGAGGGCGGCCGTCGCGGTCCTCCACCAGGGCGAAGCCGCGGGCCAGCACCCCCTTGTAGGAATAGCTCTCCAGGAGCTGGCCGGCGGCGGCGAGGCGGGCGGCGCGTTCCTCCACCGCCTTGGCGTAGCCGCGCTCCAGCCGCGGCGTCAGGTCGGCGAGCCGGCGGGCGCCGTCGGCGACGCGGATCGTCACCGGGCGCAGGGAGAGCCGCCCGGCGGTGCGCTCGAACTGGCTGCCGGCCCGCAGCACGGCCTGGCGCAGGCCGGCGTCGAGGCCGCGGGCCTGCAGGGTCAGGGCGGCGCGGGCGTCGGACAGCTTCTCCCGGGGGTGGCGCAGGCGGGCGCCGAGCTCGGCGGCGCGGGTGCGGCGGCGCTCCAGCAGGGCGGCCAGCGCCAGGTCGAGGCGCTCGGCGCGGTCGTCGAGGCGCTGGGCGTGGCCCTCCAGCAGCGCCCGCGGATCGCCGAGGCCGCGCGCCAGCCCTTCGATCCGGTTGCGCCGCTCCTCCAGCAGGCGGTGGGTGCAGCCGACCATCCGGCGGGCGCCGTCCAGCACCTGGGCCAGCAGCTCGGCGCGCACCGGCACCGCCATCTCGGCCGCCGCGGTCGGGGTCGGGGCGCGGCGGTCGGCGGCGTGGTCGATCAGGGTGGTGTCGGTCTCGTGGCCGACGGCGGAGATCAGCGGAATGGCGCTCGCCGCGGCGGCACGCACCACCACCTCCTCGTTGAAGGCCATCAGGTCCTCCAGCGAGCCGCCGCCGCGCGCGACGATCAGCACGTCGGGGCGCGGCACCGGGCCGCCGGGCGCCAGACGGTTGAAGCCGGCGATGGCGGCGGCGACCTGGGCCGCGGCGGCCTCGCCCTGCACCGCCACCGGCCACAGCAGCACATGGCGCGGGAAGCGGTCGTCGAGACGGTGCAGGATGTCGCGGATCACCGCCCCGGTCGGTGAGGTGACGACGCCGATGACCTCGGGCAGGAAGGGCAGCGGCTTCTTGCGCGCCGGGTCGAACAGCCCTTCGGCGGCGAGGCGGTGCTTGCGCTCCTCCAGCATCTTCAGCAGCGCGCCCTCGCCGGCCAGCTCCATGGTCTCGATGACGAGCTGGTACTGCGAGCGGCCGGGATAGGTGGTGATGCGCCCGGTGACGATGACCTCCAGCCCCTCCTCGGGCTTGACCGCCAGCTTGGCGACGGTGCCGCGCCAGCACACCGCCTCCAGCACGGCGGTGTCGTCCTTCAGCCGCAGGTAGCAGTGCCCCGAGGAATGGCGCTTGGGCTGCGAGATCTCGCCGCGCACGCGGACGAAGCCGTAGGTGTCCTCCAGCGTCCGCTTGAGGGCGCGCGCGAGGTCGCCGACCGAGTATTCCGGCAGGTTCGACCCCGGGCGCGGAGCAGGGGCGACGAGGGGGGAGGGATCCAGGTCTTGAGTCATGGCGGCGCCATGATACAAGGCTTGGTGTCGGCAACAAGCGTGAAGGATGGGGTGCCATGAAAGTCCTGGTCGTCCGCTCGGAACAGGACGGGCATGCCATGGGTGAGGCGCATTGAATGGTCAGGCACAGGCCGTCGCGCTGTCCGGAGGATTTTGCCGACGCGGCGAAACGCCATTGGCACGACGCAGAGGAACTGTACGCAACGCGTACGGCGGCGGCGGACCACCATGTCGGCATCGCTGCGGAATGCGCGGTGAAGCATGCGATCTGCACGTCCTATGCGACGTCGCTTTCCGGTGCGCCGCGGATGCACATCGACAAGCTCTGGGGGCAGGCTGCGGCGTTGATCGACCCCGTGCGTTTCAATCAGCTTCAGGCGACGCTCAGCGGCGCAAATCCGTTCGATTCCTGGAGCATAGACGACCGGTATGCGAACACGGCGTTCATCTGCAATGATATTGACGCCGACGATGGCGGGGGGCCGCGCCGGGACGTTCGCCGGAGGGCGGTGCAAGTCATCCTCCGGCAGGCTGGTTTGATGCCCTAGGGGCGCAAGGGGGAATCAGGATGGATCGTCCGGTTATGTTCGACGACGCCCTGGACAATGCCAACACCCTGATCGTGTCATGGATCGGGGACGGGCGCATCCACATTCCCCAAGGGCGGTTCATCGTCATTACCCGCGATCCGTTCGGGCGGTGCGGCGTCGTTCTGCCCGTCGACGATGCCTTCGGGGAAGGCAGCGGGGGCATCGACGGCTTTCGCGATGCGTTGCGCCCGCTGCTTGGCCGCCATGGTCTGCCGGGAGATGACATCGCTCTCCTGCCGGGCGAGCATATCGCCCCGAACCTGATCTTTGATGATCCCACACTTGTTTTGGTTGATCGTTCGGAACCTCGCATCCGCCTCCTTGATCGTTTGCAAACGAACCAGGATTGGTTGCGTCCGCCACTGCGTGTGCAGCCGGTGTTGCCGCTCGGTGTCGGCTTCAGCATCAAGGGCGGTGTCGGCCGCAGCACCGCGCTTGCGGTTCTCGCGCTGGCGCTGGCGCGCGACGGCCACCGCGTGACGGTCATCGACCTCGATCTTGAGGCTCCCGGAATGGGAGCGTTGCTTCTCGGCGAGGACCTGCCGGATTTCGGCGTGGTCGACTGGTTGACCGAGGCGCTGGTCGGCGACGCCCCGGCGTCGTTGGTCGACGACTTCCGTATCCGCGCGCCGGCGGTCAACGCCAACGGGTTCAGCGGCGATGTTCAGGTGATTCCCGCCTATGGCCACAAGACCCGCGACTACGTCGCCAAGGTCGGGCGCGTCTATATGCCCACGGCCTTTCCCGACCACGGGCTTGAGCGCCTGGCTGATCGCCTGGACCGCCTTGTCTCTACGTTGGCCAGGGATCCAACGCCGCCGGATGTGGTGCTGATCGACGCGCGCGCCGGTCTGCACGACACCGGGGCCGCCGTGGTGACCCAACTCGGAGCACAGGTGTTCCTCTTCGGAAGGGACGAGCCTCAGAATTGGGATGCCTACGGGCGATGGCTCGATCATCTCCGCCGCTCCGCCCAGATCGGGACGAGCGACGAATACGACGATCTTCGTCTGCGCCTGAAGTGCGTGGCGTCAATGCTGGAAGATGTCGGCGAGTCGCAAGAACGCTGGCGCCGACGGTCCTATGAGACGTGGCAGCGGATCTACGATGAAGGCGATGGCCCCTATTCGTTCATCGAGCAGGATGAGGCTGCCCCTCATTTCCCATTGCCGACTGCATTCACGGCTGCCGTGCGCCGGGCGAACCTGACGGACCGGACCCTGGAGGACCAGTGGGCTCTGATCGGTCCGGCATTTCAAGCATTCATTGGCGGAGCCAAAGAGCTCCTGCTCTTGAGAAACGACGGAGCCTGATCGTGGCCGCAATGATGCTTCCGACGCTGCCCGTCCGACGCGTGTTGGAAAAGCTGACGCCGAACCTCGTGCAGGCTCAAGAGGACCTGAATCCGCCGCCGCCGCCGAAGGTCTTTCTGCCGCCGGGGCACCGCAATGCCTTCGACTGGAACAGCAGCATTGTGGTTGGCATGCGGGGAGCGGGCAAGAGTCTGTGGACCGCGGCACTGACGGACGACACTCTGCGACAGATCATGGCTCGGGAGTGGCGGATCGACCTGCTGAAGGACTTGGAGGTTCATGTCGCGTTCGGTCAGGCGCAATGGAATGAACAGTTTCCATCTCCCGACACGCTCACTCACCTCGTTGCGGACTTCGAACCACGGCTCATCTGGAAGACGGTGGCGGTCAAGCGCGCAATAGCCAATCAGGAAAGCGCCTTTGCGGGTCTCGACGATTGGCAGGGGCGGGTCGCCTGGGTGTCATGCCATCCCGAGAAGTCCGATCGCCTGCTCCTCGGATTGGAGCGGGAGCTCACGGAAGGTGGCAGGCGGTTGATTTTTGTTTTCGATGCTTTGGATCGTCTCTCCAGCGACTGGGGCGTCATGCGTTCCCTGGTGAAGGGGGCGCTGCAGTTTGCGCTGTCTTTGCGCATGACAACCGGTATGCGGGCCAAGTTGTTTCTGCGTCCGGACATGGTCGATGATGCCGAGATCTGGACCTTCCCCGACAGCTCAAAGCTGCGGCAGAGTCAAGCGGGCTTGAATTGGTCCTTTCTCGATCTATACGGTTTGATCATACAATACACGATTAATGACGATGAGCATGGATCGGAAATTCGCAGCTCTATTTCCCAATTTGTTGAGGACGGACGAGAGCGGGGGTATGTGATAGCGAGAGATTGGCGAAATGAGGATGCCTTCATCCGCCGCGTCGTCGAAGCCATGGCAGGACCCTACATGGGAAGGGACCCGCGCCGCGGTCGCACCTTCACCTGGATTCCCAATCACCTCGCGGATGCCGAGGGGCAGGTAAGCCCGCGCACGATGCTTCTGGCGTTCGGGGAATCGGCCATTCAGACCGACCGGAAGTTCCCGGATCATCCTCTCGCGTTGCATTTTCGTGCGATCAATGACGGTGTGACGCGGTCGTCGCGGACGCGGGTGAACGAACTGCGTGAAGACTACCCCTGGGTGCAGCCCTTGCTCGAGGCGTTGAGGGGGCTTACCGTTCCCTGCAACCCGGAACTCCTATTCGAACGGTGGGATGCCGCAACGATCGACAGCATGGCCTCCGGAGGAAAGCTGCCGCCCAAGAAATTCACGACCGATCCCGTCCGCCGCGGCAAGGTCGAGGTCCTGATCGAGGATCTGGAGGATTTGGCGGTTCTGTCGAGGGCCGAAGGTGGTCGCATCAATTTCCCCGACATCTTCCGCGTGGCAGCCGGGATGAAACGGAAAGGCGGCGTGCCGGCGGCGCGCTGACGCCCGCAAGCGGTATCCAGGGCTTGAGTCGGGCCGACGCCGCGACTACAAGGCGTCACGTCGCCAACACGCGTGAGGGATGGGGTGCCATGAAAGTCCTGGTCGTCGGGTCCGGCGGGCGCGAGCACGCCCTGTGCTGGGCGATTTCGGGCTCCCCCTTGTGCGATGCCCTCTACTGCGCGCCCGGCAACGCCGGGATCGCCGACGTCGCGACCTGCGTGCCGATCAGGGCCGACGACGTCGACGGTCTCCTCGCCTGGGTGAAGGACAACGCCATCGACTTCGTCGTCGTCGGGCCGGAGGGGCCGCTGGTCCTCGGCCTGGTCGACCGGCTGACGGCGGCCGGCGTCAAGGCCTTCGGGCCGAGCGCCAGGGCGGCGGAGTTGGAAGGCTCCAAGGGCTTCATGAAGGACGTGCTGGCCCGGTACGGCGTGCCGACCGCGGCCTACGGCCGCTTCACCGATGCCGGCGCCGCCAAGGAGTTCGTGCGCGCCAACGGCGCGCCCATCGTGGTCAAGGCCGACGGGCTGGCCGCCGGCAAGGGCGTCACCGTCGCCCGCACCCTGGACGAAGCCTTCGCCGCCATCGACGAGGCGCTGGTGGGCGGGCGCTTCGGCGCCGCCGGCGCCGAGATCGTCGTGGAGGAGTTCCTCGCCGGCGAGGAGGTCAGCTTCTTCGCGCTGTGCGACGGCGAGACGGCGCTGCCGCTGGCCTCGGCCCAGGACCACAAGGCGGTGGGCGAGGGCGACACCGGCCCCAACACCGGCGGCATGGGCGCCTATTCCCCGGCCCCGGCGCTGACGCCGGAGCTGCAGGAGCGGGTGATGCGCGAGATCGTCCTGCCGACGGTCCGCGGCATGGCCGCCGAGGGACGGCCCTTCACGGGCGTGCTGTTCGCCGGCCTGATGATCGTCGACGGCCCCAGCGGCAAGGTGCCGAAGACGCTGGAGTTCAACGTCCGCTTCGGCGATCCCGAGTGCCAGACCTTGATGATGCGCATGAGGTCCGACGTCCTGGCGGCGCTGGTGGCCGCCGCCGACGGCGTGCTCGGGAGCTTCGACGTGCGCTGGCGCGACGAGGTGGCGCTGTGCGTGGTGATGGCCGCCAGGGGCTACCCCGGCGACTACGCGAAGAACACCGAGATCCGCGGCCTCGCCGCCGCCGCCGCGGTGGAGGGGGTGACCGTCTTCCACGCCGGCACGGAGCGCGCCGCGGACGGGCGGGTGCTGGCGACCGGCGGCCGGGTGCTCGGCGTCACCGCCAGCGGCGCCACCGTCGCCGAGGCGCAGCGGCGCGCCTACGCGGCGGTCGACCGCATCGACTGGCCCGACGGTTTCTGCCGCCGCGACATCGGCTGGCGGGCGGTGGGGCGCTGAGTCACTTCGGCCTGGGGCGTCGGATGGCGGCCGCGGCCAGCGTCATGCCGTGTCTCTGTCTTGGGCCGCCACCATCCGCGCCCTGGACGTGCGCGGGCGCCGCCGTCACGCGTCGCCGTCGTCCGACGGGGCCGGCGGACACGGTGCGCCATCGGCTGGAGCATCTGCGGGCGGGGCCTCCGCGGAGCCGTCGGTCGGCACGGCATCCACCACCAACGCGTCGGCAGGCATGTCCCCAACCGCGACGCGGTTCAGGAGCCGGACATTCCAGGTGTCGGCGGTGGTGGAGGAACGCCTGAAATCCTGGCGCAGACGGCGCGCCTCCTCGATGGCCTTGCGCGCCCGCTGCATCAAGTCCCGCCGGTGACGCCTGAGGCGTTCAAGCTCCTGATCGTCCATTTCCCATGTCCCGCGCCGCGGCTGATCGCCGGTTGTGCGTCCAACGAAGCACGACGGGCGGCGATGGTCGGTACGCTACCGCGCATAAAGGCCCGGTGCCTTTGACGCGGTGCGCCTGTTGACCCCGGGGAGGATTCCCACGTGACAGCGTCAGGGGCATCACCATGGAGAGCGGCAACCACATTCTCGGCGGCCTCTCGCCCGAGGAGGAGGGGGTGCTCCGGCCCCATCTGGAGGCGGTCGCCTTGCCGCACAAGATGACGTTGTTCGGACCGGACGAGGAGATTGCCCACGTCTACTTCATCGAGCGGGGATGCGCCTCGCTGCTCAACGTCCTGCCGGACGGTGAAGCGGTGGAGGTGGGAACGATCGGCAACGAGGGGCTGGTCGGCACCGCCGTCGTGCTCGATGCCGATCGGATGCCATGCCAGTGCGACATGCAGATCCCGGGCGATGGCTGGAGGATGCGCTCGCACGCGTTCAAGGCCGCCGTCCGCGAGAGCGACACGTTGCGAAGCAAGCTCTTGCGCTTTGCCCAGGCACACTTCAACCAGGTCGCCCAAACCGCGGCGTGCAACCGGCTCCACTCCATCGAGGAGCGTTGCGCCCGCTGGCTGCTGATGACCCGCGACCGGGTCGGCGAGGAGTTCCCGTTGACCCAGGAGTACCTGGCCATGATGCTCGGCGTGCGGCGGGCCGGGGTCACCGTCACGGCGAGGCTCCTGCAGAACGCCGGATTGATCCGCTACACGCGGGGGCGCATCACGATCCTCGATCCGGCCGGGCTGGACGAGGTCACGTGCGACTGCTACCGGATCATCCGCGACGAGTTCCGCCGCCTCGTCCCGGGAGGGGGGACCTATCCGGCGGGGGGACGGCAAGGCGAGCCCAGCCGCTGAAGGCCGGAAAGCCGGGCCTGCCGGTCGGTCCCGCCGCTCACCCGCAGCCGCTGCAGCCCGGTGCGGCGGACGGCTGCACGAAGCGGGCGACGAACGCCAGCGCCTCGTCGTCGCTGGCCGCACGGTTGGTGCGCTGGTAGAGCCGGGCCGCCGCGTGCAGTGCCGCGTCGTGGCCGTGCCTGGCGGCGTTCTGCTGGTAGGCCTTGATCAGGAAGCACCCTTGGGCATTCGCGCACATCGTCGCCTCGGCGGTTCGGGATCGGCGGTTCGGGAGCGGTGTCGGCGCACCACCGTCGGGCGTTCGTCGCGCGGTGGCAACCCCGGACGGAGTGGGGATTGCAACTCTTGATCTGGATCAGGAGCGCCCGGACCATGCCGCGGCGAACCGGTCGAACAGGTCGCCGCCGCCCATCTGGCCGCCCTTGAGCATCAGCCACACGTCGCCGCGGCCGGGCGTGCGGCCGGTGCAGACGGCGACGCCGGGATCGAGGGTGCCGCGGTAGGCGAGGCTCGCGAAGCCGAGACGCCGGACGACCACGCTGGAGGTGTCGCCCCCCGCCACGCCGAGCGCGCCGACCGGCGCCGCGGCGACGATGTCGGCCGCCAGGTCGGCGAGGCGGCGGGCGAGGGTGAGGGCGTTGACCCCGTAATCGCGCTCCGGAACCAGGTGCGCCAGCACGTTGCGGCCGCCGCCCAGGGCCGCCGCCACTGCGGCGACGAGCCGCGCCGCCGCGGCGCCGTCGGCGACCGCCTCGGGCGTGACGGCGACGCGCTCGAAGCGGGTCGCCGCGGCGACCTGCGCCGCCGTCACGGCGGAGCGGCTGCCGGCGACGACCAGGCAGGGACCGGCCGCCGGCGCGGCGGCGGTCGCCACCGCGGGCGCCCCGGCGCCGGCACCGGTGCCGGCCGTCAGGCTCTCGGCGACGCTGCTGGCGCCGACCAGCACGATCGGCCGGCCGCCGGTCTCCAGCCGGCGCAGGGCCGCGCCGAGGGTCGCGAGCTGGGCCGTCTCGGCGACGTCGACCAGCAGGCGGCTCCCGCCACCGGCCCCTTTGCCGGCCCGATTGTCGGCTCCATTGCCGTCCCCGCTGCCGGCGAGCAGGCCGGACAGCCGGGCGGCGAGGGATGCGGCGTCGTCGCCGATCTCCGTCCACGGCACCAGGGCCAGGCCGGCGAGCCCCTGGGCTTCGAGGTGGAGGCGCAGGTCGGACTCGGCCATCGGCGTGGTCGGGTGCGTGCGCATGATGGGGTGGCGGTCGATCCGGTGCACCGTCCCGTCGGCCGCGGCGGCGAAGAGATGGCCGAACAGGCAGTAGCGGCGCAGGCTCGGCTGCCCGCCGACCACCGCCACCAGGGCCGGCCCGAGCCGCGCCTCCAGGGCGCGCACGGCGGCGCCGATGTTGCCGGTCTGCGGCCCGCTGTCGAAGGTCGAGCAGACCTTGTAGTGGACGAAGCGCGGCCGAACCGCGGCGATCGCCCCGGCAATCGTGTCGACGCGCCGGTGGATCGCCTCGGGATCGAGGGCGCGCAGCTCGGTCGCCACCCCGACGGCGTCGAGCGGTTCGGCGGCGAGTGCCGCCGCGTCCGGCGGGTCGAGGAAGAGGCGCGTCCGGCGGCCGGCCCGGGCCAGGGTCGCCAGGGTGTCCGACGCGCCGGTGAAATCGTCGCCGACGAAGACGATCTCCGGGCCGCGGCCGGCCGGGCCGGTCATGACCCGAAGAACTCCAGCGCCGCCCGCAGCTCCGGCCACGCCGCCGCCGCGTCGGCGAGGGACCGCCCCTCGGCCAGCGCGTCGTGGGCCTGGCGCAGGCTGCGGACGCCGGCGGCCGGGCCGCCGGGATGGGCGAGGATGCCGCCGCCGGCGAGGAACATGAAGTCGGCACCGCCGACCGCCTGCAGCGTGCGCGGCAGGGTGCCCGCCCACTGGCCGGAGGAGAACACCGGCAGCACCGCGTCGCCGGCGTCCGCCGCGTCGGCCGCCAGCCCGGCCAGGCAGCGGCGCGCCGCCGTCTCGACCTCGTCGGCGGCGTCGGCGAACTTGCCGCCGATGCCGTGGACGTGCAGGTGGTCGACGCCGGCCAGCCGGTAGAGCGCTTGGTAGGCGTCGAAGCCGATGCCGAGCGCGGGGTGGCGGGCCATCGCCCCGAAGCCGTTGCGGTGGCCGTGCACCGCCAGGGGCGTCCAGCGGCGCAGGGTCTCCGCCCCGGACAGCCCGATCCAGTTGAGGCTGGCCATGACGCAGGAGCCGCCCTCGCGCTCGACCAGGTCGGCGTGGCGCCGCATGGCGTCGGTCTCGTCGGTGATGTTGAACGCCACCATGACGTCGCGCCCGGTGCGGTCGCGGTGGGCGCGGACCTTCGCCATGACCGCCGGCACGCGCTCGGCGAGCGGCGCGTGGTCGGGGTCGGCGCAGATCTCGTCGTCCTTGATGAAGTCGACGCCGGCCTCGCACAGCGCCGCCACCAAGTCGGCGATCGCCTCGGCCGACAGGCCGACGTTGGGCTTGATGATGGTGCCGAAGAACGGCCGGCCGTGCACGCCGAGGCGCTCGCGGGTGCCGGCGACGCCGAACGCCGGCCGCTCGAAGCGCGCCCGCAGGGCGGCGGGCAGCGCGACCGAAAGGAGCCGCAGCCCGGTCACCTCGCCGAGGTCGTAGAGGTTGCCGGCGACCGTCGCCGCCAGGGTCGGCAGGTTGCGGCCGGTGTTGGCCGCGGGATAGGCGATCCGCACCCGGGCGCGCCGCCACGGGCCGGCGGTTCCCTTGCGCTGCAGGTAGGCGCTGGCCAGGCTGGGCGCCGCGGCCGCCTCGGTCTCGTCCACCGCCAGCACCCGCGCCGCCGCCCGCCGGCGCAGCTCGTCGGTCTCGCCGGCGACGCGCACGAAGGTGCCGCAGCTCTGCTCGCCCGCCATGATCCCGGCGACCGTCTCGGGGTCGAGAGGCGTCTCGATCAGGTAGGTCGCTTCGACGAAGTCGGGGCTCATGGCGGGCTCACAGGGTCGCCAGGTCGGGGAACGGGCGCACCGGATCGGCGCCGCTCCAGCCGGACGAGGACTCGCGGATGAGGTCGAACAGGCGGCCCTTGGGGCCGACCACCTCCGACAGCTCGATGACCGTGCCGGGGTGCGCCTCGCGGTCGAAATAGACGAAGCGGCCGTTGGCGCCGACGTTGCCGCTCATCCTGACGCGGAAGCCCTGCGCCTCCATCCGGGCGAGGTCGGCGTCGAAGCTCTGGGTCCAGTAGGCGACGTGCTGCAGGCCGCGGTGGCCGGCCCGCTTGAAGTCGCGGTACATCGACGGGGCGTCGTTGCGGGTCTCGATCAGCTCGACCTGCACCGCGCCGCTGTTGGCGAGCGCCACCGCGTTGTGCACCTCGTAGCGGCGGCCGTCGTAGATGTAGTCCTCGATCGGGACCTTCGGGTTGTAGAACCAGGGGCCGACGCCCATGACCTCGGACCAGTGGGCCATGGCCGCCTCGATGTCGTCGACGACGTAACCGAGCTGGCGGATCTCGCCAAGGAATCTGCTCATCGGGAAGCCTATTGGACGAAGAGGTTGGGGAGCCACGTCGACACCGCCGGGACGGCCGAGACGACGAGCAGGGAAAGGAGCAGCGACACCAGGAAGGGCAGGCAGCCGCGGATCACCGAATGGACGGGCATGTCGGCGATGATCGAGACCATGTAGAGGCTCATGCCCAGCGGCGGCGTCAGCAGGCCGATCATCAGGTTGAGCACGAAGACGATGCCGAGCTGCAGCGGGTCGACCCCGGCGGCGTGGAGCGCCGGCGCGACGATCGGCGCGATGATGAGGATCGCCGCGATCGACTCCAGCACCATGCCGACCAGCAGGAGCAGCACGTTGACGAGGAACAGCAGGACCAGCGGGTCGTCGGAGAGGCCGAGGAGGAAGGTCCCGGCCAGCGCCGGCACCCGGTCGAAGGTCAGCACCCAGGCGAACACCGCGGCCGCGGCGACGATGAAGAGGATGCTGGCGGTGGCGTCGACCGTCTCGCCCAGGCACTCCCAGACCGCCCGCCAGGTCAGCGTGCGGTAGACGGCGAAGCCGATCACCAGCGCGTAGGCGACGGTGACGCCGGCCACCTCGGTCGGGCCGAAATAGCCGCTCAGCAGGCCGCCGATCAGCAGCACCGGCGCCATCAGCGCGGGGAACGAGACGACGGCCTTGCGGGCGATCGCCGCCAGGGAGGGACGGACGTCGTCGCGCGGCAGCCCCTTCATCTTGGCCATCACCGCCACCTGGCCGATCAGGCACAGGGTGATGAGGAAGGCCGGGACGATGCCGGCGAGCAGCAGCTTCACCGCCGAGACGTTGGCGACGCTGGCGTAGATGATGATCGGGATCGACGGCGGGAAGATCGGCCCGATCGTCGCGGCCGCCGCCGTGAGGCCGGCGGCGAACTCCTTGCGGTAGCCCTGCCCGGTCATCTGGCCGATCTGGATCTTGCCGAGCGCCCCGATGTCGGCGAGCGCCGCGCCCGAGACACCGGAGAAGATCAGGCTGACGAGGATGGTGACCTGGGCCACGCCGCCGCGGATGCGGCCGACGAGCAGGCGGACCAGGTCGAAGAGATGCGTCGTCACGCCCATGGCGTTGAGCAGGCTGGCCGCCAGGATGAACAGGGGAACGGCCAGCAGCGGGGTGGAGTCGAGCGCGTTGACGGCGCGCTGCGCCAGCACGTTGACCGGCAGGCCGAAGCCGACGATGACCAGCGCCGACGACAGGCCGAGCGACACGGCGATCGGCACGCCCGCCAGCATGAGGGCGATGAAGAGGCCAAGCAGAAGAAGGCTCACGACCGCTCTCCTTCGCCGTTCCGGGAGCGGGTAGCGGGATCGGCGATGCGCTCCAGGGTGACCAGGGCCAGCAGGAGGTAGCCGACGACGGCGGGGGCGTAGAACAGCCAGTTGGGAAGGCCGATGGCCGGCGTCACGAACCCGCCGGCGCGGCCCAGGAAGGCGTGCAGGCCGTAGAGCGCCAAGCCGCTGAACAGCAGGACCGCGACCTCCACGGCGACGGCCAGCGCCCGGCGCTGGCGCAGGGGCAGCAGCTGCGGGACCATGTCGACCGCCACGTGCTGGCCCCGCAGCGCCAGCACGGGCACGGCCAGGAACACCAGGGCGATGCCGGAGAAGCGCGCCAGCTCGTCGGCCCAGGCCATGCCGAGGTTGAACAGGTTGCGGCCCGCCACCTGCGCGACCACCAGCCCGGCCACCAGCGCCAGGGACAGGATCGCCACGGTGCGGCAAGCGACGACGACGGACGTCAGCGCCCGCACGCGGGCGCCTCCCGTTCTCACGGCCATCATGCCCTGGTGCTCCCGATCGGCCGGACCGTCAGGCGACGGCCTTGATCATGTCGTAGAGCTTGCCGTACTTGGCGCCGAAGCGCTCCTGCACGAGCTTGCTCACCGAAGCGCGGAAGGCCTCGACGTCGAGGCCGTCCTCGGGGCCGATCACCGTCATGCCGAGCTTGCGCAGCGCCTCGGTGTCCTTGGCCTCGTTGTCCTGGATCGCCTTGGTGGCGCGTTCGCGGATGTCGGCGGCGGCGGCCGTCACCGCCTCCTTGTGGGCCGCCGACAGGCCCTGCCAGGCGTCCTCGTTCATCACCACCACCTCGGCGTTCGCCATGTGCCCGGTCAGCATGAGGTGCGACTGCACCTCGTAGAGCTTGACGCTGAGGATGACGTTGACCGGGTTCTCCTGGCCGGCGACGATGCCCGTCGCCAGCGCCGTCGGCACCTCCGACCAGTCGACCGGGACCGGCGCGGCGCCCATCCCTTCCACCGCCGTGGTGTAGATCGGGAAGGGAACCGCCCGGATCTTCACCCCGGCGAGATCCGCCGGCGTGCGGACGGCCTTGTTGCAGCTCAGGTTGCGGCGGCCGAAGTAGTGGGCGTAGATGACGCGGATGTTGGCCGCCTGGATGAGGCCCTGGTTCAGTTCCGTCATCACCGGCGAGTTCACGTCCATCACCTTCATCAGGTGCTCGACGTCGCGGTAGAGGTAGGGGGTGTCGAGGGCGGCGAAGGGCTCGTAGAGCGAGCCGATGCCGCCGGCGGTGTTGTGCGAGAAGGCGATGGTGCCGAGCGACACCGCCTCGGCCAGCTCCTTCAGCTTGCCGAGCTGGGAGGACGGGAAGACATCGACCGTGAGGTCGCCGCCGGAATGCGCGCCCACCGCCTGGGCGAACCAGTCGGCCTGGGCGCCGGCCACGCTGGCCGGCTCGTTGTTGTGGCCGTAGCGCAGCTTCACGGACGCGGCGCGGGACGGCCCCGGCATCATCGCCGCGGCCCCGGCCCCGAGTCCGAGGGCCAGCGCGGTGCGGCGCGTGAGGCGATGGCTGGCGAAGCGGAGCGGCGTGTCGGTCATCCTGTCCTCCCATGATGCGTTATGAGGTATGGTGTTCGCGACGCCCCAATTGTCTCGACACCAGCAATCCGTTTGAACGACGTTATGAACATGGGCCGTCGAGTTCAAACGGGATTAGATGATGGGTTTTGATGTGTCGGCGGCGTCCGCCCCCGCGTCCGCCCCGGTGCTGCCGCGGGCGCCGCGGCTGAACGACGTCGCCGCGGCGGCGCGGGTGTCGCCGGCCACCGTCGACCGCGTCCTCAACCGCCGCAAGGGGGTCAAGGAGCGCACCGTGCAGCGCGTCCTGCGGACGGCGCTCGACCTCGGCTACCTGACGGCGGCCGAGGTCGAGCGTCTGTCGAGCCCGCGGCCGCCCAACGTCGCCTTCCTGCTGCCGATGGGCAGCAACCCCTATCTGCGGCTGCTCGGCGAGAAGCTGCGGGCGCTGGCCGCCTCGAAGTCGCGCGACGGCGCCCGCGTCCGCTGCTTCTTCATCGACAGCTTCGACGCCGACGCGCTGGCCGCCTCGATCCGCCGCCAGGCGGCGTGGGCGGACGGCATCGTCTTCCTGGCCATCGACCACCCGGTGGTGCGCGAGGCGGTCGAGGACGTGACGGCGGCGGGCAAGCACGTCGTCACCGTCGTCTCGGACCTGCCGCACCCGGGACAGGCCGCCTATTTCGGGCTGGACAACCGGGCGGCCGGGCGCACCGCCGGCTATCTGCTGGGCCGCTTCTGCGGCCGTGCGGGCGGCAGCGTCGCCCTGGTCGCCGGCAGCCCCATCTACCGCGCCCATTCCGAGCGCGAGTCCGGCTTCCTCGGGGTGATCGCCGAGATGTTCCCCCGCCTGCGGCCGGTCGGCACGCGGGAGGGGCACGACGACAGCGACGAGAACTACCGGCACACCGTCTCGCTGATCGAGCAGAACCCGGACCTCGTCGGGATCTACAACGTCGGCGGCTCGTCCCAGGGGATCGGGCGGGCGCTGCGGGAGAAGGGCCGGGCGGCGGAGGTGGTCTTCATCGGCCACGGCCTGTCGGCCGACACCCGGCAGCTCCTCATCGAGGGGACGATGGACGCCGTCATCAACTCCGATCCCGACGCCGTCCTGGCGGGGGCGCTCGACCTGGTGCACCGCCTCCAGCGCGGCGAGGAGGCGTCGGCGGTGCCGCCGATCAAGCTGGACGTCTTCTTCCGCGAGAATCTGCCGGCCGGCTATCTCCGGCCGCCGGTCCGGCCGTGACCGCCCGTCCTCACGCCCGGCGGTCGCGGAAGAAGGTCCGCAGCAGCGCCGCCGCCTGCGTCTCCGCGAAGCCGCCGTAGACCTCCGGGGCGTGATGGCAGGTGGGCTGCGCGAAGAAGCGCGGCCCGTGCTCGACGCCGCCGCCCTTGGGGTCGTAGGCGCCGAAATAGACGCGGCGCAGGCGGGCGAAGCTGATCGCCGCGGCGCACAGGGCGCACGGCTCCAGGGTCACGTAGAGGTCGATCCCCGGCAGGCGCGGCGCGCCCGCCGCGGCGCAGGCGGCGCGGATCGCCAGCACCTCGGCGTGGGCGGTCGGGTCGTTCAGCGCCTCCGTGCGGTTGCCGGCGCGCGCCAGCACGCGGCCGCTCGCCGGCTCGACGAGCACCGCCCCAACCGGCACCTCGCCGCGCGCCGCCGCGGCCTGCGCCTCGGCCAGGGCCAGCGCCATGTAGGGGGAGTCACGCATGGCGGCGAACGTGGCCCGCCCCCGGCCGGGCGTCAAGCGCGGCCGCGTCACCAAGGGACGTTGATCGCGGCACCGTTCGGGACCAAGCTGGACGTCCGACCCCAACCCGGCGAGGACAGCGGCCATGGAGAACCACGTCTACAAGAAGATCGAGATCGTCGGCACCGCCGAGGGCAGCATCGACGACGCCATCAAGAACGGCGTGGAGCGGGCCGCCCGGACGCTGCAGCACCTCGACTGGTTCGAGGTCCAGGAGATCCGCGGCTCGATCCGCGGCGGCACGGTGGCGCAGTACCAGGTGGTCATGAAGGTGGGGTTCCGCCTGGAGGAGTGACGGCCGGCGCGCCCGCTTCCCCGTTGCGGGTGGGGCGGCTTGGCCCTATGGTCCCGGCCATGGACACGCCCCCTTCCGACACCCCCCACGACCCCCTGGCCGGCCAGGGCGATCCGCCGGATTCCGGCGGCGAGCGCATCGCCAAGCGGCTGGCGCGCGCCGGCCTGTGCTCGCGCCGCGACGCCGAGCGCTGGATCGCCGAGGGCCGCGTCGCCGTCAACGGCCGCACCCTCGACAGCCCGGCCTGCGTGGTGTCGGCGGGCGACGTCGTGCTGGTCGACGGCCAGCCGATCCCGGAGCCGGAGCCGACCCGCCTGTGGCGCTACCACAAGCCGGCGGGGCTGGTCACCACGGCGCGCGACGAGAAGGGACGCTCCACCGTCTTCGAGAAGCTGCCGCCGGGCATGCCGCGCGTCGTCTCGGTGGGCCGCCTCGACCTCAACACCGAGGGGCTGCTGCTCCTCACCAACGACGGCGAGCTCGCCCGCTTCCTCGAGCTGCCGGCCACCGGCTGGACGCGCCGCTACCGCGTGCGCGTGCACGGCACGGTGGACGAGCGCCAGCTCGCCGGCCTCGCCAAGGGGCCGACCATCGAGGGCGTGACCTACGGCCCCATCGAGGCGGCGCTCGACCGGGTCCAGGGCACCAACGCCTGGCTCACGGTCGGCCTGAAGGAGGGCAAGAACCGCGAGATCCGCAAGGTGATGGAGAGCCTCGGCCTGCAGGTCACCCGCCTGATCCGCACCGCCTACGGCCCCTTCCAGCTCGGCAAGCTGGAGGAGGGGACGGTCGAGGAGGTGCCGCGGCGCGTCGTCAAGGACCAGGTCATGGGCTTCTTCCGCAACCGCGACGGCGCCGCCGCGGCCGAGGCGCCGTCGGGCCACGCCAAGGCGGCGCCGCGCAAGCCGGGACCGCCGCGCGCGGCGCAGGGCCGGCCGGGCGGGCAAGCGCCGGCGGGCAAGCCGTCCACCGGCAAGCCGTCCGCCGGGAAGACCTCGGCCGGCAAGGCGGCGTCCGGCCGATCCGGTGCCGGCAAGCCACCCGCCGGCAAGCCACCCGCCGGGAAGGCGCCGGCCGGCACGCCGTCGGCCAAGCCCGCGGCAGCGCGCCCGGGCGACCGCAGCGGCGGCAAGCCGGCGCCGCGGGACGGCGGCCGTGCGGATCGTCGGCGGTAGCCACCGCGGCCGGCGCCTGACGGCCCCGGCCGGGCGCGACGTGCGGCCGACCAGCGACCGCACCCGCGAGGCGATCTTCAACATCCTGGCGCACAGCGGCTGGGGTCCCGGCGGCGGCTCGCCGGTCGACGGCGCCGCCGTGCTCGACGTCTTCGCCGGCACCGGCGCGCTGGGGCTGGAGGCGCTGTCGCGCGGCGCCGCCGCCGCCACCTTCCTCGACGCCGGCCGCGCCGCGCTCGACGCGCTGCGCGCCAACGTGGCGGCGCTGGGCGAGGAGGGGCGCTGCACGGTGCTGCGCGGCGACGCCACCCGGCCGCCGCGGGCAGGCACCCCGGCGACCCTCGCCTTCCTCGACCCGCCCTACGGCCGCGATCTCGCCCCGGCGGCGCTGACGGCGCTGGCCGCGGCCGGCTGGCTCGCTCCGGGGGCGGTGCTGGTGGTGGAGGAGGCGGCCGACGCCCCGCTGGCGCTGCCGACCGGCTTCCGTGCCCTGGACGAGCGCCGCTACGGCGACACCCGCGTGCTGTTCGCCGCGGCGGAGGAGCCGTGATGGCCTGGTCCTATCTGGTGGTGGCCGGCCTGCTGGAAATCGTCTGGGCGATCGGCCTCAAGCACAGCGACGGCTTCACCCGCCTCGGCCCCTCGCTGGTGACCGGGGCGGCGATGCTGGCGAGCATCGTCCTGCTGGCGCTGGCGCTCAGGGAACTGCCGGTGGGCACCGCCTACGCCGTGTGGACCGGCATCGGCGCGGTGGGGACGGTCATCTTCGGCATCGCCCTGCTGGGCGAGCCGGCGGGCTTGGCGCGGCTCGCCTGCATCGGCCTGATCGTCGCCGGCATCGTCGGGCTGAAGCTGGTCAGCCCGCACTGACGGGGCCGCGCCGCCGTCACGCCGCCAGCCGGTTGGAGGCGCGGATCTCCCCCAGGAACGCTTCGACGTGGTGTTCCAGCGCCTCCGACTGCTGCACCAGCTCGTCGGCGGCGGCCGAGACCAGGGTCGAGGCCTCCAGGGTGCCGGTGGCGGCGACCGACACGTCGGCGATGTGGGCGTCGATCTCGCCGGTGCCGTGGGCCGCCTGCTGCACGTTGCGGCCGATCTCGGCGATGGCGGCGTGCTGCTGGTGGATGGCCGAGGCGATGGAGGCCGAGGTCTCGTGGATGTCGTGCACGGTGCGGCCGATCTCGCCGATCACCGCCACCACCTGCTGCGTCTGCTGCTGGACGACGGCGATCTGGGCGGCGATCTCGTCGGTGGAGCGGGCGGTCTGGGTCGACAGGCCCTTGACCTCGCTGGCGACGACGGCGAAGCCCTTGCCGGCCTCGCCGGCGCGCGCCGCCTCGATGGTGGCGTTCAGCGCCAGCAGGTTGGTCTGGCCGGCGATGGCGCGGATCAGGTCGACCACCTCGCCGATGCGCTCCGCCGCCTCGGCGAGGCCGCGGATCACCTGGTTGGAGCGTCCGGACTGCTCGGCCGCCGCCTGGGCCACGGCGGCGGCGCGCTCGACCTGCCGGCCGATCTCGTGGCTGGCGGTGTTCAGCTCCTCGGTGGCGGCGGCGACCGTCTGCACGTTGGCCGAGGCCTGGCGGCTGGCGGCGGCGACGGCGGTGCTCTGGCTGCTGGTCTGCCGGGCGTTGGCGGTCATGGTGCCGGCGGCGGCGTGCAGGCGTTCGATGACCTTGGCGATCGAGAGCACCATGCCCTGCACCCGCTGCTCCATGGCGTCGGCCATCGCCAGCATCGCCTGCTTGCGCTCGTCGATGGCGCGGCGTTCGTGCTCCTCCTGGGCGCGACGCATCTCCTCCAGGCGCCCGACGTTCTCCTTGAACACCTGGACCGTGCGGGCCATGTCGCCGATCTCGTCGCGGCGGTCCAGGGCCGGCACGGCGACCGTGGTGTCGCCGTCGGACAGGCGCAGCATGGCGGCGCGCATGGCGCCGACCGGACCGGTGATCGAGCGGCTGACCGCCCACGCCACACCCTGCACCGCCACCAGCACCAGGACGAAGAGGGCGGCCAGCTGCAGGGCCTTGGCGCGGAAGACCTCGTCGACGTCGTCGACGTAGATCCCGGTGCCGACCACCCAGTTCCAGCCGGGGATGCGGCGGACGTAGGAGATCTTCGGCGACGGCTCGGCCTCGCCCGGCCTGGCCCAGCGGTAGGCGACGAAGCCGGCGCCGTCGCGCCGCGCCTCCGCGATGAAGCGCTCGAACATGGGCAGGCCGTCGGCGTCGCGCAGGTCGAGCACGCTCCGGCCGATGCGGTCGCTCAGGGTCGGGTGCGCCAGCAGCCGCCCGTTCAGGTCGTTGACCCAGAAGTAGTTATCGCCCTCGTAGCGCAGCGTGGCGACCGCCTCCAGCGCGGCGCGCCGGGCGTCCTCCTCCGGCATGGCGCCGCGGCGCGCCAGTTCGGCGTAGCGCAGCACCAGGCTGGCGGCGCTGTCGACCAGGTCCCGCGTCTTCAGCTTGCGGTCGTTCATCAGCTCGCCGTGCAGGCTGAGCAGCGCCGTGACGCCGATCACCACCATGCCGATCAGCGCGATCGACGCCATGGCCGTCAGCCGGCCGCGCAACCTGAGCCCCATCGCCGTCGCTCCGCTGTCACGCCGCGCCGGAACTCGCCCCGTGCGGCGGTGCTGCAGGTCATAGCACCACGAATGTCCGCATTCAATTGGGGTTTATTCGCAGCAGCGAAGGCGGCCGATGGCGACGTTCCGGCGCCGCGGGAGCGCCGGGCGCCGTCCCCCTGTTCTTCCCCGGGAAGATGGAGGAACGTGCATGATCAACGATCTCTGGTACAAGAACGCGGTGATCTACTGCCTGTCCGTCGGCTCCTTCATGGACGCCGACGGCGACGGGGCGGGGGACTTCAAGGGGCTGATGCGCCGGCTCGACTATCTCCAGGGGCTCGGCGTCTCGACCCTCTGGCTGATGCCGTTCCAGCCGTCGCCGCGCCGCGACCACGGCTACGACCTGACCGACCATTACGGCGTCGACCCGCGCTACGGCTCGCTCGGCGACTTCGTGGAGTTCGCCCACGCCGCCAGGCAGCGCGGCCTGCGCATCATCATGGACCTGGTCATCAACCACACCTCCGACCAGCATCCCTGGTTCCAGGCGGCGCGGCGCGATCCCGCCTCGCCGTTCCGCGACTACTACGTCTGGTCCAAGGACAAGCCGCCGAACGCCGACCAGGGCATGGTCTTTCCCGGGGTGCAGAAGACCACCTGGACCTGGGACGAGGAGGCCGGCGCCCACTACTTCCACCGCTTCTACGCGTTCCAGCCGGACCTCAACATCGCCAACCCGGCGGTGCGGGCGGAGCTGCTGAAGATCATGGGCTTCTGGCTGGAGCTGGGGGTGGCCGGCTTCCGCATCGACGCCGTCCCCTTCATCATCGAGCGCGAGGGGCCGAACGTGACGCAGCAGGGGCCGCGCTACGACCTGCTGCGCTTCTTCCGCGAGTTCGCGCAGTGGCGCCGCGGCGACGTGGTGCTGCTCGCCGAGGCCAATGTCCCGCCCGAACAGAACGACGACTATTTCGGGCGCGACGCCGACCGCATGAACATGATGTTCAACTTCCCGCTCAACCAGCGGACGTTCCTGGCCATGGCGACCGGCGACGCCCGGCCGGTGGCGGAGGCGGTGGAGGCGACGCGCGGCATTCCCGACGCGACGCAGTGGGCCACCTTCCTGCGCAACCACGACGAGCTCGACCTCGGCCGCCTGGAGCCGGACCAGCGCCAGCGCGTCTTCGAGGCGTTCGGTCCGGAGCCCGGGATGCAGCTCTACGGCCGCGGCATCCGCCGCCGGCTGGCGCCGATGCTGGGCGGCGACCGCCGCCGGCTGGAACTGGCCTACAGCCTGCTGTTCTCGCTGCCGGGCTCACCGGTGCTGTTCTACGGCGACGAGATCGGCATGGGCGACGACCTGTCCCTGAAGGAGCGCGAGTCCGTCCGCACGCCGATGCAGTGGTCGAGCGAGCACGCCGGCGGCTTCACCGCCGCCGCGACGCCGTTCCGCCCGGTGATCGCCGACGGGCCGTTCGGCTGCGGCCGCGTCAACGTCGCCCACCAGCGCCGCGACCCCGGCTCCCTGCTCAACTGGATCGAGCGTCTGATCCGCCTGCGCAAGGAATGCCCGGAGATCGGCTGGGGCACGGTCACGGTGATCGACGCCGGCGACCCCGCCGTGCTGGCTCTGCGCTACGACTGGCGCGACACCGCCATGGTGTGCCTGCACAACGTGGCGGGGGAGCCGCGCCCGGCCGTCTTCGATCCCGGTCCGGGCGGCAAGTCCGACTGCCTGGTCAACCTGCTCTCCGAGGAGCACAGCCGCGCCGACGGCGGCGGCGTGCACCGCCTGCGCCTCGACGCCTACGGCTACCGCTGGTTCCGGGTCGGCGGGATGGACGAGGTGCTGCGGCGTAGCGACCTGTAGCGCCCCTCTGGGCGCGGCCGGGGGGGCCGCGGTCCCTCCTTGTCACACGACTCGGCGCACAAGGGGTGCCACATTCGGGGCAGGCCACCCCGAAAGCGCAGCCCCCGATGAGCACCATTGCCCCCCTGTCGCCCGAACAGGCGGCCGCCGCCCTCCTGTTTCCCATGCCGGACATGGTGGCGGTCTGGAACACGTCGTCGTCGGCGCCGGCCACCCTGACCTACCGGTTCGAGGACCGGATGCCGACGGACCGGCCCTGGGGCCAGGTCGACGGGTTCGAGGCGCTCGACGAGTCCGAGCGCGCGGTGGTGCGCGACCTGCTGACCCGCTACGAGGCGGTCGCCAACGTCCGGCTGGTGGAGGCGGCCGACGGGGTGGACGCCGACATCAGCTTTGGCAGCGCCTCGATGCGGGGGATGGGCGGCAACACCCAGTTCTACTACGACTACCGCTACGACGGCGCCGGCCAGGTGACGAGCCGCGACCTCGACGCGCTGGTGCTGGTGCACCGCGCCATCCCGCTGGACTCCGCCTACGGCCGCGACGTGATGCTGCACGAGATCGGTCACGCCTTCACGCTCAAGCACCCCGGCGCCTACGACGCCGGCGGCGCCTCGGCGCCGGGCCCCTTCCTGGCCGACGACCAGGACAACAACCTGTTCACGGTGATGTCCTACAACGCCAACCCGCACACCCACGAAGGGTGCGACTCGCTGGCCCTCTACGACATCGCCGCCCTGCAGCAGCGCTGGGGCGCCAACCTGGGCACCGGTGCGGGCGACGACGTCTACACCACGCCGGAGCCCGCCACCCTGTGGGACGCCGGCGGCGTCGACCGCCTGGACTTCTCGGCCTACGCCACCAACCAGCGGCTGGACCTCGGCGCCGGCCACTTCTCGTCGGTCGCCGGGCCGGACGACTTCGCGATCGCCTTCGGCGTCACCATCGAGCAGGCGACCACCGGCGCCGGCAACGACCGGCTGGTCGGCAACGGCGCCGACAACCGCCTGGACGGCGGCGCCGGCAACGACGTGCTGGTGGGCGGCGCCGGCGCCGACCGCTTCGTCTTCGGCGCCGACAGCGCCGACAACTGGATCGTCGACTTCCGCCCCGAGGAGGGCGACCGGCTGGAGCTGGCGGCCGGCGGCCCGTACAGCGTGGTGGCGGGGCCGGACGGGGCGGTGCTGTTCTTCGCCGGCGGCAACGTCACCCTGGCCGGCGTCGACGCGAACCGGGTCGAGGACGGCTGGTTCGCGACGGCGTGAAAGGAGCGCCGCTCTACCGCCGCCCGAACAGCCGCTCGATGTCGGCCAGCTTCAGCTCCACGTAGGTCGGCCGGCCGTGGTTGCACTGGCCGGAGTGGGGGGTGGCCTCCATCTGGCGCAGCAGCGCGTTCATCTCCTCCACGCTCAAGGTGCGGCCGGCGCGCACCGAGCCGTGGCAGGCCATGGTGGCGCACACCTCCTCCAGCCGCTCCTGGAGCGACGGCGCGTCGCCCAGCTCGGCCAACTCGTCGGCGAGGTCCTTGACCAGCGCCTTGGCGTCGGCGCGGCCGAGCAGGGCCGGCACCTCGCGCACCATGACGCAGCCGGGGCCGAAGGGCTCCAGCACCAGCCCCAGCTCGGCCAGCTCGGGGGCCCGGGCCACCAGGCGGGCCGCCGACGGCTCGTCCAGCTCCACCACCTCGGGGATCAGCAGCCCCTGGCGCTTGACGCCGCCGGCCACCAGCGCCGCCTTCATGCGCTCGTAGACCAGCCGCTCGTGGGCGGCGTGCTGGTCGACGATGACGATGCCGGTCTCGGTCTGGGCGACGATGTAGGTGTTGTGCACCTGGGCGCGCGCCGCGCCGAGCGGGTGGCTCGCGGCGGGCGGCGTGGCGTCCGCGGCGGCGGCGTAGTCCGGCGGGCGGGCCGAGGGGGCCGCCGCCAAGCCGCTCAGCGGCGCCTGGAAGGCGCTGGCGCGCTCGGCCAGCCCGCGCGGCACCGACGAGGACGGGGTGGGGTAGACCGGGCCGCCGCCCCACGGGGGACGGTGCGCCATGGGCGCCGCGGCGGCGCCCTCGGGGCGCAGGGCGCCCAGGGTGGCGACGCCGACGGTCGAGGAGGCGCGGTGGCCGGCCTCGGCGAGCGCGTGCTTGAGGGCGCCGACGATCAGGCCGCGCACCAGCCCGGTGTCGCGGAAGCGCACCTCGGCCTTGGCGGGGTGGACGTTGACGTCGACCTCCAGCGGGTCGAGCTCCAGGAACAGGGCGAGCAGCGGGTGGCGGTCGCGCGGCAGGAAGTCGGCGTAGGCGCCGCGCACCGCCCCGACCATCAGCTTGTCGCGCACCGGACGGCCGTTGACGAACAGGTGCTGCTGGCGCGCGGTGGGCCGGTGCAGGGTCGGCAGGCCGATCCAGCCGGCCAGCCGCGCCCCCTCGCGGGTGGCGTCGACCGGCACCGCGTTGTCCTGGAAGTCGCGTCCCATCAGGGCGCCGAGGCGGGTCAGCCGGGCGTCCAGCAGGTCGCCCTGGGCGGCCGACAGGCGCAGCACCGAGCGGGCGTCGTCGGCGAGCGTGAAGGCGACGCCGGGGTGCGCCATGGCGAGGCGCTCCAGCGTGTCCTGGACGTGGTCCAGCTCGGTGCGGTTGGCCTTGAGGAACTTGAGCCGCGCCGGCACGGCGGCGAACAGGTCGCGCACCTCGACCCGGGTGCCCTGGGCCAGCGCCGCCGGCTGCGGCCGGCCCTTGGCACCGGCGTCGACGGTGATCGCCCAGGCGCTGTCGGCGCCGCGCGGGCGGCTGGCGATGGTCAGCCGGCTGACCGCGCCGATCGAGGGCAGGGCCTCGCCGCGGAACCCCAGGCTGCGGATGTCCAGCAGGTCGTCGGACGGCAGCTTGGAGGTGGCGTGGCGCTCCACCGCCAGCTCCAGCTCCTCCGGCCCCATGCCGCAGCCGTCGTCGGTGACGGCGATCAGCGCCTTGCCGCCGTCGCGCACCACCACGTCGACGCGGCCGGCGCCGGCGTCGAGGGCGTTCTCGACCAGCTCCTTGACGGCGGCGGCGGGGCGTTCGACCACCTCGCCGGCGGCGATGCGGTTGACCAGGGTGTCGGGCAGGCGGCGGATCGGCATACGCCAAATATAGGGCTCCGACGCCGGCCGCGCTACCAGGGAGACGAGGTCGGGACGAAAGGCGTGCGGATCAGAAACGCAAGGGATGAAAGAATGGAAGGATGACTCGCCTTATCAACGTTCACATCGGGCTCACGACGTATCGGCCTGTATCGCCCACCGGGATATCCTGCTGGATCGCCATCGGCCACCACCCCGGTCCGTTCTGCTCCAACGCCGCGCCCGGGCCCTGACGGTTCCGCCGCGGCCTCGCAAAGCGTTTGCGCCCCGATCATATGATCCTATATGATAGGTTCAATTGGTCGGAGGACGCCATGCAGATTCAGGAGATCGTCACCATCATGGGCGGCCTCGCGGCGTTCGGGCGCGCGGTGACCACCCCGCTGGATCTTCAGCGCAGCATCGGTGCCGGCCTGAAGGTGGCGGCGCTCGACCGGGTCGCCGGGCACGTCTACTCCGACCCGACGGCCCGGCGTGGTCTGATGACCCGCGTCGTGCCAGAAGGCACGCTGAAGCGCCGCCTGCGGGAAGGCCGGCTCAGCCCAGCGGAAAGCGAGCGCGCCGCGCGCTTGGCCAACGTCATCGCCCACGCCGAGTACGTCTGGCGCGACGTGGATCAGGCGCGGCAGTGGCTTACCACACCGCACCCGGAACTCGGCGACCGCGCTCCCATCGACGTGGCGGTCGACGAGTTCGGCGCCCGGCACGTCGAGGAGATCCTCGATGGAATTCTGCACGGGCTGCCAGCCTGACGATGCCCTCTCACCCGACCGGCCCGTTGACGGCGTTCCGGATTGCCGACGACCGTTTCCCGCTGTTGGATGGCGGTGGCGCCTTCCGAACCGGTGGACGCTGGAACAGCAAGGGCCGCTACGTCATCTACGCCGGGATCGGCTTCGCCACCGCCATGCTGGAGAAGTTGGTGCGGACCCGGATCGGCGTGGTGCCGGCCGGGCAGCAGTTCGCCGAGATCTTCATCCCCGGCAACCTCACGGTCGAAGAGGTGGGGCCGAGTGACGTTGCCGGCTGGAGCGATCCCGGCTATGCGGCGAGCCGTGCGTTCGGCGACGCCTGGTACGACAGCCGGCGCTCGGCGGTGCTGATCGTGCCGTCGCATCCGGCCATGGGGTTCGAGCGCAACGTGCTCATCCATCAACTGCACGCGGACTTCGCGGACATCCGCGCCGCACGGCCACGGCCGGTGCTGTGGGATGCCCGGCTGTTCGCACCTTTGCCTTGAAGGATGGGGCCGCGTCACCGTCCGGTCACCCGGCCGTCCGTCAGGTCGGCGCCTTTCCGGTCCGTCCTACCGGTGCTCGCGGTACCAGGCGATCAGGCCGTTGGTCGAGGAATCGTGGGCGGTCGCCGCGGGTGCGTCCTCCTGCAGCTCGGGCAGGATCTTGCCGGCGAGCTGCTTGCCCAGCTCCACCCCCCACTGGTCGAAGGAGTTGATCTCCCAGACGATGCCCTGGACGAACACCTTGTGCTCGTAGAGCGCGATCAGCGCGCCCAAGGTGCGCGGGTCGAGCCGCTCGAACAGGATGCTGTTGGACGGCACGTTGCCGGGAAACACGCGGTGCGGCAGCAGCGCCTCGATCGCGTCGGCCGGCCTGCCCGCCGCCGTCATCTCGGCGCGCACCTCGTCGGCCGTCTTGCCGCGCATCAGCGCCTCGGACTGGGCGAAGACGTTCGACAGGAGGATGCGGTGGTGGTCGCCCACCGGGTTGTGGGTCTGCGCCGGGGCGAGGAAGTCGCAGGGGATCAGCTCGGTCCCCTGGTGGATGAGCTGGTAGAAGGCGTGCTGGCCGTTGGTGCCGGGCTCGCCGAACACCACCGGGCCGGTGGCGTAGTCGACCGGCTCGCCGCGCCGGTTCACCCGCTTGCCGTTGCTCTCCATGTCGAGCTGCTGGAGATAGGCGGGGAAGCGGTGCAGGTACTGGTCGTAGGGCAGCACCGCGTGGGACTTGGCGCCCCAGAAATCGATGCACCACACGCCCAGCATGCCCATCAGCGCGGGCATGTTGCGCTCCAGGGGGGCCGTGCGGAAGTGCTCGTCCATGGCGTGGGCGCCGTCCAGCAGCTCCGTGAAACGCTCGAAGCCGATGCCGAGCGCGATCGGCAGGCCGATCGCCGACCACAGGGAGTAGCGCCCGCCCACCCAGTCCCAGAAGCCGAACATGTTCTCGGGGTCGATGCCGAAGGCGCGCACCGCCGGCTCGTTGGTGGAGACGGCGACGAAGTGCCTGGCGACGTGCGCCTCGTCCGCCGCCGTCTCCAGGAACCAGCGGCGGGCGGTGTGGGCGTTGGTCAGGGTCTCCTGGGTGGTGAAGGTCTTCGAGGCGATGACGAACAGGGTGGTTTCCGGGTCGAGCCACTCCAGGGTCTGCTGGATGTGGGTGCCGTCGACGTTGGAGACGAAGTGGAAGGCGATCTCCGGGTGGAGGAAGGGGGTCAGCGCCTCGGTCACCATGACCGGCCCGAGGTCGGAGCCGCCGATGCCGACGTTCACAACGTCGGTGATGCGCTGGCCGGTGTAGCCGGTCCACTCCCCGTCGCGCACCCGCTCGACGAAGCGCTCCAGGCGCGCCAGCACGCCCTGCACGTCGGGCATGACGTCGCGGCCGTCGACCAGCACCGGCCGGCCGGTGCGGTTGCGCAGGGCGGTGTGCAGCACCGCCCGGTCCTCGGTCGTGTTGATGCGCTCGCCGGCGAACATGCGGTCGCGCCAGCCCTCCACGTCCTGCTGGCGGGCCAGCGCCAGCAGCGCCTCGACCGTCTCCGCGGTGATGCGGTTCTTCGAGTGGTCGAACAGCAGCCCGGCGGCCTCCAGCGAGAAGCGCTCGAAGCGGCCGGGGTCGGCGGCGAACAGGTCGCGCATGTGGACGCCCTCCATCGCCGCGCGGTGACGGAGCAGGGCTTGCCAGGCGGGGGACTCGGTGAGCGCGGACATGGCGGGACTCTCCTCGGGAGAAACGGCGCGGACGGTTCGGGATCAGAGGATCTTGACGAGGGCGGCGATCAGGGCAGCCTGGCCGAGCAGCAACGGCACCAGCCAGCGCAGCAGGTCTGTCTTGGCGTCGGCGATGCTGGTCGCGATGCGGGAGTCGAGGCGGGCTTCCAGGGCGGCGAGATCGCTCTTCGTCGGCAACTCGGCGCCGGTCATCGCCTCGGCGATCGCCGCCGCGGCCGTGCGTGCCTGCTCCGGCGTGAAGCCGCCGGCCTGCAGGCGCTCGGCAAGCTTGAGGGTGTCGAAGGGGATCGCGGTCATCGCCCGTATCGGCCTGTTCCGTGATGCGTCGCCCACATTCTAACACGTTCCGCGGGAAATCGATCAGCGACCGCGCCGTCTCTCTCTGACCGCGAGCCGAAGCATCGCCACCTATTTGCCCCCGCCCCAACCCTCCCCCGCTTCGCAGGGGAGGGAGCAAGACCTGCTCCAAGGCCTTGACTGCGTGGTATCAACTCCCCCCGTCCACCGTCTGCCCGTCGGTCACGCCTTCCGGCCGGCCGACCAGCACGGTCAGCAGGCGGGCAGGGTCGAGCAGGCGCTTGGCGACGCGCTGGACGTCCTCGCGGGTCACCGCGTTGATCAGGTCGTCGCGGCGGTCGAGATAGTCGATGCCGAGGTCGTCGCGCTTGACCTGCAGGAGGATGCGGGCGATCGCCGAGGTCGACGAGAACTGCAGCGGGAAGGAGCCGGTGAGGAAGGTCTTGGCGTCGGCCAGCTCCTCCTCGGTGACCCCCTGTTCGGCCATGCGCTTCCACTCCGCCCGCATGATCGCCAGGGCCTCGCCGGCCTTGTCGTTGACGGTGGAACCGCCGGCCATGATCAGGGCGGTGTGGTCCAGCGGGATGAGATAGCTGTAGACGCCGTAGGAGAGGCCGCGCTTCTCGCGCACCTCCTCCATCAGGCGCGAGCCGAAGCCGCCGCCGCCCAGCACATAGTTCATCACCGTGGCGGCGTACCAGTCCGGGTCGGAGCGCTCGATCCCCTCCTGGCCCATGAGGATCACGGTCTGCGCCGTCGGGCGCTCGACCACCAGGGTGCGACCCTCGCCCTTGGGCGCCGCGTCGGCCAGCGGTGCCACCGCCGTGTCCGTCGGCAGGCCGCCGAACACGGTGTCGAGGGCACGCCCCAGCTCCTCCGGCGTGACGTCGCCGGAGGCGGCCACCACCAGACGCGAGCGGGCGAGCTGGCCCTGCACGAAGCGCTTCAGGTCCTCCGGCCCGATGCGCGGCAGGCTCTCCAGGGTGCCGCGGATCTCCCCGCCATAGGGGTGGCCGGGGTAGGCGGTGGAGAAGAAGGTGCGGCGCGCCACGAAGTCGGGGTCCGACTGGTCGCGGCGCAGGCTGGTCATGATGGCGGTGCGGATGCGCTCGACCGCCTCCGGGTCGAAACGCGGCTCGGCCATGGAGAGGCGGGCCAGCTCCAGCGCCTCGTCGCGGTTGCCGGTGAGCGTGCGCAGGCTGCCGGTGAAGGCGTCGCGCCCGGCGTCGAAGCTGAGGGCGATGGCGGCGTCGGCCAGCCGGCCCTGGAAGGCCTGGGAGTCGTAGGGCCCGGCGCCCTCGTCCATGGTCGAGGCGGCGAGGTTGGCGAGGCCGTCCAGCCCCTCGGGATCGCTGGCGCCGGCCCCCTCGAACGCCCATTCCAGGGCGATGATGGGATTCTTGTGGTCCTCGATCAGCCAGGCCTCGATGCCGCCGGGGCTGACGACGCGCTGCACCTCGACGGCGCGGGCCGGCAGGGCGAGGCCCGCGAGCAGAAGGACCGCGCCCAGGAGGCTCGGGATGGCGGCGCGGGCGAAGCGGTGCGACATCATGCCTCAGCTCCCCTTGTCCTGCTTGGGCTCCGGCCCCGGCAGCAGCAGGCCGGTGACGTGGTTGGTCTGGCCGAGCACGGCCCTGGCGGCCGCCTCGACCTGCTCTTCGGTGACGGCGGCGATGCGCACCGGCCACTCCTCGACGTCGTCGGCGCTCTGCCCGGTGGTCAGCGCCGTCCCCAGCGCCATGGCCGGGCCGGTCAGGCTGTCGCGGGCATAGGCCGCCTCGGCGAGCATGCGCTTCTTGGCGCGCGCCACCTCCTCGGCGGTGACGCCCTGGTCGAGCAATGTCCGGACCTCCTCCAGCAGCGCCGCCTCGAGCTGGTCCATGGAGACGCCGGGCGCCGGCGAGCCGCCCATGTGGAAGGCGGTGCGGTCCCAGGAGGAGGGGCTGTAGCCCATCCAGGCCGCGGTCGCGACCTTCTTCTCCGTCACCAGATCGCGGTAGAGCCGGCCGGTGGCGCCGCCGCTCATGATCTCGGTCAGCACCTGCAGCGCGTAGGCCTGGCGGTCGGGATCGATCCGGTAGGAGGGCGCCAGCCAGGCCCGCCGCCAGGTCGGCAGCCGCACCTCGGGATCGTTGAGGATGACCCGGCGGGCTGCGGCGATCGGCGGCTCGGCGACCCGGTGGCGCTCGGGCACGGCGCGCCGCGGCACGGCGCCGTAGTACTTCTCGGCCAGCGGCTTCAGCTCGGCCGCGGTGATGTCGCCGGAGACGACGAGGACGGCGTTGTTGGGGGCATACCAGCTGCGGTAGAAGGCCACCGCCTCCTCGCGGGTGAGGTCGGCGATCTCCGGCATCCAGCCGATCACCGGCGTGCCGTAGGGATGGTGGACGAAGAGGGTGGCGTTGAACTGCTCGCCCAGCCGGTCCGACGGCTCGTTCTCGGTGCGCTGGCGGCGCTCCTCCATGACGACGCTGCGCTCGGGGTAGACGACCTCGTCGGTGAGCTGCAGGTCGGCCATGCGGTCGGCCTCCATCCGCATCACCAGCTCCAGCCGGTCGCGCGCCACGTTCTGGTAGTAGGCGGTGTAGTCGTAGGAGGTGAAGGCGTTGTCGCGCCCGCCGTTCTTGGCGACGACGCGGCTGAACTCGCCGGGCGCCAGCTCGTCGGTGCCCTTGAACATCAGGTGTTCCAGGAAGTGGGCGATGCCCGACTGGCCGAGCGGGTCGTCGGCGGCGCCGACCCGGTACCACACCATGTGGGTGACCACGGGCACCCGGCTGTTGGTCACCACCACCACCCGCATGCCGTTCGACAGGGTGAAGGTCTCCGGGAAGAAGACCCCCTTCTCCACCGTGCCGCCCGCCGGGTCGGCGGCCGGTTCGGTGGCGGCGAGCGACGGCGGGGCGAGGGCGGCGGCGAGGGCGAACGCGCCCGCCGCGGCGATCCGGCGCGCGGTCCGGCGGGCGGTGCGGATGGCAACGAGCATCGGGGCTACGACTCCGGAATTGGCGGGGCCGGCGGCGGGGCCGCCGGAATCGAAAAAGGGGCGCCCCGGCGGGGCGCCCCTTGATACTGGGTGCGGCGGTCGCTCAGAACAATCCTTCCAACGGCGCCTTGCGCTTGCGCACGATGGTCGGCACCACCCCTTCGTTGAGCGGCTTGCCCTGGGCCTGGGCCTCGCGCAGGCGCTGCGCCTCCTTGGCCGGGTCGACCAGGGTGGCCGGCTCGCTCTGCTTCTGCCAGAACAGCAGGGAATCGATCCAGCTGCGGTCGGCGACGATGAGCTGCGTCGTCTCCTGGTCGACCTTGGCGCGGATGTCCGGCTCGGCGCGGTCGGCGCCGGCCCGGGTCAGCAGCGCCACCTCGCCCGAGCTCTCCGTCGAGCGGCCGCCGCGCGGCACCGTGCCGGCGCCGAATACCGTGGCCTCGGCCATGGCGGTGGGGCTCGGTTCGGTCGGCCGGGGGGCGCCCGGCCGGGGTGCCGGCAGGCGCATGTCGGGCGGCATGGTCAGGGGCGCGCGCGACACCACGGCGAACTCGTCGGGGCTGGTGCGGTCCAGGCCGATGGTGCGCCGGACGTCCGAGCAGCCGGCGAGCGCCAGGGCGGCCAGCGCCAGGCCCAGGATCGGTCGCGCCGCGCGGCGGCGCCGGAGGAGGGAAGGCATGCGGTACACGGCCATGGTGTCTCGTCGCTGGGGCGGCTCAGTTTTCCGTCCGCTCTATTACGACGTTTCGGGGGCCCTGAACAACCCGTCTATGACGAGCAGCGCAACGCCGACGGTGATTCCGCTGTCGGCGACGTTGAAGGCCCAGAAGTGCCAGCCGGCGGCGTGGAAGTCGAGGAAGTCGGCGACCGCCCCGAAGCGCAGGCGGTCGATGACGTTGCCGATGGCGCCGCCGATCACCAGCCCCAGGGCGAAGGCCGCCAGCCGGGTCTCGGCCCGGCGCAGCCACACCACGAGGAAGCCGGCGATGCCCACCGAGATGCCGCTGAGCACGTAGGGCATGAAGGCGTCCTGGCTGGCGAAGGTGCCGAAGCTGACGCCGTAGTTCCACACGAGGACGAGGTTGAAGAAGGGGGTGACCTCGATGACGTGGGGGATGGGCTGCATCACCACCTCGAGGATCCACCACTTGGTGAGCTGGTCGAGGACCAGCACCAGGACGGCGACCGCCAGCCCGAGGGCGAGGTGCGAGCGCCCCGGTGGCGGTGCGACGAAGGCGTTCATCGGGCCTCTCTCGTGTTTCTCATGACCCCTCCCTCGGCTTCGCCGGGGGAGGGTGGTGCCGAAGGCGCCGGGTGGGGGCAAGGTGTTGCCGGCAGGCTGGCGCCTCGGACGTGGCAAGAATGACAACGCTGGGCATTGGGGACCTCGCCCCCACCCCGGCCCTCCCCCACCGGAGGCGGGGGAGGGAGGTGAGTCACGCCGCCCCTACGGCGTCGGCGCAGCGGTGGCAGAGGGTGGGGTGGGCGGGGTCGCTGCCGACCTCGGGCAGGACCTTCCAGCAGCGCTCGCACTTCTCGCCCTCGGCCGGGGTCGGGATCACCGCCACGCCGGCCACGTCGGGCAGGGTGAAGGCGCCGTCCGGCGCGGCTCCCGCCTCGACCGCGATGCCCGAGGTGATGCAGACGTCGTCGAAGGCGACGCTGTCCAGCACCGCCTTGGTGTCGGCGTCGACGTAGACGGTCGGCCGCGCCTGCAGGGAGGAGCCGATCCGCTTGCTGGCCCGTTCGAGCTCCAGCGCCCCGGTGACCACCCGGCGCACCTCGCGCACCGTCGCCCACTTGGCCGCCAGCGCCTCGTCGCGCCACGCCTCGGGCACGTCCGGGAAGAGGCGCAGGTGCACGCTCTCGGCGTCCCAGCCCGGCTCGCCCTTCAGCCCGTCCGGACGGGCCAGCCAAGCCTCCTCGGCGGTGAAGCACAGCACCGGCGCCAGCCACGCCGTCAGGCACGACAGAAGCTGCTCCATCACCGTGCGCACGGCGCGGCGGCGGTCGCTGCCGGCGGGATCGCAGTAGAGGCTGTCCTTGCGGACGTCGAAGTAGAAGGCCGAGAGGTCGACCGCGCAGAAATTGTGCAGCGCCGTCGACAGGCTGTGGAAGTCGTAGGACTCGATGGCGGCGCGGATCTCGCGGTCCAGCTCGACCAGCCGGTGCAGCACCCAGCGCTCCAGCTCCGGCATCGCCGCCGGTTCCAGCCGCTCGGCCGGGCTGTAGTCGGCCAGCGCCCCCAGGAGGTAGCGCAGGGTGTTGCGCAGGCGGCGGTAGAGGTCGGCCTGGTACTTGATGATCTCCGGGCCGATGCGCTGGTCCTCGGTGTAGTCGGTGCCGACCACCCACAGGCGCAGGATATCGGCGCCGAACTTGTCGCACACCTCCTGCGGGGCGACCACGTTGCCCAGCGACTTCGACATCTTGCGGCCCTGCTCGTCGAGCGTGAAGCCGTGGGTCAGCACGGCGTCGTAGGGCGCGCGGCCGCGGGTGCCGCAGCTCTCCAGGAGCGAGGAGTGGAACCAGCCGCGGTGCTGGTCGGAGCCCTCCAGGTACAAGGACGCCGGCCACGCCAGTTCCGGCCGCTGCTCCAGCACGAAGGAGTGGGTGGAGCCCGACTCGAACCAGACGTCGACGATGTCGCGGATCTGCTCGAAATCGTCGGCCCGGTGGGCGTTGCCCAGGAAGTCCTGGGGATCGCGGGCGAACCAGGCGTCGGACCCCTCGGCCTCGAAGATCGCGGCGATGCGCTCGTAGACGGCGGGGTCGCACAGCAGCCGGCCGTCGGCCTTGCGCACGAACACGGCGATCGGCACGCCCCAGGCGCGCTGGCGGCTGATGCACCAGTCCGGCCGCTGCTCGATCATGGCGCGGATGCGGTTCTCGCCCTGGGGCGGCACCCAGCGGGTCTCGGCGATCGCCTTCAGCGCCACCTGGCGCAGGCCGTTCGTCTCCATGGAGATGAACCACTGCGGCGTGGTGCGGAAGATGAGCGGCGCCTTGGAACGCCAGGAGTGGGGATAGGAGTGCTTGAGCCGCCCCTGGGCCAGCAGGCCGCCCGCCTCCTGCACGGCGCCCAGCACGGCCTTGTTGGCCTCGCCCGGCTTGCCCTGGTCGGTGTAGACGCGCAGGCCGGCGAACAGCGGCACGTGCTCGTAGTAGCGGCCGTCCTCGCCGACCGTCTGCGGCACCTCCACACCGTTGGCCGTGCCGAGGTGGAAGTCGTCCTCGCCGTGGCCGGGGGCGATGTGGACGACGCCGGTGCCGGCGTCGGTGGTGACGAAGTCGCCGGCCAGCATCCGCACGTCGAAATCGTAGCCCCGGCCGGCCAGCGGGTGGCCGCACACGGTGCCGGCGAGGCGCTGGCCGGGGACGCGGTGCAGGCACGCCCAGTCGGCGATCCCCGCCTCCTTGGCGACGGCGTCGGCCAGCGCGGTGGCGAGCACGAGACGCTCGCCGGGGACGGCCAGCGAGCCCTCCTCGACCGCCGTCACCTCGTAGACGCCGTATTCGATCTCGGCGCCGTAGGCCAGCGCCCGGTTGCCGGGCAGGGTCCAGGGGGTGGTCGTCCAGATCACCACCTTGGCGCCGCCGAGCTCCGGCGTGCCGGGGGTGCGCACGGGGAAGCGCACGAAGCAGGTGGTGGAGGTGTGGTCGTGGTACTCGACCTCGGCCTCGGCGAGCGCGGTCTTCTCGACCACCGACCACAGCACCGGCTTGGCGCCCTTGTAGAGGCCGCCGTTGAGGGCGAACTTGTGGATCTCGCGGACGATCTGCGCTTCCGCGGGGAAGGTCATGGTGGTGTAGGGGCGCACCCAGTCGCCCTCGACGCCGAGGCGCTTGAACTCCTCGGTCTGCACCCCCACCCATTGCTGGGCGAACTGGCGGCACTCCGCGCGGAACTGGACGATCGGCACCTCGTCCTTGTCCTTGCCGGCCGCCCGGTACTTCTCCTCGATCTTCCACTCGATGGGCAGGCCGTGGCAGTCCCAGCCGGGGACGTAGTTGGCGTCGTTGCCCAGCATCTGGCGCGAGCGGACGACGATGTCCTTGAGGATCTTGTTGAGGGCGTGGCCGATGTGGATGTTGCCGTTGGCGTAGGGCGGGCCGTCGTGCAGCACGAACTTGGGCCGGCCGGCGGCGGTCTCGCGCAGGCGGCGGAACAGGTCCAGCTCGGCCCAGCGCTTCAGCAGCTCGGGCTCCTTGGTCGGCAGGCCGCCGCGCATGGGGAAGTCGGTGCGCGGCAGGAAGACGGTGGATTTGTAGTCGGTCATCGGGTTTCCTGGGGCGAAAGCGTCGGCGCGCAGCGGCCCGGCTGCCGACGTCAGCGGATACGGACGGTCATCCCGGCCCCCCTCAGGGGGCCGGGCCGGTAATTCGACGGAATCGCCCGAAGGCCCAGGCCGAGTGTGTCATGGCGCGGGATAATAGCGGCCGGCGGCGAGGGGTCAAGGTGGACCGCAGAGGGACCGCACGGCCGGCCGCGGGCTCACCCGCCGTTCGCCGCCGCCGGGCGCAGGCCGAACCAGCCGCCGTCGGCGTCGAACAGCACGTCGAATCCCCGGATCACGTGCCGGCCGGTGTTGACGAAGGCCGGCGTGCCGGGGCGGTTGACGATCACCGCGCTGGGCGCCAGCGGGTCGCCGGAGCCGACGGTGAAGCCGTAGGTGGCGATCGGCCGGCCGGCGCCGGGGAACCGCACCTCCACCCGGCTGTCCGGGGCCAGGCCGCTCACCCGCTTGCCCGTCTCGCTGGCGGTCTCGATGGCGACGGTGCGCAGGCCTCCGGGATCGGCGACGGTGAGGTACATCTGGGGAATGCCGGTGTCGATCAGCACCGGGCCCTCCTGGGGCGCGCCGCCGTCCACCGATACGGCCATCGTCGCCTGCGCCCAGTCGCGCGGATCGGCGGAGGCCGGCTGCCCCGCGGCGTTCAGGCTGCGGTCCCGCAGCTTGGCGAAGGCGAAGCCCTTCGCGTTCGCCGGCGTCAGCCCGATGTGGACCCCGTCCCGCGTGACGATGTAGCCCGCGCGCAGGCTGCCCGGCGTCACCGCCCGGTCGCCGACGGCGGTGAGGTTCAGCAGCGGGTTCTTGTCGGGCGTGCCCTGCGGCTGCCCGTCGTGCTCCCGGCCGAAGCCGACGCCCAGATAGGCGATCCCCGTCGGCATCCGGCTCGTCCGCGTGGGCTGGTCGCAGGTCGGGAGGTTGGCCGTCTCGCTCCACCCCGGGCAGATGTGTTCGGTCTCCACGGCCAGGACGGGCACCGTCGCGGTCGCCAGCGGGTCGCCGCGGCCGTTGAGGAACACCAGCTCCCGCGTCAGCCAGTGGCCGATCCACAGGCGCTTGCTGCTGGACAGGAACTCCCAGCCCTGCGGGCTGCCCGCCGCCTCGTCGGCGGTGTAGCCGGGAAGGTCGGCGGCGGAGACGACGACGCCGGTCGAGCCGGTGTCCATGGTCATGGTGAAGAGGTCGCGCCGCGGGGTGTCCGGCGCCGGGGCGCCGGCCGGCGCCGGGATGCGGAAGGCCAGCCGGGGCGCGTCGGCGAGCGGCAGGCCGCCCCCGGCGTCCTTGGCGAAGGGAACGAACCGGGCGGCGGAATAGGCCTGCAGGTCGGGTCCGGACTGTGCGGCGGCCGGCGCGGCCAGCAGCGCGGCGGTCGCCAGGGCGGCGGCGAGCCCGACGGCGGAGCGGCGGGGGCAGGGCGGTCGTATGCTCATCGGGCGGCTCTCGCAAAACGGGGAAAACAATGTCCGCCGCATTGAATAACGGTAGAGCCCCGGGCGCCAGCCCCATCGCACCGCGACGCGGGGGCGGGCGCATCCACCACCCCGCCCCGGCCGGCGGCGGCGGTCCCCGCCGCCCGGCGCCGCGACTCCGGATCAGGGCAGGATGGCGAAGACCCGTGCCGGGAAGCCCGAGCCCTGCGCCGGCTTGGGGAAGGTGACGACGGCGATGGCGCCGGCCTCGGGCACGCGGTCGAGATTGGCGAGCAGCTCGATCTGGTAGCGGTCGCGCGACAGGACGTAGGTCTCCAGCGAATAGTCGTCCTTGCTGGTGGCGGTGCCGGGATCGGTGTCCGTCGTCTCGTGGCCCGACGCGGTGATGCCGCGCTCCTCGTAGAGGTAGGTCAGCACCGCGCGGCTCCAGCCGGGGTAATGGGCGGTGCCGGAGGCGTCGGCGTTGCGCATGGCCGCCGGATCGGGCCAGCGCTTCGACCAGTCCGTGCGCATGGCGGCGAAGGCGCCGGCGGGCACCGGGCCGTGGCGCTGCTCCCAGGCGCGGACGTCGTCCATGGTGATCTGGTAGTCGGGGTCGGCGGCCGCCTTGGCCGAGACGTCGAACACCACCAGCGGCAGCATCATCTCCTTGACGCCGATGTCCTCCACCGTGCGCAGCCCCTTGATGAAGTGCGCGGGCGGGTCGACGTGGGTGCCCCACTGGCCGACGTGGCAGTATTCCTGGGCGAAGAAGCCGGCGCCCTTGGTGCCCCCGCCGGCCTCGTAGGAGTAGAGGGTGGTGCGCCGCTCGTCGTCGAACCCGGGCCAGTGGGGGATGCCCGGGCCGAACGCATGGGTCAGGTCGACGAATTCCTTGCCCTGCAACTGCGCCAGCGCTCTCCACAGGCCGGGGCCGTCCCCCGCCGCCAGGGCGGCGCCGGGGCCGCCCAGCGCCAGAGCCAATCCGCAAGCCGCCGCGAACAACCGTGTCGTCATCGTGCCCCTCCGTCAGGGGCGCCGGGCGGCCGTCGCGTCGCGCCGCTTCAGTCGAAGCTGGCCTTGCCGCCGTGCGCCGCCGACCACTCTATGGGGTTGTGGAGGAACTTCTCCACCTCGTTCAGCGTGTTGGCGTCGAAGTAGGCGTTGCGCCGCGCGACCTCCAGGACGTCCCACCAGGTGCACAGCGCGTGCAGCCGCACGCCCATCGCCTCCATGGTCTGCTTCGACTGCGGGAAGATGCCGTAGTGGAAGACGACGAAGGTGTCGGTGACCTGCGCCCCGGCGGTGCGCAGGGCGGTGACGAAATTCTCCTTGCTCTTGCCGTCGGTGGCGAGGTCCTCCACCAGCAGGACGCGCTGCCCCTCGCCCAGCACGCCCTCGATCTGGGCGTTGCGGCCGAAGCCCTTGGGCTTCTTGCGGATGTACTGCATGGGCAGGCCCATGAGGTCGGCGATCCAGGCGGCGAAGGGGATGCCGGCGGTCTCGCCGCCGGCCACCGCGTCCACCGACTCGAAGCCGATCTCGCGCTGGATGGTCGCCACGGCGAAGTCCATCAGCGCCCGCCGGGCCCGCGGGAAGGAGATGATGCGCCGGCAGTCGGTGTAGACCGGGCTCGCCCAGCCCGAGGTGAAGATGAAGGGCTTCTCGGCGTTGAAGTGCAGCGCCTTGATCTCCAGCAGGATGGAGGCGGCCGTTGCGGCGATCGCGTCCCGGTCCGGGTGGGCGATGGCGGCGGTGGTGGGCGTGGACATGGCAGGACTCCGCACGGGCTTTCGGGCGAGCCCCTGTGTAGAGCCCGGGCACGGGAATGGCAACGGGTTGGGCGGGCGGGAATGCTCACGCCGGTCCGTGACGACCGGCCGGCAGGAATTCGTCGTCGAGGATCTGCTCCAGGGTGTAGGGGCACTCGTTCGGCAACGTGGCCGGATCGACGCCGTCCAAGAGTTCCATCGCCTTGCCGGCCTGCTTCCTGGCTCGGCGCCAGGCATGCGGCAGCAGCTCCGGCAGCTTCCGTTTCAGGGTGCCGCTGCGTTCGCAGGCGAACTCGACCCGTCCGCGGTGCTCGATAACGCTGAGTATCCACTTGCGGCGCGGGTCCGCGGCCGGGGAATGCTCAAGCTTCAGCAGGTGTTCGATGACGCGGATCAGATCGCTCTCCAGCGCGCCCAGGTCGCCGTTGCCCATGTCCTCGACGGCCTCCGCGAGATGCTCCAGGTCGAGTTCGGTGTTGGTGCGGCGGGCGGCCATCCGGCGCAGGGCGGCGGCCTGCTCCAGGGTCCAGGCGTAGAAGTCGCGTTCGTAGAGGCTGCCGTCGGGCATCGCCTTCCTCCACCGTCGGGGCGTCGGATGATAACAGCGCCGTCGCCCGCCCTACAACGCCTCCGGCTCCGCCAGCGCCACCCGTGCCGCGGCGGCGTCCTGGACGATCTGCCCCTTGAGTTCGTCGAGGCCGGAGAACTTGCGCTCGGGGCGCAGGAACTCCACCAGTTGCACGCGCAGGTGCTGGCCGTAGAGATCGCCGTCGAAGTCGAGGATGTGCGTCTCCAGCCGCTCCACCAGGCCGCCGACGGTGGGGCGGCGGCCCAGGTTGGCGACGCCGTCCCGCCATACGGTGGCGCGGCCCTGGTCGACGCCGGTGCGCACGGCGTAGACGCCGAAGGCCGGGCGCAGGTACTCGCCCAGCTCGACGTTGGCGGTGGGGAAGCCGATGGTGCGGCCGCGGTGGTCGCCGTGCTCGACCCGGCCCTCGATCTCCCAGGGGCGGCCGAGGATGTGCGCCGCCTCGCGCGGGCGCCCCTGGACCAGGGCGTCGCGCACCCGGGTGGAGGAGTAGACGCCCCCTTCCGGGTCGGCGACCGGACCGATGGCGGTGACGCCGAAGCCGTGCCCGTGCCCCAGGCGCTGCAGCAGCGCGACGTCGCCGCGCCGCCCGTGGCCGAACAGGAAGTCCCAGCCGCACACGGCGTGGCGGATGCCGAGGCCGCGCACCAGGTCCTCCTCGACGAACGCCTCGGCCGACTTGTGCAGGAATCGCTCGTCGAAATGGACGACCACCAGCAGGTCGACGCCCAGCGCCTCGACCTGGCGCGCGCGCACCCGCAGCGGCGTCAGCCGGAAGGGCGGCTCGTCCGGCCGGAAGACGGAGCGCGGGTGCGGTTCGAAGGTGAGGACGCCGGCCGGCGCCCCGAGCGCGCGGGCGCGCGCCTGCGCCTCGCCGATCACCGCGAGGTGGCCGCGGTGGACGCCGTCGAAGTTGCCCAGCGCCACCACGGCGCCGCGGGCGTCGTCGGGCAGGTCGTCGGTGTGTCGGAACAGTCGCATGCCGGCCTTGGTACCTTCTCGCCCCGGGCGCACGCCCGCTGCCGCAAAAGGGCCCGGCCCGCCGCCCCGGGAGGGCGCGCGGGCCGGACCGCTGGGCGAGTATATAGACCGGCGCCGCCGCGGGGTAAACGCACCCGGCCGGCGATCGGGATCAGCCGCGCGACGGGACCATCAGCAGCGCCTCGCCCTCCAGCACCACCGTCTCGCCGGTGGTGCAGACCGTGCGCATGACGACGCGCCGCTTCTCCGGCACGATCTCGGTCACCGTGGCGCGGGCGGTCACCGTGTCGCCGACGCGCACCGGCGCCTTGAACTTCAGGGTCTGCGACATGTAGATGCAGCCCGGCCCCGGCAGCTTGGTGCCGAGCACGGCGGAGATGAAGCCGGCGGTCAGCATGCCGTGGGCGATGCGGCCCTGGAACATCGTCGTGCTGGCGTATTCCTGGTTCAGGTGCACCGGGTTGGTGTCGCCCGAGATGCCGGCGTAGAGGACGATGTCGGCGTCCGTCACGGTCTTGGCGTAGGACGCCGTCATGCCGACGGACAGGTCCTCGATGAAATGGCCGTCGAACTCCCTCGAGGTCTGACGAACGTCGTCCATGTGCGGGTCCTCTTTCGCCTGTTCTTGAAGGAATGCGTGTCCGGCGCGTGCGCCGCAACCGGCGATGTTGCAGCGCAATATAGGCGTCCGGCCGGCCTCCTGGCAAGCGGCACCATCGAAGAGAAAAGTAAACGCGCGTTTAACGGGGGTGCGGGAGCGGCGGTTCCGGCCGCCGCGCCAAGCAGCGGGCGGGCCGCGGCAAGAGAAAGGCCCCGGATCGGCGATCCGGGGCCTTCGGCGCGGCCGGGCAGGGGTGGGGGGAAGGCCGCCTCACGCGCCGACGGTGAGGAGCACGTCGTCGACGAAGGCCTTGGCGCGCGGCACGTCGGCTTCGTCCAGGTGCTCGATGATCAGCGGGATGTTGGGATGCAGCCGGCTGAGCCGGCTCAGGTACAGGTGGTAGTTCAGCGAGCCCAGACCGGGGGCCGGCAGCTCGACGGCGCCGGCGCCGCGGAAGGTGTGGGCCTCCGAGGCGTCGATGTGGGCGTGCTTCTCGCCGGTGTCGGCGGCGCGCTTGCAGTCCTTGGCGTGGGCGATGCGGATGCGCTCGCCCAGCGCGTCGAACATGCGGTTGATGGTCAGGTCGACGTGGTTGATGGTCACGTCGTCGAAGTAGTTCGTCGGGTCCATCAGCAGCCCCAGGCCGGGGTGCGGCAGGTCGGCGAACAGGCGCAGCACCTCGTCCACCGAACCGACGACGTTGTTGACGTAGTTCTCCACCAGGAACACGGCGCCGTGGTCGTAGGCCTCCTGGGCCAGGTCGGCGATCACCTCCAGCGCCTCGGCGTAGCCTTCCGGCGTCTTGTTGCGGGGGTGGTGGACCCAGTCGCTGTCGGGGTCGAAGGTGCCGGTCTCGGACACCACGTAGGGCGTGCCGATGTCGCGGGCGTGGCGGATGATCTCCTTCAGCGCCTCGACCCGGCGGGCCCGCTCGGCGCGGTCGGGGTGGACGATGTTGGTGTAGCCCGACACCACCGAGATCGGCAGGTTGGCGCGGCGGAAGGCGTCGCGCACGGTGTGGCACGTCTCCCGGGTCAGGCTGCCCGGCGTGAAGTCCATGCCCTTGAAGGCGAGGTCGAGCTGGACCGTGCTGAAGCCGTGCTGCTTGAGCTTGGCGATCACGGTGGCGAGGTCGTAGGGGAAGTAACCGGTGAAGATGCCGACGGGAATCATGGTGTTCACTCCCTCCAGGGCGGAACGCGGCGGGCCGGTTCAGGGCTGCGCGTCCGTCACGATTTCTTCCAGATGCACGGTGCGATCCTCGGCGATCGACCGGTAGCAGGCCTCGACGCAGGCGAGCGTCTTCAGGTTGTCGCGGCCCGAGATCTCCGGCTCGGTCCCGCTTTCCACGGCGCGCAGGAGCTGGGCCATGGTCCCGGCGAAGGCGTCGGGGAACCACACCTTGTCCCAGCTCGGGGTGATCCAGCAGTGCGGCGCCTGGCGCGTGGTGAAGGTGAGCGTGCTGGGCGTGCGCACCGGGTACTTGGGCCAGCCGATGGTGCCCTGGGCGAGGCCCTCGGTGCCGACGACCCGCCACTTGATGTAGATGTCCTGCTCCGCCTCGCCGCCGGGGCCGGCCCACACGTCGTCGAGGCTCGACGCCATGAAGTCGTCGGCGTACTTGAACGTGTACTGGGAGATGCCGTCGCGGTGGGGGAAGGTGGTGCGCGGGTCGCTGCGCGTCACCGCGGTGATCTTCAGCGGGTCGCCGAACAGGTAGCGGAAGCTGTCGATGTGGTGGATGCCCATGTTGAGGATCTCCACCCGGTCGTACTTGCGCAGGAAATCCTGCCAGTGGGGGATCGCCCGCATCTCGATGGTGGCGAGCACCCGCTGCCCGAGGATGCCGTGGTCGAGCAGCGACTTCAGCGCCCGGATCGACTGGTCGTAGCGCATGTTGGAGTTGACGCCGAGCGGGATGCCGGCGCGCGCGCACAGCGCGACGATCTCCCGCGCCTCGGCGAGGTCCATGGCGAGCGGCTTCTGGGCGAGGATGCCGCGGATGTGGGAGGATTCCTTGACCGCCTCGCGGACGATGGCGAGCTGCTGGTCCGGCGGCACGGCGATGTCGAGGATCTCCACCTCGGGATCGCGCACCACCTGCTGCCAGGTGTCGTGCACCACCGGCACGCCGCGCGCCGCCGCAACCGCCTCGGCCTGGGCGCGGTCGAGGGAGGCGATGGCGTAGGGCCGGAAGCCGACGTCGTTGTAGGCGACGAGGTGGCAGTCGCGCATGATGAAGCCGGCGCCGACGCAGCCGATGCGGAAATCCCGGCGTTCGGGCAGGACCGGGTCGACGGCGAGGTCGAACTCGACGAGCGGGGCCTTGGCCATGGCGGCCTCCTTCAATCGGTCAGGGCGGGAACGACGCGGCCTTCGATGCGCTTGCGCCGCTCCAGATAGGGCGGCAGGACCTCGGTGTTGGAGTCCGGCCGGAACCAGGCGAAGGGATCGGTGCTGGCGACCAGGGCGAAGTTGGCCCAGGGGTTGAACGACCCGGAGCGCACGACGACCTTGGCGCGGTGCGCGTAGTCGGCGCACAGCTCCTCATGGGTCGTTCCTTTGAAGACGGCGCCGGAGCCGGTGTAGATGTCCTGGATGCGGGCGTAGAGGTCGGGGTTGCAGTCGCGCACCTCGGTGGCGAAGTGGACCTCCTCGACGAAGATCTCCTGGCGCAGGACGCGCAGCACGTCGCAGACGTCGGGCAGCCCCTCGTAGAAGCCGAGGTCGATGCGGTTGGCGGCGGCCGGGATGGGGAAGCCGGCGTCGGTCACCATGACGATGTCGGTGTGCCCGAGGGTGGCCAGCGCCCTGGCCAGCTCGGGGTGCAGGATGCGGTTGGGTCTCATGGCGGGGTCTCCGGATCGCGTCGGGGCGGCGTGGCTCAGGCGGCCTGGGCCAGGAAGCGCTCGACTTCGGCACGGGTGTGGTAGGAGGGGACCGTCTCCCAGCGGGTGCAGCACAGGGCGGCGACGGCGGCGGCGAAGCGGGCCGCCTCGCGCAGCGGCCGGCCCTCCGACAGGGCGACGGCGAGGGCGGCGTTGAAGCTGTCGCCGGCGCCGTTGCTGTCGACGACGTCGACCCGGAACGGCGCCACCGTGAAGCCGCCCTGCCGGTCGAAGCCGGCGACCCCGGCCTCGCCGAGGGTCATGACGACGGCGCCGCAGCCGGTGTCCATCAGGCGCCGCGCCACCTCGGCGTTGGGCAGCGCGGCGTCGGGGGGCAGGCCGAGGGCGACGCGGGCCTCCGTCTCGTTGGGCGTCAGGATGTCCACCACCGCCAGGTCGGCGCCGCGCAGGTCCTGGGCGGGGGCCGGGTTGAGGATGGTGGTGGCGCCGGCGGCGCGGGCCCGGCCCAGTCCGTAGAGCGCGGTGTCCAGCGGGATCTCGAGCTGGGCCAGCGCCACCCGGGCGCCGGCGATCTGCGGCGCCGCCCGGTCGACGTCGGCGCGGTCGAACAGGGCGTTCGCCCCCATGTCGACGACGATGACGTTGTGCCCGGCCTCGTCCTTGACGATGAAGCCGGCGCCGGTCGGCCGTTCGGCGGTCACCCGCAGGGCGCCGATGCCGATGCCCTCGGCCTTCATCAGCTCGACGAACTCGTGCCCGAACACGTCGTTGCCCACCACCCCGACGAAGGCGACGGGGCTGCCCAGGCGGGCGGCCTGCACCGCCATGTCGGAGCCCTTGCCGCCGAAGGTCTGGCGGAAATTCCACCCCAGCAGCGTCTCGCCGACGGTGGGGATGCGCGCGGTCGTCATGACCAGCGCCTTGGCGTAACTGCCCAAGATGACCACGGACATGGGATCGGTCCTCCCGGCTGTGTGGGCCTTGTCGACGGCGGCCCGTTCGTTCAGTAGGCGTGCGCGTCGCCGGCGACGCCCTCGACGATCTCCGGCCCGGAACTGGTGCCCACCAGCTCGGCGCCGGCGGCGAACAGGGCCATCATCTTCTCGCGCGTGTTGACCTTGCCGGACACCTTGACCCGGCACGGCGCCTGGACGTTGGCCTTGAGGATGGCGACGTCCTCGGTGGTGGCGACGCAGCCGCCCTTGCCCCAGCCGCTCGACTGCTTGACCCAGTCGATGCCGGCCTCGCAGGCGAGCCGGGCCGCCTCGGCCTTCAGCTCGGGCGTGGTGATGTAGCCGAACTCCAGCATCGCCTTGATGGCCATCCCCTCCTCGTGGGCGACGCGGGCCATCTCGCGCAGCTCCTCGGCGTAGGCCTCGGCCATGCCGCCCAGCAGCAGGCCGGGGTTGGGCGGGAAGTCGAACTCGTCGGCCCCCTCCTTGGCGAGCATGCGGACCACCGCGAGCTTCATGGCCAGCGTGTCGTTGGCCATCGGGAAATTGACGGTGGAGGCGACCTTGACGCCGGTTCCCTTGAGCGCCTCGCGCGCCAGCGACACCCAGCAGGGGCCGACCATGGCGGCGTCGAACCCGTACTCGGCGCAGGTGCGCACGTGGGCCAGCAGGCCATCGCGGGTCAGATCGGGATTGACGTTGGTGTATTGGATGGCCTTGGCGACCTGATGCCGGTCGGTGAAGTCGATCATGACCACGGCTCCTCTGGTGTCGACTGCGGGGGGAGTCTGCCAGAGCGGCCGAAGCGAGACCATGGCGGGCGCTCTCAAAGACATGGATGAAAGTCTCAAGTGGCGGCCGCAGGCGGGGCCCTGTGTGCGACGCACAAGTATTTGCTGCAACGCAGCATGAATTCGCCGTTTTCTTTGGAACGATGTCAAGGTGGGAGGTGCGGGCCGCCTACCACTTCTCCTGATCGCGGAACTGGCTGGGCGAGACGCCGACGTGCTTCTTGAAGTCGCGCGAGAAATGGAGCGGGTCGTCGTAGCCGACCCGCCGCGACACGGTGGCGACCGGGGCGTCGGTCTCCAGCAGCAGGCGCTTGGCCTGGGCGATGCGGAAGTCGCGCAGCCAGTGCAGCGGCGTCTGCCCGAAGGCGGCCTTGAACAGGCGGAAGAGGTGGGACTTGCTGACCCGGCAATAGCCGGCGAACTTGTCGATGTCCCAGGCGTCGTTGTAGTGGATGTGGATCTCGGCCATCAGGCGGGCGAGCCCCTGGTGGGCGGTGACCTGGGGCTCCAGCACCCGGTTGCTGCGGCTTTCCAGCAGCCGTTCGATGAGCGACGCGACCAGCGTGTCGCACGAGGCGTTGGCGAGGAGCGACGACGGGCTGACGTGGGACAGCACCGCGTCGAACAGGCCGCGCACCTCCGCCGGCCTGGCGAACCGGAAGACCGGCTCGGCGCGCACCGCCAGCACCGCCATCAGGGTGTCGAGCTTGGGGCCGTCGACGCGCAGCCACAGGAGCTCCCAGGGATCGTCGCGGTCGGGGGCGTGGGCGTGCGGCCACTGCACCGGCAGCCACGCCAGTTCCCCCGGCAGCACCCGGTGGCTCCTGTTGTCCACCTTCACGTAGCCGGCGCCGCCGACGCAGAACAGGAACTCGTGGCCGGGAACGTTGTCGCGGGCGATGCGGTAGCCGGGGCCGGTGCGGATGTGGCCGGCCCGCAGCACGCGGTAGTTGAACAGGCCGGCCCAGCTGTCGAGGCCGGCATAATAGGACTTCAGGATCTGCGTCGGCGCCGTGTCGCTGCCGGTCATCGCCGTCACCCGGCCGTGCCGCACAGGGCGTCGCGGTGGCCGCGCAGCGCCGTGACGGCGGGGCCGACGGTGCCGGCGACGGCCGCGACCAGCGGCGCCGGATCGGCGTCGCCGCGTTCGAGCGCCAGCTCCAGCGCCTGGGCGGCGTGCCTCAGGCGCGTGCAGCCGTAGACGCCGGCGACGCCGGCCATCTTGTGGGCCATGGCCGATACCGTCCGGCGGTCGCCCGCCCGCGCCGCCGCGGTCAGCGCGGCATGGTAGGTGTGCAGGGTGTCGACGGTGCCGTCGATCAGCCCGGCGACGCGCTCCGCCGGCAGCGCCTCGGCCATCTGCCGCAGGGTCTCCTCGTCCAGGACGGGCCCGTCGGCCGCCGTTGCCGCGGCGGCGGGCGCGGTCGCCGGTCCGGCCGTGGCGGCCCGTTCGGCGAACAGGCGCAGCAGCAGCGGCTGCAACGTCTCGTTCTGCAGCGGCTTGGGCAGGACGGCGTCGGCTCCGGCGGCGCGGCAGCGCTCGGCGTCTTCCGGCACGATGCTGGCGGTGAGCATGACGATGGGCACCCGGGCGCGCACCGGGTCGGCGAGCGCGCGGACGCGTCCGACCGTCTCCAGCCCGTCCATCACCGGCATCCGCAGGTCCATCAGCACGAGGTCGAAGGTCGCCCCGCGGACGGCCTCCAGCGCCTGCCGGCCGTCGGCGACGACGGTGACCGTGTGTCCGGCGCGGCGCAACAGGGCGGCCCCGACCATCTGGTTGATGCGTTCGTCCTCGGCCATGAGGATGGCGAGCGGCGGGACGGCGCCGGCCGGCGGGGGGAGCGGTGCCGGAAGCGGCCGGTCCTGCGCCGCCGTGGCCGGCCCGGCCGACCGGCGGCCGAGCAGCGCCGCGGCGAGGGCCGTCAACGCCGCCGCCAGGGCCGCCGCCGGGGCCACCAGGTCGAGGGCGACGGCAGCCCGCCGGCGCGCCGCGTCCGCTTCGTCCTGCAGGGTCAGCGCCAGGCGCCGGGCGAGCTGGGCGACCTCGGCCGCGCGGTCGTGGCCGTGGCGGGTGAGGTCGGCGATGGCGTCGGTCGTGCGCAGCAGGTCCTGGCGCAGGTCGAAGACGTTGCCGGTGTCGATTCCCAGGGCCATGAGCTGGCGCGCGGCATCGGCGCGGCGGGCGCTGGCGAGGCCGATGGGCAGCCGGTCGAGCAGCGCCTCGAGCCGGCCGGCGGTGTCGCGGAAGGTCTCCTGGGTCGCGGCCAGCCGGGCCGCCCGGCCCTCGGTGCCGGCGGCGAAGAGCTGGTCGGCGAGCGACCGGCCGAGGTCCTCCAGGGTGTCGCGGAGGCGCAGCCGCTCGGCCGTGGCCTCCGGCGCCTCACCGGGCGCGGTGGCGCGCAGCGCCTGCAGGGCGTCCTCGCGGACCGTCGACAGCGCGCCGCGGAAGGCGGCGTGGCGTTCCGGGACCCGCTCCACCGCGGTGCGCAGGTCCTCCTCCAGGCCGATGCGCCGTTCGACCATGTGGTTGAGGTCGTCGAGATGGATTTCCAGACCGACCAGCAGACGCCGCAACGCCTCCCCCGCAGCGGGGTCGAGCCGTGCCGCGCCGCCCCCGGTGCCGGTCAGGCCGCCCAGCAGGCCGCTCACCCGTTGCGTGTGCTGGCGCAGGCCGGCGTAGACGTTCTGCCGGCGCAGGCCGTCGGCTGCGCCCTCCAGATAGGGTGTGCCGATGGCGAAACGGTCCGTCGCCTCGGCGAGGCGCAGGACGTCGAGGGCGGTGGCCATCGCGGCGCCGGCACGGTCGCCCGACTGGCGGGCCAGGGGAACGGCGACCAGCCAGGCCGTCCCGCCCGACGCCAGGGCGGCCAGCGCCGCGGCGCCGGCGACCGTCATCGGCCAGCGCCGGCGCGGCCGCGCCGGCGGTCGGTCGGGGCCGGACTCGTCGGCGTCCCGCACCGGCGTCGCGAATGCGGTGTCGCGTGGCGTCATGGCGTGGCTACCCGTCCGCTTCCGGTTCGATGTCCCGCCCCGGAGGCGGGGCGCCGTCGCGTGCCGGCGGCTTTCCTGCACCGACTCTTGTATACCGGTCCGGCGCCCGCTTTCCACCGCTGGTTGGAATTCGTTCGTCGGCGGACGGTGGCGGTTCCTGGGGTCGCGCGGCGGGGAGGGGCCGGGGTGTTGGCGCGGCCCGATCGGGGAAGGGGGCGACGCGGTGCTTCGCGCACCGGCGCTGTGGCGTTTCGGCCATCGTCGCGCCTACCGGCGCGCAAGGTCATCGCGCCTACCGGCGCGCAGGATCATCGCGCCTACCGGCGCGCAAGGTCATCGCGCCTACCGGCGCGCAAGGTCATCGCGCCTACCGGCGCGCAGGATCATCGCGCCTACCGGCAAGCTGGGTTGTCGCGCCTATCGGCGCGCAGGGGCGCCGGTGTGGACCGACGCCCCGGTGGTGCGTGGACGCGCGCCGCGCCCCGTGGCGGCGCCGCGCGTCACGGCCGTCCTGTCCGGCCGAAGGAGAGTGACGCCGCCGGCGGTCAGGCGGCCAGCGCCTCGTGGCGGATACAGCTCTTCGAGCAGACCTTGGCGCAGCTCTCGCAGCCGATGCAGTTGGCCGCTTCCTTGATGCTCATGACCTTCTTCTCGGCCTCGTCGTCGAAGGCGTCGACGATGTCGCCGTCCTCGGTGATGCCGATCAGCTCGAGGACGCCGCGTCCGCAGACCTTGAAGCAGCGGCCGCAGCCGATGCATTGCCCCTGGTCGATGCGGTCGACGAACTTCGGGGTCCACGCGGCGCCGCCGCGGGTCTGGCCGGTGACGAAAGCAGTCATGGGGGCGGTCATGAGAGGTCGCTCCGGTTCGGTGGGGACGGTCGGTTTCCGCCCCGTTCCCGGGGCGGGAGAGGCGGCGTCACTCCAGGGCCTTCAGCGCGGCGCGCTTCTCGCTGAGCACCTTGAAGGCGTCGTAGGTCTCGGCGGCCACCTCGAGGATGCGCTCCCAGTTCTGCGGCAGCTCCTCCGACAGGTCGTGCAGGTCCATCTTCTTCTGGGTGGCGCGGGCGTTGAGCTTCTTGATCTCGTCCTTGAGGGCGGCGGGATCGGACACGGGTCGGGCCTCCTGCGGGTCTCTTCGGGGGCGGGGGGTGCGCCGGCGTCAGATGCGGGCGACCTCGGGGTGCTTCTCCACCAGCGCCACGGCCTCGCGCACCAGCTTGGCGCCGTCGGCCTTCAGCTTGTCGCCGCTGGGGAAGCCGAAGCGGTGGACGTCGCGCAGGTGCTTGGACACCACCACGAGGCGGCCGGCGATCAGCACGACCCGGCCGAAGCCCTCGTGGCTCATCTTCAGCATCGGCGTCGCCATGACGCCGGTCAGCTTCTCGATGCAGATGCCGACGGCCTTGTAGAAGAGCTCCAGCCGCCACAGCGTGTCGGGATCGGGGTCGCCGATCAGCGGGATGGCGGCGCGCGCCTCCTTGTCCAGCACGAAGGGGGCGAGGATCACCTCGTCGCTCTTGCTCTCCCAGGCGCCGTAGCTGTCCTCGGCGCGGAACAGCATGACGAGCATCTTGTGGAACAGCTCTTCCACGTCGGTGGTCACGGTGTCGGACATGGCCGCTCAATCCTCTTCGTCGTCGAAATCGATGGTCCGCGGCTCGCCGCGGGTCAGCGCCTTGCGCAGCCAGGGCGGCGGGTTGCCGTTGATGGTGGCGAGCAGGCGGTCGAGCAGGACGGTGATCTGGTCCGTCGCCTCGACCTTCACGGGATGGATCTTCTTGGCGACGACGCGCGCCGCCGCCGAGGCGCCGATCGCCGAGAGGTAGACGATGGCGCAGTCGCCGATCGCCTCCAGCTTCGGCACCAGCTTGTCCTCGTTGCCGTCCTCGAACATGGAACCGCCGAACTGGCACGTCTCCAGGAAGCGGTAGCCCTGGCGGTCCACCTCGTAGACCGCGATGTTCTTGGCCCAGCCGAAATGGGCGTCCACGTGCTGCATGTCCTGGGTGCAGAACGCCACCTTCATCGCTCCTCCTCGGGGGCGCGCGGCCCCGCCGTCGTCACCGCCGTCGCCACCGCCGTCGCCACCGCCTTCGATCAGCTTCAGCCGCCGCTGCATCCGCATTGACCGCCCCCATGTCCGCACCCGTGGCCCCCCTCGTGCCCGTGCCCGTGATCGCCATGCTCCAGCTCCCGGGCGAGGAACAGGTTGCCGATCTCGAAGAGCAGGTCCCGCGTGCCGCGGTAGCCGACGCTCACCTTCAGGCCGGCGCCCAGGCGGTCGAACACCGGCAGCCCCATGCGGTGCAGCGGCGTGCCCAGCCGCGCCGATCCCATGCGCCCATGGGCGTTGGAAACGAGCAGGTCGGCGCCGCGGGCGACCGCCTCCAGGTCGGAGTGGTCGCCGACCATGACGGCGGTGGCGCGCAGCTTCTCCAGCACCGGCGCCTGGGTCGGCGACACCGCGGCGACGACGCTGGCGCCCATGTCGGCGAGGAAGCTGGTGACGGCGAACAGCAGGTCGGGTTCCAGCGCCACGGCGATGCGCTTGCGCGAGAAGAAGAAATGCCCGTCGAGCATGGCGTCGACCAAGCTCTCCCGCTGGCGGCGCAGGCGCGCCGGCGCCGGGCGTCCGGAGATGTCCGCCAGCGTCCTGATGAAGCGGTCCGACGCCTCCAGGCCGGTCAGCCGGTCGAAGAAGACGGTGGGCACGTCGGTCTTCAGCTCCAGGGCGGCGGCCGGCATGCGCATGTGCTCGCCGATCACCAGGGTCGCCTCCGACGTGCCCATCAGGCGCACCTGCTCCAACGTCGTGCCGCCGAGGGAATAGGCGGTGAAGTCGGCCGGCTGGCGGCCGCACAGGGACAGGGCGAGGTCGGGCAGGATGATCGGCTTCATCCCGAACTGTTCGATGACGTCGCGCAGTTCCTCGACGTCGCCGGGCGACAGGTGGCTGCCGGCCAGCACGTTGACCTGGCGCCGCACCCGGGTGGCGGCCGGCTGGACGAAGCGCTCGACGATGCCGGCGACCGCCGCGGCGAAGCCGTCCTCGAAGCCGCCGGCGAAGTCGGGGGTGTTGACGAACACCAGGCCGAGGTCGTCGAGAGCGGGGTTGCGCTGGCGGAACGTCGCGTAATGGCCGGCGAGATCCTCGCCCTTGGTCTCGGTGACGCCGGTGGTGCACACGCCGATCAGCGCCGGCGCCATCCGCTCGTGGATGTTGCGGATCGCCGCCTCCAGGTTCTCGTAGCCGCCGAGGATGGTGGAGACCTGGTCCATCGCCGTGGTCTGCAGCGGGATCGCCTCGCGGAAGTGGCGGACCAGCAGCACCAGGCCGAAGGCGGTGCAGCCCTGGGAGCCGTGGAACAGCGGCAGGCAGCGGTCCATGCCGAGGAAGGCGAGCGCCGCGCCCAGCGGCTGGCTCATCTTCAGGGGGTTGGTGGCCGCCGCCTTGGCGGCGGTGGGGACGCGGTGGAGGTGGGTCATCGCCGGGCCCTCACTGCCAGGGGGCGGGCTGGCGGACCTGCCGCCAGATCGGGTTGGACAGCGTCTTGTCGATCTCCTCGCACAGGTTGACGATGCCCTCGTACCCGGCGAAGGGATGGTGGCGTTCCTGGTTGACGTCGAGCCAGGGCACCTTGGCCTTGAGCGCGATGAACTGCGAGCGCCCGCCCGACAGCATGATGTCGGCCTCGGAGTCCCGCAGCATGCGGTACATCTCGCGCGGCTTCAGGTCGTCCCAGGTGTGGAACTCGGCACCCTTCATCTGGCGGATGCGCTCCTTGTCCTCCTTGGTCGACTTCTTGGTGGAGGTGCCGACGATGGTCAGCCCGGCCTCCTCCAGGGCGGTCACCATCGACCAGCTCTTGACGCCGCCGGTGAACAGCAGCACCCGCCGGCCCCGGAAGCGCGGCCGGTAGACCTCCAGGCGGCGCCGCACGCGGGCCTCCTCGCGGGCGATGACGCCCTCGGCGCGGTCGACGAGGTCGACGGGGGCGCCGCGCTCCACCAGCATGCGGGCCATGGTGCGCAGGGTGTCGGAGGTGTCGCTGACGCCGTAGAAGGAGCCCTCGAAGTAGGGGATGCCCCAGCGCTCCTGCAGGGTGCGGCCGATGTTCACGAGCGCTTGCGAGCACACCACCATGGTGACGCGGGCGCGATGGGCGCTGGCGACGTCCCGGTAGCGGCCGTCGCCGGAGATCGACGACAGGACGCGGATGCCGATCTCGTCGAGCAGCGGCGTCACCTGCCACATCTCGCCGGCGAGGTTGTACTCGCCGACGATGCAGACGTCGGTGGGCGTGCTGCGCTCCGGCTCGACGGTGCCGATGACGTGATCGAGCAGCGCCTTGCCGGCCAGCTTGTTGCCGAGGTTCTTGGAGCCGACGAAGCCGGGCGACACCACCGGGATGACCGGCTTGCCGAACTTGGCCGAGGCGTGCTTGCACACCGCCTCGACGTCGTCGCCGATCATCGCCGGGACGCAGGTCTGGTAGACGAAGACGGCCGGCGGATCGTACTGCTGGACGATCTCCTTGATCGCCTTGAACAGCTTCTTCTCGCCGCCGTGGACGACGTCGAGCTCGGACAGGTCGGTGGTGAAGCCGGTGCGGTAGAGCTGCGGGCCCGACGAGCGGGTGCCGCGGTTGTCCCAGGAGTTGCCCAGGCAGGCGATGGGGCCGTGCACGAGATGCGCCACGTCGGCGATCGGCTGCAGCGCGATCATCGCCCCGTCGTAGGCGCAGCCGCCGGCCGCGGCTCCCGGCTTCAGCGCCTTGGTGCAGCCCTTCTTGCGCTCCTTGTCGGACTTGGCCTGGTTGACCGCGCAGCCCGGCTCGTTGAACGCCTCCTGGATCTTTTCCTGAAGCATCGGTGCATCTCCCGCGGCTCGTGTGACGGGAGCTTATGCATGCCGCATGCCAGTCGAGGGAGGCGCCTAAGTCCTTGTTCTTCCAGGGTTGCCGGTCGGTGCCGATCTGTGCGGAACCCGACACGGCGCGGTCGATTGTCGGCGTCGGCTGTCGGGTGTCCGACAACGGGGCGGTGCGACGGGCGGGGCCCGGCGCGGGCGCGCCGGGCCCCGCCGCAAGGAGGTCAGGCGACCTTCTCCACCGTGCCGTCGAGGGACATGAGCAGCAGCTCGACCTCCAGGTCGGGATGCTTTTCCTTGATCATGCCGCCGAGCTTGCTGAGGGTGGCGGTGTGGACCTCCGTCTCCTTGGCGCGGTCGGTGGAGAAATCGGCGCCGAGGAACACCTTGTAGGCGCCGCAGTCGCGGTGGTCCATCACCATCACCTTCTTGATGTGATGGAGCTGCTTGGCCACGTCGACGTGGTTCCAGAAGGTCTCGTTCCAGGCGACCTTCTGGTCGGTCAGGGCGCCCAGGCTGGCGCCGGCGAGGATGACGTGGTCGTAGTTGTTGGTCAGGCCGCGGCCGTCCATGTAGCGGGTGGTGTCGTCGACCAGCCGGTAGTCCATGCAGCTCAGCAGCAGCGCCTCGACGCTGCCGGCGGCCTTGGCGTCGCGGGCGGCCGGCAGCCCCAGCAGCATGGCGCCGCCGCCCAGAGCGGCGATCTTGAGAAAGCGCCGGCGGCTTCCCGGCGAGGTGGTGGCTTGACAGGTGCAGTCGTCGGCGTGGGCGTGCATATGATTCTCCTCCGCGCAATCAGTCGGCGTACCCGACGGTATGACACGCAATCGGAAAAAGACGAGTCTGTTTTTCGTACCGTGGTAAAGGTCACAGGCGTCGCGGCAAGGCTTTTACTTCATTTGTGTTTAAAGCTCTGTATCGGCACTGGCCGGCGCCGGGCGTCGCGGGCCGTCGCCGCGGCCGAGGACACGCCGCCGTCATCGGCGGATCATCGCGTCAGCAGCGCGCGCCAGCGACCGGGCGGCACGCCGTAGGTGCGCGTGAACAGGCGCGTCATGTGGCTCTGGTCGGCGAACCCGGCGTCGGCGGCGGCCTCCGCCAGGGGGACGCCGCCGCCGATCAGCGCCCGCGCCCGGTCGAGGCGGCGCAGGGTGAGATAGCGGTAGGGGCTGGTGCCGAGGACCGCGCGGAAATGGCGGGCCAGGGCGAAGCGGCCCAGCCCGGACACCGCCTCCAGGTCGGCCGAGGTGACGGTCCGGTCCGGCGGCTCGTCGAGGAACGCCCGCGCCCGCGCCACCGCGCCCGCCGCGGCGGCGCCCAGCGGCCGCCGGGCGACGGTGGGATCGAGCGCCGCCAGCGCCTCGGCGACGGCGAGCACGGCGCCGTCGCCTTCCAGCTCCTCCGGCATGCGGTCGAGATCGTCCAGGGCCGCGTGCAGGGCCCGCAGCAGGCGCGGGTCGGCCGAGACGGCCGGCCGCACGAAGGGCAGGGGCGTGCGGTGGCCGAGCGCCTCCTGGACCAGGCGCGGTTCCAGATAGAGGATGCGGTAGCGGAAGCCGGCCTCGCTGCCGGCCCGGCCGTCGTGCACCTCGTCGGGATGGAGCACGACGGCGTGCCCGGCGGGGCTGTCGCAGCGGGCGCCGCGGTAGTCGAAGGTCTGGACGCCGCCGAGCGTGATGCCGATGGCGTAGGTGTCGTGGCGGTGGGGCGCGAAGGCGCGGCCGGCGAAGCGGGCCTCGATGCGCTCCATCCCGGGGCGCGACGGGGCCGGGCGCACCCAGTCGCACGATCGTTCGAGAGCGGGCCGGCGGCCGTGCGTCATGCTGCTCCCCCTGCGAGGTGGCGTCGCGGTGGCCACCCTACACGCGCCGCCCCGCCATCGCCACCGGCAGGGCCACCGGCAGGACCACCGGGTGGGTCTCCGCCCGAAGGTCCGCTCACGGCCTTGGGCGGATGGTCCCGCCGTCGTCGCCGATCGGACGGATGACCCGCGCCGGATTGCCGCCGACGAGGGTGTTCGGGGGAACATCCTTGGTGACGACCGAAGCCGCGGCCACGACCGCGTTTTCGCCCACCGTCACCCCGCCGACGATCGTTGCGCCGGCTGCGATCCAGACGTTCCTGCCGATCACGATGCGCTTGCCGATCGTGGCGGCGCGGCGGCGCGACGGTTCAAGGGGGTGGCCCGTCGTGATGATGCTGACGTTCGGCCCGATCATCACGTCGTCGGCGATGTGGAGGCCGCCGAGATCGTAGAACGTGCAGTTCTGATTTATGAAGACGTTCCGCCCGACCCGGATCTCGTCCCCTCCCGCCGTGTAGAACGGGGGGATCAGCCGGAAGCTCTCGTCGACCTTTCTGCCGATGAGTTGGCTGAACAAGGCCCGAACTTCGTCCGCGTCGTCGAACGTCAACCGGTTGAGGGTGGCGGTGAGGGCCATCGCGCGTCTGACGTTGGCCAGCATCGCCGCGGATTCCGGCGTTCCGCTGCGAATCGTCTTGGTGCCATCCTCATGCGCCATTCGTCGGCGTCCTTGCGAAGGTGGAAACGGGAAGGCGCCCGGTCGGTCGCGGACCCAACGGCGCGCCGGCGCCGGGCGTCACACCGGCCGCAGCGGCCGGTGCGGCTCCGGCGGCGGGACGACGCCGATCGCATCGCCCGGCCGCACGGCGCCGCCGGCCACGACGACGGCCATGACGCCGGCCTTGCGGACCACCCGGCCGGCGGCGTCGCGGTCGAGCACGGCGGCCATGAGTCCCGGCTGGAAGCGGTCGATCTGCCGGCAGGGGCTGCGCAGTCCGGTGATCTCGACCACCGCCTCGCCGCCGAGCCGCAGCCGGGTGCCGGCCGGCAGGCCCAGCAGGTCGATGCCGCGGGTGGTGACGTTCTCCCCCATCTCACCCGGCCGCACCGTGAAGCCGCGCCCGCGCAGGTCGTCGAACAGCTCGCCCTCAAGGAGGTGGACCTGCCGCAGGTTGGGACGTGCGGGGTCCTGCGCCCGCTGGTGGCGGTGGCGGACGGTCTCGCCCAGATGGGCGTCGCCCTCGACGCCGAGGCCGGCGATCAGGACGATGCGGTCGCGCACCGGCTTGCTGAAGCTGTGCGTCGGGCCGGCGGCGACGGCGATCACCGTTGCGGTCATTCGAGTGGCCTTGCGATGGCGGGCGGAAAGGGTCAGGAGGCGGGCCCGGGGGATTCGGCTTCCCGCTCCAGCTCCGTCACGTGCCGCTCGAGGCTGGAGCGGAGCTGGTGATGCAGGAAGGCCGCGTAGCGCGTGCCATCGGTGCCGGACTGTCGGTCTTCGATGGCCTCCAGATAGGCTTGGCGGACGTCCGGACCGATCGCCACCGGCGGGTAGCCGGCCTTCAGCAGGATCAGGTTCATCAGCAGGCGCGCCGTGCGCCCGTTGCCGTCCGAGAAGGGGTGGATGGCGACCAGACGGAAATGCGCCTCGAACGCCGCGTCCGGCGTCGGCGGAGCCGTCTGCAGCCAACGACCGAAGTCGCCCATCAACGGCGGGATCTCCGCCGGTGTCGGAAAACGGACGGTGGAGCCGGCGATGAATCGCTGACGTGCACTGTAGCGTCCCGCCTCGTCGGGAAGGCTGCGGGTGAACAGGAGCCGGTGGATCTCCCGCACGTCGGCTTCCCGGACCGCCTCTCCACGCGCGGCCAGAGCCCGGATGTAGCCGACGGCGTGGTGGTGGTCGACCGCTTCGAGGTGGTCGCGCAGGGGCTTGCCGCCGACGGTGATCTCCTTCTCGATGACCAGCGCCGTTTCGCGCCGGGTCAACGTACCGCCTTCGATGGCGTTGGACGTGTAGGTCAGTTCGACGTCGAACCAGGCGTCGAACGCGCGCGCGCTGTCGGCGAAACGGGCCCGGAGGCCGTGCCAGCGGTCGCGCAAGGTTTCAAGGTCCGTCATCGCCGATCCGCCGCCCGCGGTGAGATGGTCTGCGATCCACATAAGCCGCAGGCCTCGACGAAAAGCAACCGGCGCCCGTCCGCAGGGACGGGCGCCGGCTTCGGCCGCCGCTCGCGGGGTGCGCCCCCTCCCGGAAGGTGGAGGAGGGGGCGGCCCGGGATCAGCGGATGAGGTCGAAGGAGATGTCGGTCACGCCGACCACGCTGGTCTGCTGGTCGAGGTCCTCGAAGATGCGGTCGAGGATGCGGACCATCACGTTCAGCGCGCCCTGGTAGCCCCAGGTCGGGTAGCGGTGGTGGTGGTGGCGGTCGAAGATCGGGTAGTTCAGGCGGATCAGTGGGATCTTCGTGTCACGCTCCAGGTACTTGCCGTAGCTGTTGCCGATGATGTAGTCGACCGGATCGGTGAACAGCAGCGAGCGCATGTGCCACAGGTCCTTGCCGCCGTAGGCCTCGCCGTTCTTGCCGAAGGGCGAGCCGTCGAGCAGCTTCTTCACCTGCTTCTCCCACTTCTTGGAGCCGGAGGTGGAGAGCACGTGCACCGGCTCCGCCCCCAGCTCCAGCAGGAAGCGGGTCATGCCCAGGCAGAAGTCGGGGTCGCCGTAGACGGCGAAGCGCTTGCCGTGGAAGTAGGCGTGGCTGTCGGCCATGGCGTCGACCAGGCGGCCGCGCTCCAGGCGCAACGCGTCCGGCACCGGCTTGCCCGTCAGCTCGGCCAGCTTCATCAGCAGCTCGTCGGTGGCCGCCACGCCCATGGGGTAGTTGAGCTTGGCGACCTCCTGGCCCTTCTCCTTGCAGAACTGCAGGGTCTGGGTCGTGCAGTACTCCATCATGGAGATCGTCGCCTTGGCGTGCTTGGCGGCGGCGGTCGCCTCCAGCGGCGTGCCGCCGGCGTACATGCGGTACTCGCCGTCGCCCGGGGTGTCGAAGGTGTCCGACACGTCCGACAGGATGGTGACGTCGATGCCGAACGCCGCGGCGATCCGCTTCAGCTCGCGGTTGTTGCCGACGGCGTAGCCGTCGAAGCCGGGGACGACGTTGATCGTCCCGGTCTTGGCGACGTCGAACTCCTCCTCCTTGTTCCAGAAGTGGGAGAGGATGCCCTTCATCATGTTGTCGTAGCCGGTGATGTGGCTGCCGACGAACGCCGGGGTGTGGGCGTACGGGACCGGGAAGTCCTGCGGCACGCTCTCCTTGTTCTTGGCGTTGACGATGAAGCCGCCGAGGTCGTCGCCGATGACTTCGGCCATGCAGGTGGTCAGCACGGCGATCATCTTCGGCTTGTACAGCGAATAGGCGTTGGCCAGGCCGTCGATCATGTTGTTGAGGCCGCCGAACACCGCCGCGTCCTCGGTCATCGACGAGGAAACCGCGCTGTTGGGCTCCTTGAAGTGGCGGGTGAGGTGGGTGCGGTAGTAGGCGACGCAGCCCTGGGAGCCGTGCACGAAGGGCAGGGTGCCCTCGAAACCCTGGGCCGCGAACATCGCCCCGATCGGCTGGCAGGCCTTGGTCGGGTTGATGGTCACCGCCTCGCGGGCGAAGTTCTTCTCACGGTACTCCGTGGACTTGGTCCATTCCGAGACCTCGGCGACCTTCTCGTCGGAATGGCCGAACTCGAACTCCTGCTTCTTGCGCTCGAAGAGGTCCTTGTACTCGGGCTGGCGGAAGAGCGTGAAGTGGTCGAGGACCTTCTCGGCGCTCTGGGAAACGGGGAAATCCGACATGTCTTGCGTGCTCCTATTCCCGAGGCGCGGTCAGAAGGGGGCCTTGGTCATGCCCCAGACGGGGTTGTTGATGGCCATGTCCATGTCGCGGGCGAAGATGGCGAAGCCGTCGTAGCCGTGGTAGGGACCGGAATAGTCCCACGAGTGCATCTGCCGGAACGGCAGGCCCATCTTCTGGAAGACGTACTTTTCCTTGATGCCCGAGGCGACGAGGTCGGGGCGCAGGCCCTTGACGAACTCCTCCAGCTCGAAGCCGGTCACGTCGTCGTAGATCAGCGTGCCTTCCTTCATGTAGTGGGTGGTGCGCTGGTAGTCGTCGTTGTGGGCGAACTCGTAGCCCGTGCCGATGATCTCCATGCCGAGGTCGTGATAGGCGTCGGCGACGTGGCGCGGCCGCAGGCCGCCGACGTAGATCATCACCTTCTTGCCCGCCAGGCGGGGACGGTACTTGGCGATGACGGCGTCGACCACCGGCTGGTACTTGGCGATGACACGCTCGGCGTTCTCCTTGATCGTGTCGTCGAACAGCGCGGCGATCTTGCGCAGGGACTCGGCGATCTGCGACGGGCCGAAGAAGTTGTACTCCATCCACGGAATGCCGAACTTCTCCTCCATGTGCCGCGCGATGTAGTTCATCGAGCGGTAGCAGTGGATGAGGTTGACCTTGGCCTTCGGCGTGTTCTCCAGCTCGGCCAGCGTGCCGTCGCCCGACCACTGGGCGATCACGCGCAGGCCGATCTCCTCGAGCAGGATGCGGGAGGACCAGGCGTCGCCGCCGATGTTGTAGTCGCCGATGATGGTGACGTCGTAGGGGGTCGACTGGAAGCCCGGCACCGGCTCGGTCTTCTCGAAGATCCAGTCGCGGATGGTGTCGTTGGCGATGTGGTGGCCGAGCGACTGCGACACGCCGCGGAAGCCTTCGCAGCGCACCGGGACGATCGGCTTGCCGATCTCGGCCGACTTGGTGCGGGCGACCGCCTCGATGTCGTCGCCGATCAGGCCGATCGGACACTCCGACTGGATCGACAGGCCCTTGGCCAGCGGGAACAGGTCGTTGATCTCGTCGATGACCTTGGCGAGCTTCTTGTCGCCGCCGAAGACGATGTCCTTCTCCTGGAAGTCGGAGGTGAAGTGCATCGTGCCGAAGCTGTCGACACCGGTGTCGCCGATGTAGTAGTTGCGCCGCCCCGACCACGAGTAGTAGCCGCAGCCCACCGGGCCGTGGCTGATGTGGATCATGTCCTTGATCGGCCCCCAGACCACGCCCTTCGAGCCGGCGTAGGCGCAGCCGCGGATGGTCATGACGCCGGGGATGGACTTGATGTTGGACTTGACGCCGCAGTCCTTGGCTTCCGCCTCGAGGACGTTGAGGTGCTTGGCACGCCGCTTGCGCGACTTCTCGGGATAGGCTTCGAGGACCTTGTCGACCAGACCCTTCACGTCGACGCCCTGGTTCACGGACAGGCTCATGGTGCCGGACTCCTGGAAAGAACTCTCCGTTCGCGCCGTCTCGTCACGGCGCGGGACCGGGCCCCTCCCTCCCATCCCCGCCGAGGTCGATGCGGGGATGGGCTGGGGACGGGGCCAGTTGGATCGCCGGGGGACCGGGCGTCAGGCGCTGGCGGCCTTGGCCGCTTCCTTGGCCGCCAGCTCGGCGAGCTGCTGCTCCTCGGTCTTCATGATGCCGAAGTCCATCAGCATCTCTTCCAGCTCTTCCATGCTGATCGGCGTGGGGATGACGCCCTTGCCCTTGTTGTGATGGATCTTGCTGGCGAGCTGGCGGTACTCGTCGGCCTGCTTGCTGTCCGGCGCGTACTCGATCACCGTCATGCGGCGCAACTCGGCGTGCTGGACGATGTTGTCGCGCGGCACGAAGTGGATGAGCTGGGTGCCCAGCCGCTTGGCCAGCGCGTCGGCGAGGTCGATCTCCTTGTCGGTCTGCCGCTCGTTGCAGATCAGGCCGCCGAGGCGCACGCCGCCGGAGTTGGCGTACTTGAGGATGCCCTTGGAGATGTTGTTGGCGGCGTAGAGCGCCATCATCTCGCCGGACATGACGATGTAGATCTCCTGCGCCTTGTTCTCGCGGATCGGCATGGCGAAGCCGCCGCACACCACGTCGCCCAGCACGTCGTAGGAGACGTAGTCGACGTCGTCGTAGGCGCCGTTCTCCTCGAGGAAGTTGATGGCGGTGATGACGCCGCGGCCGGCGCAGCCCACACCCGGCTCGGGCCCGCCGGACTCGACGCACTTGATGTTCTTGTAGCCGATCTTGACGACGTCCTCGAGCTCCAGGTCCTCGACCGAGCCGGCCTCGGCGGCCAGGTGCAGCACGGTGTCCTGGGCCTTGGCGTGGAGGATCAGACGGGTGGAGTCGGCCTTGGGGTCGCAGCCGACGATGAGGATCTTCTGATCCATCTCGACCAGCGCCGCCAGCGTGTTCTGCGACGTCGTCGACTTGCCGATGCCGCCCTTGCCGTAGAAGGCGATCTGGCGAAGACCGGGAGTGCTCATGGTGCTCGCTCCTGTGGTGTGTCCCAGTGGATCGGTGTCCGGGCCCCGTGGCCCCTGCGGCGCGGTCGCTCGCCGCGTCCCGTCCCCGGTTCTGCACAAGGCGTGCCAAGTCGCATCTGCCAAGTTAAGCCGCTGGATCGTATAGTGAATTCCGTGATTGTAGAGATTGCGACGGGGCCGGCCGGGCGAACGCCGGCTGTGATGAACCCGACAATGACCACAATTTTTGTCCGGTCTAACACAGCGGCCGGAGCCCGCCGCCGGGCGACTCTACGCCGTCGGCTCCAGGGCGGCGCGCACCGTGGCGGCGCGGCCGTCGAGGATGTTGGCGGCGGCGGACCGCTCCATGGCGCGCATCAGCCGGGCGACCTCGTGGGCGCGCTGCAGCAGGTCGTCGGCGGCGGCCCGGCTGGCCGGGCGGTGTTCCGCCGCGGTCGCCAGCAGCGCCGCGGTGCGGCGGGCCAGCGCCTCGCCCTGGGCCAGCAGGAAGCCGCACAGCGTGTCGAGGGCCGGCGGCCGCTCGGCGTGGCCGACGCCGAGGCGCGAGGCGAAGCGGTGCAGCCACTTCGCCTTGCGCACCAGGGCGACGAACAGCAGGTTGTCGAAGCCGGGCTCGGGCAGCACCGTGTGCAGCAGGTCGAACACCGCGCGCCCCAGCCGGTTGGCGGCGTCGACATAGTCCTCCAGCGCCTGGGCGTCGGCCGGCTTGACGAAGGGGCTGGGCCTTTCCTCGCGGTCCTGGAGGGAATCGAGCATGCGCATGGCGAGCACGATCAGGCTGTCGACGGCGGCGATCACCGCCAGGCTGCCGTGCAGCGTCACCAGGGAGCGGTTCTCGACGAAGCCGTTCAAGGTCGCCGCACAGTGGCGCAGCGCCAGCCGCGCCACCCGGCGGGACTCGAAGGCGGTCTCGGCGAGCGGGCCCTGGCCGGCCCCCAGCGCCTCCATGACCAGCCGCTGCCCCTCCAGGCGCAGCAGGGCGTGCGACAGCTCCGCCACGCCGCCGGGGCGGCCGACCGACCGGTCGGCGCGGACGATGGCCTCGACCTGGGAGCGGCATTGCCCTTCGAGGCTCGCCAACACCGCCTGCAGGTGATGGCGTCCCGCACCGCGCAGGGCGATCAGCAGGGTGCGCATCGCCCCGGCGATGTCGACCGCGCTCGGCAGCCCCTCGATCTCGGCCGGTTCCGGCACGCCCTGGGCGGCGGCGAGCGGACCGAACAGGCGGTCGTGCAGGTGCTCGCGGCAGGCCGGCAGCAGCACGTCGATCAGCACCGGCGAGGCGTGGCGCATCGCCGTTTCCTGGAGCCGTGCCTGCGGCTGGCCGGCCAATCCGTAGAATGGATTGCCGGCGCTGGGCAGCCGGACGCGGCGGCGGTAGGGCTCCAGGAGCGCCAGCAGCTCCTCGGCGGCGGCCAGCGTCATCGGCCGCCGCAGCAGGTCGGCGGCGCGGACGGCGTCGTGGGCTTCGTGGGCGTGGCGCAGCCGCCGCGGCGGCAGCCGGGCGGGAGGCGGCTCGCTGCGCCGCCGCTCGGCGGCGGGCGGGCGGTCGGTCGGCCAGCCGATCGCCGGCGACGTCGCCAGTTCGCTCTTGTGCGGTGCGCTCCGGCGGCGCAAGCCCCACATCGCCTCGCTCCCGTCCCGTTGCCGACTCCCGGCCGGAGTCCTCGATGGCCGCCGTTCTGCCGAACACCCCCAGATTCTCTGGGTGTTTCTTCGCCCATGGTGATCTGTTCGAACGGCTATTATGCGTGGTGCACGCGAACCATACAAGTGGGTGAATAAATCCTTAAGAGAAGCCTCTTTCGTCGATTGCATTTTCGGCGATTTCGTTCCGTTTTCTTCCGGGGGCGTCGCCGGGCACGGCGGGCGCCGGGATTCCCGTGGCCCGCGGCCTTATGCCGAAAGCCTTGTGCGGGATGGCGAAACCCGGCCGGAAGCGTTATAGGGCGCCGCCGCCGGTTGCGATTAGGATCGCCCCCGTGAGTGTTCTCGGCGGCCCCGGCGCGCCGGGGTGGTTGTCCCATGGCTGTTCGAAGGCGTGATGACGGTAGGAGAGGCGGTGTCCGCGCCGCGATGCGTGGTGTTCAGCGTGGCGGACCGCAGCCTGGCCCTGCCCGGCGACGCGGTGCGCCGCGTCCTGCCGATGCCCCGGCTGGAGACGCTGCCGGCGATGCCGCCGGTCCTGGCCGGCGTGATGGTGCTCGCCGGCGCGGCGGTGCCCGTCCTGCGCCTCGACGTGCTGTTCGGGCTGGAGCGGCGCGAACCCGGCCTCTACACGCCCCTGCTGCTGCTCGACCGCCCTGACGGCGCGCTGGCGCTGATGGTCGACCGGGTGGTGGAGGTGGTGACGGTGCCGCAGGGCGGGCTCGTGCCGGTGGACGCCTCGGCCAGCTTCAACCGCTGTGTGCGCGCCACCTGGGTGCGGCGGGGCGAGGCGGTGCACCTGCTCGCCCCGGACGAGCTGCTGAGCGCCGCCGAGGAGGCCCGTCTGCGCGACCTGCGCGCCATCGCCGAGGAGCGGCTGGCGGCCTGGCAAGGCGTCGCGCCATGAGCCGCGGCGTGACCACCGCCGCCGTGATGCAGCATCCGGCGTTTCCGCGGATCAAGGCCCTGGTGATCGACCGCACCGGGCTCGCCTACTACCTCGACAAGGATTCGGCGCTGGCGGAACGGGTGCGGCGCCGGGTGGAGGCGCTCGACCTCGCCGACGCCGGCCGCTACGCCGCGGTGCTGGAGGAGGCGCCGGCGGCGGGTGGCGAGTTCCAGGCGCTGGTCAACGAGATCACCGTCGGCGAGACCTTCTTCTTCCGCTACCTCGAGCAGTTCGAGGCGTTGCGTGCGGTGGCCGTGCCGGAGTGCCTGCGCCGCAACGCCGGGACGCGGACCTTGCGGATCTGGAGCGCCGGCTGTTCCACGGGGGCCGAGCCCTATTCCGTGGAGATCCTCTTGAAGCGCCATTTCGCGAAGGATCTCGAGGGCTGGCAGGTCACCATCGTCGGCACCGACATCAACCGTCACTTCCTGCGCCAGGCCCAGGACGCGGTCTACAGCGACTGGGCCCTGCGCGGGCTGGCACCGGAGATCCGCAGCGCCTGTTTCGAAGCGACCGCGGCGGGGACCTGGGCCTTGAACCGGCCGTTCCGCGAGTGGACGCGCTTCGGCTACTTCAATCTCAGCACCGGAGCGCTGCCGTCCTGGGCCGACGGGCTCGCCGCGTTCGACATCGTGCTGTGCCGCAACGTCATGATCTACTTCGACGAGCCGACGCGCATGCGGCTCGTGCGCGGCCTGCACGACGTCCTGGCCGACGGCGGCTGGCTGTTCGTCGGCCATGCCGAGGCGGGCCTGGAACTGGCGTCCCCCTTCACCACGGTGCCGGTGCCCGGCGCCACCCTCTACCGCAAGCCGCTGCCGGTGGCGATCGCGGCGCCGCCGCCGCCGCCCGTGGCGGCGCGGCGGGAACCCGGGTCGCTCCAGCCCGACCCGCCGCGGGCCCCGCTGGAGCCGCCGCGCGAAACGGTCCCGCCGCCGGACGTCGGTCCGGAGCCGGCGCCGCCGCCGCCGGGGGATGCGGTGCCGACGCTGGACGATCTGGTGGACCTGGCCGACCGCGGCGACTGGACGGCGGCGCTCGACGCCTGCGAGGCGCTGGTCGACGCCCGGCCGACCCAGGCGGCCGCCCACTACTACCGCGGCCTGATCGAGGAGCACCTCGGCGTCGGCGACCCGGTGGCGGCGTTCCGCCGCGCCCTCTATCTCGACCAGGAGCTGGCGCTGGCGCATTATCATCTGGCGCTCGTCCATTGGCGGCGCGGCCAGATGGAGCCGGCGCGCCGCCACTTCCGCAACGCCCGCCTGACGCTGGTCGGCCACGACCCGGACGAGCCCGTCGCCTACGGCCGCGGCCTCAGCGTGCGCGAGCTGGCGGCGATGATCGACCTGTGGCTGCCCGGCCGCGGCGCCGGCGGCGGCGCCGGGCGGAGGACCAGGGCATGAGCGGCGGCGCCGAACGCATCGACTGGGACGCCCTGCGCCGCCGCCTGGCGCGCAACCGCGCCGCCTTCCACGACGCCGTCGCCGGTCGCGGCCGGTGGACGGAGGACCTGCTGGAGCGCCGCACCGCCGAACTGGCCCGTCCCCCCGACGAGACGGCGGGGGCGGGCGGAACCGTGCGGTTGCTGCTGGCGCGCGGCGCCGGTGGGCGCTACGCCTTGGACGTCCGGCACGTCGCCCGCGTCCAGCCGGTGTCGCGGTGGACGCCGGTGCCGGCCGCGGAACCGCACCTTCTGGGCCTCATTGCGGTCGGCGGACGGGTGCTGCGCCTGTTCGACGTCGACCGTCTGTGCGGCGCGCCGCCCGGGCTGGACGGCGCGCCCGGCGGCTACGCGGTGCTGCTGCGCGGCCACCGCAAGGTTCCGGTGGCGCTGCGCCTGCGCGCCGTCGAGACCGTCGAGGAGCGGCCGGAAGGGGCGCTGCGGCCGCCGCTGGGGGTCGTCCTGTCGTTCGTCAAGGCGCTGGGGGAGGACGGCCTGCCCCTGCTCGACGCCGAGGCCATCGTGAAGGAATTGGACGGGGACTGAGAACCGATGAGATTTACCGTCGCACAGAAGCTGGCCCTGGCGTTCGTCCTGGTGAGCGCGTTCGCCCTCGCGCCCATCGCCTATCAGTTCCGCCAGTTCGACACCGCCTTCGGGGTGATCCGCTCGGTGGCGATCGACGACGTGGGGGCGGCGGCGCTGCTGGAGGAGATCACCACCTCCCAGGCCATGCTGCGCAGCCGGCGCGAGGTCGCCATCACCGATGCGGCGCTGGCCCGCATCGACGGCCGCGCGGTCGACATCCGCGGCATCGGCGAGCAGTACCAGTCCTACGGGCGCGACAACCTCGCCCAGGTCGCCGACCTGATCCGCCTGACCGCCGAGCAGGCGGCCGATCCCGCCTCGCCGGCGCGCGGCGTGGTGTGGCGCGAGTTCAACGACTTCGCCCGCGCCCTCGAGCGCAGCCAGCGCGAAGCCATGCAGATCGGCCAGCAGTTGTTCGACCTGCTGAGCGCCGGCGATCTCGACGGCGCCCTGGCGTTGCGCCCGCGCCTCGTGGCGCTGCGCGACGCCTTCGACGAGCAGATGGACCGTGCCAATGAGATGCTCGGCCGGCTGACCGCCGCCGGTCGCCAGCGCATCGCCGAGACCTACGACGAGATGGTGCGCTCGGCGGTGATCGCCACCGTCGGGCTGCTGGCGGCCGCCCTCGCCATCGCCTTCCTGATCGGCCGCTCGATCACCAGCCGCCTCGGCCGCGCCATCGGCGCCGTGCGCCAGATCGGCGAGGGCGACCTGACGCGCCGCGTCGCCATCACCGGCAAGGACGAGCTGGCGCTGCTCGGCGACCATCTCAACACCATGGCGGAGGGGCTGCGCTCCATCGCCCAAGGGGTGCGCGGAGCGGCGGAGAACGTGCACGCCGCCACCTCGCAGATCCGCGCCTCGACCCAGCAGCAGGCGGCCAGCGTCGCCGAGCAGCTGGCGGCGGTGGAGGAGACCATGGCGACCCTGTCGGAGATCACCGCCTCGGGCGCCCAGATCTCCAAGCGCGCCCAGGACGTGGCGGCGGGGGCGCAGAACGCCTCGGCGTCGTCCAACTCCGGCCTGCGGGCGGTGGACGACACCATCCAGGCCATGGACGCCATCCGCGAGCAGGCCGAGACGGTGGCCGAGACCATCGTCATGCTGTCGGAGCGCACCCAGGCGATCAGCGACATCATCGTCACCGTCAACGACATCGCCGAGCGCAGCCATCTCCTGGCCCTGAACGCCGCCATCGAGGCGGCCGCCGCCGGCGAGCACGGGCGCACCTTCTCGGTGGTCGCCTCGGAGATCAAGAGCCTGGCCGACCAGGCCAAGGACGCCACCGCCCAGGTGCGCTCCAACCTGTCGGAGATCCAGCAGGGCATCAACGCCTCGGTGATGCTGACCGAGGAGGCGGTGAAGCGGGTCGCCGCCGGCAAGCGGCAGAGCGACGCCACCCAGGCGACGATCCGCCAGATGGCCGACAACATCCAGGAGAGCGTGCTGGCCTTCCAGCAGATCGTCGCCGGCACCAACCAGCAGCAGATCGGCCTGGAGCAGGTCATCCAGGCCTTGCAGAACATCCGCCAGGCCAGCACCCAGACGGCGGCCGGGACCCGCCAGCTCGAAGGGGCGGCGGCCAACCTCAACGACCTCGGCCAGGGTCTGGTCGAGGCGGTCCGGAACTATCGCGTGTGACCGACATCCGCCAGCGGCTGCTCGCCGCCTTCGACCTCGAACACAAGGAGCATCTGGCGGAGATCCGCCTTGCCCTGCGGGCTGCCGCCGAGGGCGGCCAGCCGCTCGACCTCGACGAACTGCACCGGCGCGCCCACAGCCTGAAGGGGGCGGCGCGCGCCGTCGACCTGCCGGGGGTCGAGGCGGTCGCCCACCGCATGGAGTCGGTCTTCCTCGCCGTCCAGGCGGGGCGCGTCGCCCTCGACGAGCCGGTGGCGGCCCTGCTGTTCCGCGGCCTCGACGCCATCGAGGACCTCGCCGCGGCGGCCGCCCAGGGGAGCGACGCCGCTCCCCCGGCCGACCTGCTGGGCGCCCTCGAGGACCTCGGCGGCGGGGCGGCCCTGCCGGTGCCGCCGCGCCGCGCCGAGCCTCCGGCGCCGGCACCGCGGCCCGCCGCGGCTCCAGCTCCAGCTCCGGCTCCGGCGCCCGGCCGCGGCGCGGCCGCCGGGCCGGCTGCACCGCGGCCGCACCTGGTGCGCATCAACGCCGCCACGCTCAGCCACTTCGTCGACACCGCCGCGGCCCTGCTGCCGGAACTGGAGCGACAGGCCGACGTCGCCGCCGAACTGAAGCGCCTGCGTGCCGAGTGGAGCGGTCTGGAGCAGCACTGGCGCCGCCTGCGCGGCGGGCTGGAGCGCGGGGGGTGGCGGGCGTCGAACAACAGCATGTCCGGCCACGTCGAGGCCTTCGAGCGGCGCCTGCGGACCGCGTCGGACCTCATGGACCGCGTCGGCCGGACGTACCAGCGCAGCCACTGGGGCCTGAAGCTGTGGGGCGGCACGCTGCAGGAGGACGTGCGGCGCCTGCGCATGGTGCCGGCGGAGACCCAGTTCGCCGAGCTCGGGCGCATGGTCCGCGAGATCGCCCGCGGCCAGGGCAAGGAGGTCGAGATCGACCTGCTGGGCCTTGCCGTCGAGGCGGACCGCGAGGTGCTGCAGCGTCTCAAGGACCCCGTCGTCCATCTCCTGCGCAACGCCGTCGGCCACGGCATCGAGCGGCCCCAGGAGCGGCTGGACGCCGGCAAGCGGGCGGCCGGGCGGATCGCCGTGACCATCGCCACCCTGGTCGGCCGGCTGCTGGTGACGATCGAGGACGACGGCCGCGGCCTCGACGTCGGGGCCATCGCCCGCACCGCGGTGGAGCGCGGCCTGCTGAGCCCCGAGGAGGCGGACGAGGCGACGCCGGAACGGCTGTCCGCCATCGTCCTGGAACCCGGCTTCACCACCGCCGGCACGGTCACCGAGCTGTCGGGCCGCGGCATGGGGCTGTCGATCGTGCGCGAGGCGGTGCGGCGCCTGCAGGGATCGCTGAGCGTGACGCCGCGGGCCGGCGGCGGCACCGTCGTCGCCCTGTCGGTGCCGGTCCTGCTGTCGACCCAGCGGCTGCTGTTCGTCGAGGTGCAGGGCCACGTGCTGGCGCTGCCGGGCGCCGCCGTGATGCGGCTGCATCACGTCGACCTGGGGGACGTGTTCTCCGTTGCCGGCCGGCCGATGCTGCGCCTCGACGACGAGGACCTGCCGGTGGCCTCGCTGTCCGCCCATCTCGGCCTCGGCGGTGTCGAGCCGCCACCGGAGCGGCTGGCGGTCGCCGTGGTGCGCGGCGCCGCCGGACCGGTGGCCCTGATCGTCGATTCCTTCCTGGCGGCGCGCGACGCCATGGTGTCCTCGATCGACGAGGTGGCGCTCGACCCGGCCCGCTTCGTCGGCACCGTCCTGCAGGAGGACGGCGCGCCGGCCCTGGTGGTCAACCCCGACGGCATCGGCCAGCGGGCCGAAACGGGCGTCGCCTTCGTTCCGGAGGAGCGCGCGCCGGCGGCGGCGCCGCCCACCATCCTGGTGGTCGACGACAGCATCACCACGCGCACCCTGGAGCGCAGCATCCTCGAGGCGCACGGCTACACCGTGGTGCTGAGCGTCGACGGCCGCGACGCGCTGGAGCGGCTGGGCGAGACGGCGGTCGATCTGATCGTGTCCGACGTCGAGATGCCGCACATGGACGGGTTCACGCTGTTGCAGGTGGTCAAGGGCGATCCGCGGACCGCCGGCATCCCGGTCATCCTGGTGACGTCGCGCGACAGCGACGAGGACCGGGAACGTGGCCTGCGGCTCGGCGCCGACGCCTACATCGTCAAGACGCGGTTCGATCAGGGGGAACTGTTGGAAGGGATCAAACGCCTGCTATGAGCTCCGCTTCGAGCATCGCACGCCGGATCAGGGTGCTGGTCGTCGAGGACTCCCCCGTCGTCCAGGAACTGCTGGTCCACATCATCGGTCAGGACCCGCGCCTGGAGGTGGCCGCCGTCGCCTCGTCGGCGGAGGTGGCGCTGCGCCTGCTGGAGAGGATCCGCCCCGACGTCGTCTCGCTCGACATCCGCCTGCCCGGCATGAACGGCTTCGAGGCGACCAAGCGGATCATGAACCAGCACCCGGTGCCGATCGTCGTCGTCGCCAACGGCGTCCACGACGCCAGCATGAACATCTCGATGAACGCGCTGCGGGCGGGCGCGCTGGCCGTGGTCGAGAAGCCCGGCAGCATCAGCCGCGCCGACTACGACGCCGTGGCGCGCCATCTCTGCACCCAGCTCTACGCCATGAGCCAGGTGCGCGTCATCCGCCAGCGCTTCCGCGCCGCCACCCAGCCCCAGGCGGCGGCACCGCCGCCGCCGGTGCCGGAGGCGGTGGACCGCACCTACGAGGCGCTGGGGCTGGTCGCCTCGACCGGCGGTCCGAACGCGCTGGTCAAGGTGCTGAACGGGCTGCCCGCGGACTTTCCCCTGCCCATCCTGGTGGTCCAGCACATCGGCGCCGCCTTCGTCGCCGGCTTCGCCAACTGGCTCGACACGGTGTGTCCGCAGACGGTCGTGCTGGCCGAGGATCGCATGGAGCTGCGGCCCGGCCGTGTCCACGTGGCCCCCGGCGACCACCACCTGGAGCTGGCGCGCGGTCAGGTCCGGCTGGGCGGCGGGGCGCCGGTGTGCGGCCAGCGCCCGTCGGGCAGCGTTCTCTTCTCCTCGATGGCGGCCCATTGCGGGGCCACCGGCATCGGCGTCCTGCTGACCGGCATGGGCGAGGACGGCGCCGAAGGTTTGTTGGCGTTGCGTCGGGCCGGGGGCTACACTGTCGCCGAGGATGCGTCCACCGCCGTCATCCATGGCATGCCCGGAGCGGCCATCGCTCTGGGAGGTGCCGTCGAGGCGCTGCCGCTCCACAAGATCGCGGCGCGTCTGTGTGAACTCGTATCGCCGAACGCGGGGTCTTGATGCCAGCCCGTCCGATTGTCGTCATCGACGCCTCGCCGACCCAGAGCCTGATGTACCGGCTGCGGTTCGAGGAGAAGGGGCTGGAGGTGGTGAGCGCCGAGTCCCTGGCCGAAGCGCTGCCCACGCTGCGGCGGACCGCGCCGGCGGCGGCGGTGGTCAATCTGCGGACGGTGGTCTGCGACGGCGATGCGGCGGTCGCCGGGCTGCGCGCGGAAATTCCCGACCTTCCCGTGGTGCTGGTCGGCGAGGAGGAGAGCGGCGCCGCGCCTCCCGGCGTGCACCGCGTCGCGGCGCCGGACGCCGACCTGGTCGTCGCCGAGATCGTCCGGATCGTCGGCCGGCCGGCCGGCGGGGCGCCGGCCGCGCCGCAGGCGGCCGCATCGTCGCCGGCCGCATCGTCGCCGGCTGCCGTCGGCCGTCCCGCGGACGAGTCGGTGTTCCGGCGCGGCCATGTCCTGGTGGTCGACGACAGCGTCACTTACCGCGAGTTCCTGCGCCTGGAACTGGAGGATGCCGGCTGCCACGTCGTCGCCGCCGGCGGCGCGCCGGAAGCCTACGCCGCCTTGGAACGGGACGACTTCGACGTCGTCATCGTCGATCTCGTGATGCCCGGCGTGTCGGGGACGGAGCTGTGCGAGGCCTTCGACCGCTTCCGGCGCGAACGCCGGCGGATGTTCGACATCCTCGTCCACACCAGCCAGGATCGCGCCGAACTGCTGGTGTCCTGCCTGCGCGACGGAGCCGATGAATTCGTCGGCAAGTCGCAACCCCTGGACGTGCTGAAGGCGCGGCTCCTGTCCCTTCTCCGGCGCAAGTTCTTTATCGAAGACACCTTCCTCGTCTGAGCGTGGCCGGTGGAACATTTCGGGCGGCGGGCCCCGACGTTCGGACTAGGATCGGTCAGGGCCGCTACCACTTCTGATAGATTTGCGGAAACAAAGGCAGCATCTAATTTAGGGCGTTCCGTCGGGGCCGGGCCAGCGTGATCGGCGAGGCCTCCAGGACCGTTCGGCGTGCGGGGAGCGGGCCGGAGGAACGGCACGCAGGAATGAGAAAGGGAATTCGTGGACCGTTCCGGCAAGCGCACCCTGGACGCCTCCATCGGAGAGGAGGCGAGCTGGCCTGACACCCTGCGGAACGCCTATCGGATCTGCCGGGCGCACGATGCACCGGCGATGGTGTTCGCAGGTCCCGAGCACGCCGTCTTCGGCAACGAGGCCTTCCAGCGCTGTCTGGCCGCCGATGCGGCCGCCGCCGGTGCGCCGCCGGCGCGCTTCTGGGGAAGCGGCTGGGCGACGCTCGGGCCGGCGCTGAGGGCGCTGCATGCCGATCCCGACGGCGGCGGGGAGGGACGCAGCGTGCGCGTCGACGGCGCCGCGCTGCGCAGCCCGCTGACGTTGCGCCTGGTTCCGGTGCTCGACGGTCGCGCCGTGGCGGGCGTCTACGCCGCCGTCGAGCCGGCGGCGCCGGGAGAGCGGGAATGCGACCATGCCCAGGAGTGGGAGCGGGTGCGTTCGGCGGCGCGCGAGGAGACGCGGCGCGCCAACGCCGCCAAGGCGCGCTTCCTGGCCGCCGCCAGTCACGACCTGCGCCAGCCCTTCCAGGCGATGCGGCTGTTCCTCGGCGTCCTGGAACAGCAGGTGGGGACGGAAGGGGCGGTGAGCGTGACCGTCGAGAAGCTGGGCAACGCGCTGGAGGCGGGAGAGCGGCTGCTGCACGCGCTGCTCGACATCTCGATCCTCGATTCCGGCCAGCTCACGGCCAAGCCGACGGACGTCGACCTCGACCCGCTGCTCGCCAACCTGCTCGAGGAGGCGCGGCCGCAGGCGACGGCCAAGGGCCTGACCCTGCGCGGCCGGCTGTGGCCGGCGCGCGTCCACACCGATCCGGTCCTGCTGGAGCGGATCGTCCGCAACCTGCTCAGCAACGCCATCCGCTACACCCGCACCGGCACGGTGCTGGTGGCGATGCGCCGGCGCGGCGACGGCGTGCGCATCGAGGTGTGGGACACCGGCTTCGGCATTCCCGAGGAGCAGCGCGCCGCCATCTTCGAGGAGTTCCACCAGCTCGAGAATCCCGAGCGCGACCGCGCCCGTGGCTTCGGCCTCGGGCTCGCCATCGTCCACCGGCTGGCCGGGCTGCTGAACCTGCCGCTCGACGTGCGCTCGCAGGTCGGCCGCGGGTCGGTGTTCGCGGTCGGCGTGCCGCTCAGCCGGACGGCGGCGCCGCCGCGGGTCGAGGCGGTGGCCGGCGACGCCCGGGGCGAGAGGCTCGCCGGCCGCACCGTCCTGGTGGTCGACGACGAGGAGATGGTGCTGTTCGGCCTGCGGATGATGCTCGAGTCCTGGGGCTGCACGGTGGTCGCCGCGGCCGACCTGCGCGAGGTCATCGCCGGCCTCGACCAGATGACCAGGCCGCCCGACCTGATTCTCACCGACCTGCGCCTGCCCGGCGACGCCAGCGGCTTCGACGTGATCCAGCGGGTGCGCCGCCTCTACCGCCGCGACGTCCCCGCCATCGTGCTGACCGGGGAGACGTTCGAATCGCCCCTGGCCGGCGGCAAGCAGCCGAACAGCTGGATGCTGCGCAAGCCGCTGCAGCCCGAGGAACTGCGCGACGTGCTGACCTCCGCCCTCGAAGCCTCCTGACCGGAAACGGCGACCCCGCTCCCCAACTCGCCCGCTCCCCCGCCGAGACACCGGACCGCCGGCCTGCGGCTGCGGAGCGCGGCGGGACGTGTTGTCGTGCACGGGCCGATGCCACTCCGGGAAGCATAATTCGCATCGATGCGACGTTATACAAAGTATCGATTATTGGAATGTGCGCGTTGTTTCTAATCTCCTCCGAGCATCGACGATCCTTGGATGAGAACCATGAAGATTGCCGTGATCACAGGCGGTTCGCGGGGTATCGGGCGGGCCAGCGCCATCGCATTGGCGAAGCGGGGCTGCGCGACCGTCATCAACTACGCCGTCTCGACGGCGGACGCCGACAGGACCGTTCGTGAGATCGAGGCATTGGGCGGAACCGCCGCGGCGGTGCGCGCCGATGTCGCCGCCAGCGCGGAGGTTCGGACGCTTTTCGACACCACCACGCGGATGTACGGCGGTGTCGACATCGTCGTCGCGAGCGCCGGGATCATGACGCCGTCGGCACTCGCCGACGCCACCGACGAGGATTTCGACCGTCTCGTCCGGGTCAACCTGCGCGGCACGTTCACCGTCTTTCGCGAGGCCGCCCGCCGGGTGCGCGACGGGGGCCGGTTGATCGGCTTTTCCAGCACCACGCTCGCGCTGAACGCGCCCGGCTACGGCATCTACAACGCTACGAAGGGCGCGGTGGAAGGGATGGTCCGCGTCGCCGCCAAGGAGCTTGGACCGCGCGGCATCACGGTCAATGCGGTGGCGCCAGGACCGATCGAGACCGAACTGTTCCTGCGTGGCAAGTCGGCCGCCGACATCGAGCGCATGGCGGGAATGGCACCGCTCGAACGGATCGGCCAGCCCGAGGACATCGCCCACCTCGTCGCCTTCCTTGCCTCTCCCGAGGCGGCCTGGATCAACGGGCAGGTCGTCCGTGCCAATGGCGGGATCGCATGACGACGGGCGCCATGGACCGGCAGGTCGTCCTGGTGACCGGTGCCGGCTCCGGGATCGGCAAGGCCATCGCCACCGTCCTCGCACGGGCGGGCCACATCGTCTATGCCAGCCTTCGTCTCGCCCGACCGGACGCCCGGAGCCGGGCCAGCGCCCTGCGTGAACTGGCCGCCACCGAGACGCTCGACATGCGGGTCGTCGATCTCTACGTCCTTTCCGAGCCGAGCTGCCGGGCCGCGGTGGACCAGATCCTGGCCGAGCAATCCCGCCTCGATGTCGTCGTCAACAACGCCGGGATGCTGATGACCGGCGTCACCGAGGCGTTCGACCCGGAGCAGGTTCAGCGCATCTTCGACACGAACGCCACGTCGTGGCTGCGCGTCAACCGGGCCGTGCTGCCGGTGATGCGGCGCCAGGGCGCCGGCACGCTCGTCTACACCGGCAGCACGACCGCCCACCTGTCCGAACCCTTCCTGGGACCGTACGCCGCCGCGAAGGCGGCCGGGAACGTCCTGGCCGAGGTGATGGGCATGGAGGTGCGCCCCTTCGGCATCGACACCATCATCATCGTCCCGGGCGCCTTTACCAGCGGAACCGAGCATTTCACCCACGCCGTCGCACCCGCCTTTCCGGCGGTCGTCGCCCAGTACGGCGACCTGCCGGCACGGGCCGAAACGCTCGGCGAGCGCCTTCAGGCGATCGACGACGCCAACGGCGGGTCGTTGAGCGTGACCGCCGTCGGCGAGGCCCTGCGCGACGCGCTCGCCAAGCCGGTGGGGCAGAGGCCCTACCGCATCGCCGTCGACGCCCAGCGCAAGGGCGTCGACGACGTCCTGGCGGTTCAGGACGCCCGTCGGACCGCTCTTCTGGGCGCCTTCGATCTCACCGATCTCGCTCCGCCGCCCTCCTGACCCGTTGCCGCCTGCTCCATCCCGGACGTCGGAAACCACAGGAACCATACCATGGGACACCTCACCATCGCCGTCGGGGCCCTTGCCGCCCTCACCGCGCCGGAACCGGACACGGCGCGGCTTCAGGCCACCGACGCGAACGGTGCCGTCGCCATCGTGCGGCCGCTCTACGAGGCGTTGACGGCGTCCTCCCCCGAGGACGTGCGCGCGCGCCTGGAGGCGGCGACCGCTCCCGACTGGCAGAACTGCGCCTTCAACGACACCTGCGAGACGCGGGAGGCGACGATCGCCCGCTGGAGCGCCCGCATCGCCCGGATTCCCGATTTCAGCTTCGAGATCCGCGAGGTCCTGGTGTCGGGAAACCGCATCATCGTCCGCAGCGAGGCCGGCGGTGCGCCGGTCGGTCCGTTCATGGGGGTCGATCCCCGGGGCCGGTCGTTCCGGATCATGACGCTCGACGTCCACGAAACGCGCGCCGGCAAGATCGTCCGCACGTTCCATGCCGAGGATTGGGCGCGGGCGGCGCGTCAGGTGACGGGCGAGCCGTGACGCACGCCGGCCCGCGCGGCCGCGTCGTTGCCGAGCGGGGGCACGAGGCTCCGTGCGTTCGTCGGTGAACGCGCGGAACCGCGGACCCGACATCTCCACGGTGCGGCGGACCCTCCCGTGCCCTGCGACCACGAGGCGTGACCGGCGGCGGTCCGGTGTCCGGCCCGGCCCGCCGCGATCCCGGCGCGCCTATGCCCGCTGCCGGACGTACCGGACCGCCGGGCCGATGAACTCCGGGTTCTCCCAGGTGGCGTAACGGTCGCGAAGGCGTCGCTGCACCTCGGCATCCGACGGCCCGCCTTGTGTGCTCTCGCGGAGGGACCGGAAATAGGCGAGGATCGACTCCGGGATGTCGATGCCGCCGAGGTTCCCGTGGCCGGGGACGATCATCCGCGGCTGCAGTCGAATGATGTCGGCGAGCGCCAGCTCCCACCGCGCCACGTCGATGTCCTGGGCGGCGATCATCGGCGGGAAGAACGGGACGATCGGAAACATCCGCTCTTCGATCAGGTCGCCGCCGAACACGATGCCTTCGCGCGGCAGGAAGACGATCTGGTCGCCGGGGGAATGGGCGGTTCCCCAGGTCCGCAGCCGGACCTCGCGGCCACCGAGATCGAGGACCGTCTCGGCGGTGTCGTAGGTGTCGTGCGGTGGCGTCAGCACGATGCCGTCCAGCAGGTGCTTGTGCGGTTCGGGAAGGACGCCGGCCCTGAATCCGTCGAGCAGGGTCTGGCCCGCGCGCTCGAAATAATCGCGTTGCGCGCGGTTGTAGTGGATGCGCCCGTCGTTCCTGAAGACCTGGGCGCCGAAGCCGTGTTCGGGATGGGCATGGGTGACCGTCAGGATGATCCGGCGCCGCGGCGCGAGCGTGCGGGTCAGGCGCAGGACGTTCTCGGCGCTGTCGATCCCGAGCCCGCAATCGACCACCAGCACGCTGTCCGTGCCGACGATGATGCCGATGTTCGGGACGAGCGGGATGCGTTTGTCCGGCACGACGAACACCCCCGGCGCCATCTCGGCCGGAAAGCGCGTATCCACCGTCGGCAGGGGCCGCGCGGCGGGGCGGAAGGGTACCTCCTCCTGGGCGCCGGCGGGAGCGGGAAGCGCACCGGTCAGTCCAGCCAGCGCCGCCAGTTTCAGCACATCCCGTCGGTCCGCCCTCGACATTCTCTCGCTCTGCATCACCCTCCTCTGTTCCGCGGCCCCTGTGGCGACGTTGGCGGCCGCTCGGTCCGCCAGCCGGCGGGATGCCGGCCGGCGGCCCGGCGGGTCAGTCGATGACGACGATGATCTTGCCGCGTGCCCGGCCGGATGCCTGGTGGGCGAACGCTTCGGCGATGCCGCGCAGCGGCGCTTTGCGATCCACCAGCACCTCCACCCCGTGTCCGTCGATCGCCTCCACCACGCGCCGCAGGCGTTCGCCGTCGGAACGGTGGAAGACGAAGCCGGCTTCGACCTTGTGCGCCTTGGCCAGCGCGTCGTCCGGCGGCAGGGCGGTCGCGAGGAGACGCCCGCCGACGCGGAGCACCTGATAGGATTGCCGCTGCGTGTCGCCGCCGATCGTGTCGAGCACGACATCGACGTCGCCGACGACCTGGGTGAAGTCGCTCGACCGGTAGTCGATCACCGTGTCCGCCCCGAGCCGCCGGGCGATGGCGACGCCGTCGCCCGAGGCGGTAGCGCTCACGCGGGCGCCGGCGTTGCGGGCGAACTGGATGGCGAAGCTGCCGACACCGCCGGCACCGGCGTGGATGAGCACGGATTGACCGTGCGTCAGGTCGACGCTTTCGAACAGCGCCTGCCAAGCCGTGCCGGCGGCCGTCGCGATGCCGGCGGCCTCGTCGAGCGGAACGCTCGTGGGGGCCTTGGCGAGATGGGTGGCCGGCACCACGACGCACTCGGCCAGCGCACCGCCGGCGGTCGGATCCGTCCTGGCGACGATCGTGTCACCGATGGCCCAGCCCTGGACATCGGAGCCGAGTTGCTCGATCTCGCCCGCCAGGTCGGTTCCGAGCGTGTACGGAAACCGCAGCGGGAAGAACCGCTCCATGGACCCGCGCTGCAACTTGACGTCGAGCGGATTGAGGCCGGCGGCGGCGACGCGGACCAGGACCTCGCCGGCGCCCGGCGCCGGGGTCGCGACCTCCTCGAGCGTCGGCGCGGCGCCGTAGCCGTTGATGCGGATGGCTTTCATGATGCGTTCTCCGGTCCGCCGGCCGGCGGCCATGCACCGACCTGGACGAACCAGCCCAGCCAGTCCTCCAGATGCCAGGTGTGGGTCAGCTTCCCGTCGGTGATGCGATGGAATTCGTGGATGGGGATGTCGAAGGACCGGCCGGTCGGCGCGACGCCCAGCCATTCGCCGCGGTGAGTCGCCGACAGCGACGCGCGCACGGCGACCCGGCCGGCGGCGCCGATGATCTCGTGGACGGTGACCTTGGTATCGGGGAAGGCCGCGTTGAACCCGTCGATGAGCGGCTTCATGCCCTCGCGCCCCGGCGGTTGCTGCGGAGCGAGCGGAATGTCCTGCCAGTCTTCGGCGACGGCTCGGTCCAGCAGCTCGGGCCGCCCTTCGAACGCCCTGTAGAAGGTCTCGACGGCGGTCCGCTCCTCGATCGTGAGGCCGACCACGTCCGTCTCGTGGGCTTTCGTCATCGGAAGTCCTCTTTTCGTTGACCACGCCAAAATAGGGCGGCGCAGCGCATGCTTGAAATCGATATACATTATGCGTGATTATCCATCTTATGGATTTACACGGGATCGATCTCAATCTGCTGGTGGCCTTCGACGCGCTCATGGCGGAGCGGAGCGTGACGCGCGCGGGTGCGCGCATCGGCCGGACCCAGCCGGCGATGAGTGCCGCGCTGTCACGCCTGCGCACGCTCCTGCGCGATGAGCTGTTCATACGCGGTCCGAGCGGATTGCAGCCGACGCCGCGCGCCGTCGATCTCGCCGAACCGATCAGCCGCGCTCTGGGCGAGATACAGCGGACGCTGGAGTTCACGCAGGACTTCGACCCGACGACGTCGACGGTCGCGATGAAGCTCGGCCTGTCGGACCACCCGACCTTCCTCCTCCTGCCCCGCCTGGTGGCGGTCCTGCGACGCAAGGCGCCGGGCATCGTCTTGAGCATCCGCAACTTCACCAACCGCGACGATGCCATCGCCATGCTCGACGGTGGTGCCGTCGACATCACGATCGGTGTCCCGCCGACGCCGACGGGGCGCATCCTCGGCACCTGCCTTTTCGAGGAGCGTTTCGTCTGCATCGTGCGCCGGGGCCATCCGGCCGCCGCCGGCCGGCTCGATCTCCAGACCTTCCTGTCCCTGTCGCATCTTCTCGTCTCGCCGGAGAACGAGCGTTTCGGCGTGGTGGACGCCGCGCTGGCGAAGATGGGCCTCAAGCGACGGTTGGCCCTGACGCTGCCGCAGATGTATGCGGCACCCGCGCTCGTCGCGTCGTCCGACATGATCGCCACCGTCATGGCGGGGGTTGTGGCCGCCTCGGGTTGTGCCGACGCGCTGAGCATCCTGGAGCCGCCCCTCGACCTCGACCCCGTCCCGTTCCTGATGTCGTGGCATCGGCGGAACGACACGCATCCGGCCCAGCGTTGGTTCCGGAGCTGCATCGTCGACGCCGTCCCCGATGCAGACCCCGGTGGCAGACCCCGGTGAATGACCGCTGCGACTCCACGCCGGGCACCGCCGCGGTGGCCGGGTTGTGCACTTTCGGTGAGATCGCCGCCCCCGCAAAGTTTCCTTAAGAGCGCCGTCCCACCCTCGGCGCGCGCCCGTCGGGGCGCCGGGTTTCCAGGAACGAGGGATCGGGCATGACGTGCATTGTCGGTTTGGTCGAGGGCGACCGGGTGTGGATGGGCGGCGACAGCGCCGGGGTGTCGGGTCTCGACATCACCGTGCGGGCCGACACCAAGGTCTTCCGCAACGGCGACATGCTGATCGGCTTCACCAACTCCTTCCGCATGGGACAGCTGCTCGCCTACAAGCTGACGCCGCCGGCCCACGAGGAGGGGCAGGACGTCTTCCGCTACCTCGTCGTCGACTTCGTCGACGCCGTGCGCGCCTGCCTCAAGGACGGCGGCTACGCCCAGCGCTCCAACGACGTCGAGAGCGGCGGCACCTTCCTGGTGGCGTACGCCGGCCGGCTGTTCTCGGTGCAGAGCGACTATCAGGTCGGCGAGGCGGTGCGCGGCTACCACGCCATCGGCTGCGGCGCCGACTACGCGCTGGGCTCACTCGCCTCGACCGTCGGCCTGCCGGCGGAGGAGCGCGTGCGCAAGGCCCTGGAATGCGCCGAGCTGTTCAGCGGCGGCGTGCGCAGCCCCTTCACCATCCAGTCCCTGGCCGGCCGGCCCCGGCTCGCCCTCACCGAGGCGGCGTGAACCGGCGCCCCGCCGGCGGCCGTCACGCCAGGCTGGGCAGGAGGCCGTTTCCGGCCAAGTCGTGGAAGGCACCGGCGGCGATCAGCGCCTTCGCTGCGGCGATGTCGGGGGCGAGCCGGCGGTCCTGGTCGTAGGCGGGCACGCGGGCGCGCAGCCGCGCCATCGCGTCGCCGAGGAGCGGCGCGGTGGCGAGCGGCGCGCGCAGGTCGATCCCCTGGGCGGCCGCCAGCAGCTCGACGGCGACGATGCCGGCGAGGTTGTCGCCCATGTCGAGCAGGCGCCGCGCCGCATGGGTCGCCATCGACACGTGGTCCTCCTGATTGGCCGAGGTCGGCAGGCTGTCGACGCTGGCGGGATGGGCCAGCTGCTTGTTCTCGCTGGCGAGCGCGGCGGCGGTGACCTGGGCGATCATGAAGCCGCTGTTCAGCCCCGGCTCCTTGATCAGGAAGGCGGGCAGGCCGGAGAGGTGGACGTCCATCAGGAGGGCGGTGCGCCGCTCCGACAGGGACCCGGTCTCGGCCGTCGCCAGCGCCAGCACGTCGGCGGCCATGGCGACCGGTTCGGCGTGGAAGTTGCCGCCGGACAGGATCTCGGCGCCGCCGGACGGGTCGGGGAACACCAGCGGGTTGTCGGAGACGGCGTTGGCCTCGCGCTCCAGCACCGCCGCGGCGAAGCGCAGATGGTCCAGCACGGCGCCCATCACCTGCGGCTGGCAGCGCAGGGAGTAGGGGTCCTGCACCGCGCCGTGGTCGCCGCGGTGGGAGTCGCGGATGCCGCTCCCCGCCAGCAGGCGGCGGAACGCCGCCGCCACGTCGGCCTGGCCGGGCTGGCCGCGCACGGCGTGGATGCGCGCGTCGAACGGGCCGTCGCTGCCCAGCGCCGCGTCGACGCTGAGGGCGCCGGCCACCAGGGCGGCGGCGAAGGCGTCCTCCAGCGCGAACAGCCCGAGCAGGGCCAGCGCCGTCGACACCTGGGTGCCGTTCAGCAGCGCCAGCCCCTCCTTGGCCTCCAGCTCCAGCGGCCGCAGGCCGGCGCGGGCGAGGGCCTCCTCCGCCGGCAGCCGCTCGCCGGCGACGTCGGCCTCGCCCAGCCCGATCAGGACGCCCGACAGATGGGCCAGCGGCGCCAGGTCGCCCGAGGCGCCGACCGAACCCTTGGCCGGCACCGCCGGCAGCACGTCGTGATCGTACAGCGCAGCCAGCGCCTCGATCACCGCCGGGCGCACGCCGGAGTGGCCGCGCGCCAGCGCGTTGACCTTGAGCGCCAGCACCAGCCGGACGGCCGCGGCCGGCAGGTCGGGGCCGGTGCCGGCGCTGTGCGAGAGCACGAGGCGGCGCTGCAGTTCGCGCACTTGGTCGGCGGCGATGCGCTGGCGGGCCAGCAGGCCGAAGCCGGTGTTGATTCCGTAGACCGCGGCGTCCCCCTGGGCCGCCCGGGCGACCGCGCGCGCCGCCGCCTCGATGGCGGCGCGGCACCCGGGATCGAGGCGCAGCGCCGTTCCCGGCCGCGCGAGGCGTCGCAGGTCGGGCAGCGTCAGGGTTCCGGGGGCGAGGAGGAAGGGCGTGCTCATCGGGTCGGGTCTCCGGCAGGGCTGACGCTGTCCGTCCTCACATGAGCACGGCCGGGGTGGGACGCAAATGGGCAAGTTCCGGTGGCAAGCCTGTGACGTCCCAGGAATTTAAGATCTCATTTACCACGACGACGCCCAATCGGCTCATCCGCGTTCGCCGGCCTCGGCGATGCGGCGCCAATTGGAGGAACCTTGATGCCACCCAAGACCCGGCCGTCGGCCAACCCCGGTGATGAGCGTCCCGTCTTCGGCAGCCGCCACTTTGTCCGGATCCTGGTCGCGACGTTCGTCTTCAGTGCGGCCATCAACATTCTCATGCTCGGCGTGCCCCTGTACTCGCTGCAGGTCTTCAGCCGGGCCATCCCCTCGGGGAACGTCGACACGCTGGCGATGCTGACGCTGATCACCGTGCTGGTGCTGTCGATGATCGCGCTGCTGGAGGTGGTCCGCTCGCGCCTGCTGAGCCGCGCCGCCAACGCGCTGGAGATGGCCTGGCGCCGCCGGCTCGGTGCCGACGTGCTGGAAGCCGCCGGCCGCGGCCGGCCGGAGCCGCAGCCGATGGCCGACCTGGCGGAGGTCAAGGGCGCGCTGACCCGCCCGACCTTGACCGCCGTGATGGACCTGCCGTGGACGCCGCTCTACGTCGTCGGCATCTGGCTGATCCATCCCATGCTCGGCGGCGTCATGCTGACCGCCATGGTGATCCTCTGCGCGCTCGGCTGGATCGGCCACCTCGCCGGCAAGGAGCTGGCCGAGGACGCCCGTCCGCCGGCCACCCGCTCGCAGCGCCTGTTCGAGGCCGTCCAGACCCGCGCCGGCACGGTGCGCGCCATGCGCATGGGCCCGGCCGTGCTCGACGCGGTGCTGCGCGACAGCCTGACCACGGCGGCGCTGACCGGCCGCGCCGGCGAGCGCGCCGCCACCGTCGCCGCCGCCACCAAGTGGGTGCGCTATCTGCTGCAGATCGCCGTCACCGGCGTCGGCGCCTGGCTGGTCATCGACAACCACCTGACCTTCGGCGGCATGGTCGCCACCTCGCTGCTGGTCGCCCGCGGCATGGGCCCGGTGGAGCAGACCGCCGGCGCCTGGGGGCAGACCCTGAAGTCGCTGCAGGCGTGGCGCCGCCTGGCGCCGGTGCTCAAGCGCCTGTCGCGCGAGCCGGAGCGGGTCGCCATCCCCGTCGGCCCGGAGCGGCTGACCCTGGAGAACGTCCTCTACGTCTCGCCGCGCGACCAGAAGCCGATCCTGCGCGCCGTGTCGCTGACCGCCGAGGCGGGGGAGACCGTCTGCATCGTCGGCGCCAACCGCTCGGGCAAGTCGGTGCTGGCCCGCCTGCTGGCCGGCGCCCAGGTGCCGTCCGCCGGCACCCTGCGCCTGGGCGGCCTCGCGGTCGCCGCGCTCAACCCCAAGGACCCGCGCACGGCCGTCGGCTTCCTGCCGCAGCAGATCGACCTGCTGCCCGGCACCATCGGCGACAACATCGCCCGCTTCCTCGGCGACGCCGAGCCGGAGGAGGTCGTCGAGGCGGCGCGGCGCGCCGGCATCCACGGCTGGATCGAGGGGCTGGCCCAGGGCTACGACACCCCGGTCGACGACGGCGTGATGCCGCTCGGCGGCGCCGTCGCCCGGCTGATCGGGCTGGCCCGCGCCGGCTTCGGCCAGCCGGCGATGATCGTCCTCGACGAGCCGGCCGCCGGCCTCGACGAGGAGGGTCTGGCCGCGGTGCGCGGCTTCGTCTCCGCCGCCAAGGCGCGCGGCGTCACCACCATCGTCCTCAGTCACCAGCCCGCCTTCGTCGATCTGGCCGACAAGGTCTTCGTGCTGAAGAACGGCATGGCGATGGACGTGACGCCGCGCCGCGCCGAGGCGGCGAACCCGGCGGCCGTCGGCCGTCTCCACCCGGTGGACGGCGGGCGGCGCGTCGTCCCGGCGGCCGGCTGACCCTCTAGACCAGGCAGGAGCTATCCATGACCACGCTGAGCAAGATGCGCGGCCTCGTCCCCGACACCGGTGTCCGCGGCCTGCTGCTGGGCGGCTGTGCGGTGCTGGTGATCGGCTTCGGCGGGATGACCGCCTGGGCCTCCCTGGCGCCGCTGCACAGCGCCGTGGCGGCGGCCGGCTCGCTGGCCCCGGAGACCGGCCGCAAGGTCGTCCGCCACCCCGAGGGCGGCGAGATCGCCGAGGTGCTGGTGCGCGAGGGCGACCGGGTGAAGGCCGGCGACGTCCTGGTTCGTCTCGACTCCACCGAGGCGGCGACCCGCCTGGAGATGCTGGTGGCGAGCTGGCGCGACGCGCTCGCCCTGAAGGCCCGCCTCACCGCCGAATTGCTGGATCACGACCGCATCGAGTGGCCGCAGGAGCTGCGGGACGTCCGCGACGGCGACGCCACCGTGGCGAAGGCGGTTGACAACCAGCAGACCCTGTTCGAGGTGCGCCGCACCCAGCTGCGCACCGAGGAGGAGCTGATCAAGGAGCGCATCGCCACGCTCGCCCAGGAGGCCAAGAGCCTGGAGGAGCAGCGCGCCTACCTCGCCCGCGAGATCGAGCTGAACGCCGACGATCTGGCGATCACCGAGGACCTGCTGAAGCGCGGCAACGCCACCCGCACCAAGCTGGTCGAGCAGCAGAAGGAGCAGGCCCGCCAGAAGGGCCGGGACCACGAGCTGCAGGCCGACATCGCGAGGATCCGCCAGGAGTCGGTCGAGGCCCAGGCCGAGGTGGTGAAGCGCCGCAACGACTTCCGCGAGAAGGTGCTGGTCGACCTGGAGAAGGCGCGCGCCGACGCCGCCCGCCTCGCCGAGCAGATCCGCGACGCCCGCAACCGCCTGGCCAACCGCGACATCAAGGCGCCCGACGCCGGCACCGTGGTGATGCACGCCAACCCGGTGGCCGGCGGCATGGTGGCGGCCAACGAGCCGATCCTCGACGTCGTCCCCGACAGCCGCGACCTGCTGGCCGAGGTGCGGGTGGCGCCCAAGGACATCAAGTCGGTCGCCCTCGACCTGCCGGTCAAGGTCAAGCTGACGTCCTACGACAGCCGCGTCGTCGGCTCGCTCGACGGCACCGTGGAATACGTCTCGGCCGACCGCGTCACCGACCCGGCCCTGCGCCAGGACTACTACCTCGTGCGCATCCGCCTCGACGGCTCCGATCCCCACTCGGTCCACAACCTGACCATCAAGCCCGGCATGCCGGTGGAGGCCAGCATCATCCTCGGCGACCGCACGCCGCTGGACTACATCCTCACGCCGCTGGCGAACTCCTACAACAAGGCGTTCATCCAGGAGTGAGGCCGGGTCTTCAGGGGCGCGGCTGCGGCGGGGGCGCATCGGCGCCCCCGTTCCGCGCTTCCGGACGGCGCGGGTCCGCCGCCTCGGCGAGCAGCCAGTCCCGGAAGGCGGCGATCGCCGGGCGATCCCCGCTCCCCTCGGGATGGACGAACCAATAGCCGCCGGACGTCGCCTCGACGTCGGGAAAGGGCACCGCCAGCCGGCCGGCGGCGATGTCCTCGGCGGCCAGCGCCCGGTCGGCGACCGTCGCTCCCAGCCCCGTCGCCGCCGCCTGGATGGCCGGGTCCATGGCGTCGAACACCGGGCCGTGCCACAGGGCGTCGAACACGGGCAGCCCGGCGGCGGCCAGCCAGAGCTGCCAGTCCTGCCCGTCCGAGCAGCCGTGCAGCAGGGGAACCCGCCGGAGGTCGGCGGGCTGGCGCAGCCGGTCCGCCAGGGCCGGCGCGCAGACGACGGTCAGCCGCTCGGCCAGCACCTCGACCGCGCCGGTTCCCCGGGGACGCTCCCGGCAGAAGGCGATCGCCGCGTCGAACTCCTGCGCATCGAAATCGGGGCCGTGGTTCCAGGCGACGGTGACCCGCACCCGCATCTCCGGGTTGCGGAGCTGGAAGCGCTGCAGCCTCGGCATCAGCCAGCGGATGCCGAAGGAGAACGCCACCTTGATGCGCAGATCCCGCCCGCGCTCGATCATCCGCGCCGCCGTGCCGGCGATCTGGTCGAACGACTCCGACAGCACGGGCAGCAGGGTCGATCCCTCGTCGGTCAGCTCGACACGCCGCGTCAGCCGCCGGAACAGCGGCACGCCGAACCAGTCCTCCAGCGCCTGCACCTGCCGGCTGACCGCCCCCTGGGTGACGCACAGCTCGTCCGCCGCCTTGGAGAAGCTGAGATGCCGCGCCGCCGCCTCGAAGGCGCGCAGGGCGTGGAGCGGGGGAAGGGAGCGCCGCATGCCGTGCCCGTGCCCATGGATGATCCACGGTCATCCATAGCATGAGAAGCAATGGGTTGTCGCCGCCCGGTGTCGCGCCGATGGTATCCGCCGGACAGCCGTCTTCGAGGGGCGGGGTGGGTGATGGTGGGCATGAGCGAGACGCATGGGGGTGCCTGGTGCACGGGCCGCCGGCCGGGGCTGCGGCCGCTGCTGCGCCTGCTGCTGACGTGGTGCGAACGGCGGGCCTTCCGGCGGGACCTGGCGCGGATGGACGCCCATCTCTGGGACGACCTCGGCCTCGACGCGGACGCGGCGCGGAGCGAGATCGCCAAGCCGTTCTGGGAGCCCTGAGCACGACTTTGTGGAAATCGCTGTGGTCGCGGCAGGGATGTCCCGGTTGCGTCGGTCGGTCCGTGCCCCGTTTGCCCCCACCCCGACTCTCCCCCGCTGCGCAGGGGAGGGAAGGGGGCCGCGGCGAAGCCGCGGGACGAGTGGGTGCAAACATGGCGCGGCCAGCGCCACCTTGCTAATCTCGCGTGATCCAGCTTGACGATCGGAGCGAGGCGATGCGGGAGATCGGCGCCTTCGAGGCGAAGAACACGCTCGGTTCACTGCTCGACCGGGTCGAACAGGGTGAGGAGATCGTGATCACGCGGCACGGCAGGGCCGTCGCCCGACTGGTTCCCGCCCGCGGGGGGATCGATCGGGACCAGGCGCACGCCGCTCTCGAGCGCATCCGTGCTCGTGCTGCGCGTGGCGCATCGGGGGGGGTGGCCTGGGGAACGTTGAAGGCCGAGCGGGACGCCGGACGGCCGTGAGCCTTGTTCTCGACTGCTCGGTCACCATGGCGTGGGTGTACGGCGACGAAACCACCGCTGCCGTCCGTGCCGTGTTCGACCGCGTCGGCGACCGCGGCGCTTGGGTGCCGGCGTTGTGGCGACTGGAGGTCGCCAACGTCCTGGAAATGGGTGTCCGGCGCGGTCGACACGACGCGGCGTTCCGTGACGATACCCTGACCGACCTTGCCCTCCTGTCGATCACCGTCGATTCCGAAACCGACCGCCATGCGTGGCATGCCACGATGCGGCTGGCGGAGCGGCATCGGCTGACACTCTATGACGCGGCGTACCTCGAGTTGGCCATGCGCCGCGCTTTGCCTCTGGCGACGCTCGACGACGACCTGTCCGTGGCGGCTGCGGCCGAGGGCGTCGCCCGCCTCGGCGGGGAGCCCGTCGGCCGTTCGTCCTGACGTGATGCTGCATCCGCCACGCCAATTCGGCCGTTGCGCGTTGCAGCGCAGGGGGGCATAAAACCCGGCGCGTTCCTCCCCCGCGCACGGGGTGGGCTTCCGGCAACACCAGCACAAGAACGGCGAAGGGAATGCCCCATGGCTGAGAGCACTTACGACGTCGTCGTCATCGGCGGCGGTCCCGGCGGTTACGTCTGCGCCATCCGCGCCGCCCAGCTCGGGTTCAAGGTGGCGTGCGTGGAGAAGCGCGGCGCGCTCGGCGGCACCTGCCTGAACGTCGGCTGCATCCCGTCGAAGGCGCTGCTCTCGGCCTCGGAGAAGTTCGAGGAGGCCAAGCACGGCCTCGCCCGCTTCGGCGTCAAGGTGGCCGGGGTCGAGCTCGACCTGCCCGGCATGATGAAGCACAAGGACGACGTCGTTAAGTCGAACACCGGCGGCATCGAGTTCCTGTTCAAGAAGCACAAGATCGCCTGGATCAAGGGCGCCGGCCGCCTCGTCGACGCCAAGACCGTCGCCGTCGAGGGCGAGGGGGCGGGCACCCTGACCGCCGCCAAGGCGATCGTCATCGCCACGGGCTCGGAAGTGACGCCGCTGCCGGGCCTGACCATCGACGAGAAGACCATCGTCTCCTCGACCGGCGCGCTGGCCCTGCCCGAGGTGCCGAAGCGGCTCGTCGTCATCGGCGGCGGCGTCATCGGCCTCGAGCTGGGATCGGTGTGGGGCCGCCTCGGCGCCCAGGTCACCGTGGTGGAGTTCCTCGACCGCATCCTGCCGACCATGGACGGCGAGGTGTCGAAGCAGATGCAGCGCATCCTCGCCAAGCAGGGCATGACCTTCAAGCTGGGCGCCAAGGTGACCGCGGCGACGCCCGGCGCTTCGGGCGTCGCCCTGACGGTGGAACCGGCCGCCGGCGGCGCGGCCGAGACGCTGGAGGCCGACGTCGTGCTGGTCGCCATCGGCCGCCGCCCCCACACCGAGGGGCTGGGCCTCGACGCCGCCGGCGTCGAGACGGACAACCGCGGCCGGGTCAAGATCGACGGCCACTTCCGCACCAACGTGCCGGGCGTCTACGCCATCGGCGACGTGGTCGAGGGGCCGATGCTCGCCCACAAGGCCGAGGAGGAGGGCGTGGCGCTCGCCGAGACGCTGGCCGGCCAGCACGGGCACGTGAACTACGACGTCATCCCCGGCGTCGTCTACACCTGGCCGGAGGTGGCGGCGGTCGGCCGCACCGAGGAGGAGCTGAAGGCCGCCGGCGTGCAGTACAAGGCGGGCAAGTTCCCCTTCACCGCCAACGGCCGCGCCCGCGCCATCAACGCCACCGACGGCTTCGTGAAGATCCTGGCGGACGCCCGCACCGACAAGGTCCTCGGTGTCCACCTCGTCGGCCCGAACGTCTCGGAGATGGTGGCGGAGCTGGCGCTCGCCATGGAGTTCGGGGCCGCCGCCGAGGACGTCGCCCGCACCTGCCACGCCCACCCGACGCTCACCGAGGCGGTCAAGGAGGCAGCGCTCGCCGTCGACGGCCGGCCGCTGCACATGTAGGTCCGGCCGCGGGACGTTGTCGCGCCGGCCCCCCACCCGACCTCCCCCCACTGACGCGGGGGGAGGTCGGGTGGGGGGCCGACGCGGCCACCCTCCGGATCCGCAAGGCCCGTGCCTGACCGTTCCCTCTCCCCCGGCGCCCTGACCCTCGTCCTCTGCCTGGCCGAGGCGCTGGGCATGGCCGGCACCATGACGGTGCCGACCCTGCTGCCGGTGTTCCTCGAGGAATGGCGCCTGACGACCGCCGAGGCGGGCTGGCTGACCGGCGTCGCCCATCTCGGCTACGTGCTGGCGGTGCCGGTGCTGCTGGCGCTCACCGACCGCGTCGACAGCCGGCGCATCTACGTCCTGTGCACCGCCCTGACGGTGGCGAGCTGCGCCGGCTTCGCGCTGTTCGTCGAGGGCTTCTGGACGGCGATGCTGTTCCGGGCGCTGGGCGGGGTCGGGCTGGCCGGCACCTACATGCCGGGGCTGCGCATCCTGTCCGACCACATCGCCGGGCCGCGCCAGGCCCGCTGCATGTCCTTCTACACCGCGACCTACGGGGTGGGCGCCGCCCTGTCGGCGCTGATCGCCGGCACGGCGGTGCAGGCCGGCGGCTGGCCGCTCGCCTTCTGGCTCTCCACGGCGGCGGTGGCCGGCGCCCTGGCGCTGGCGCTCGCCCTGGTGCCGGCGACCCCGCCGCCGCCCGAGCAGGGGACGGGCGGGGCGGCCCTGTTCGATTTCCGCCCGGTGCTGCGCAACCCGCCGGCCATGGGCTACATCCTCGCCTATGCCGCCCATTGCTGGGAGCTGTTCGGCTACCGCTCCTGGATCGCCGCCTTCCTCGCCTTCGCCGCCGGCGCGGGAACGGGCGAGGTGCCGGGGACGGTGACGGCCCTGGTCACCGCGGCGCTGCTGCTCGGCGTGCCGTCGTCGATCCTCGGCAACGAGGCGGCGCTGCGCTGGGGGCGCAACCGCTTCCTCACCGTCATCATGCTGGCCTCGGCGGTGCTGGCGGCGCTGCTCGGCTTCGCCGCGGTGCTGCCCTTCTGGATGCTGGCCGTGCTGTCGCTGGTCTATGTGGTGACGGTGACCGCCGACAGCGCCTCGCTGACCGTCGGCATGGTCGGCGCCTCCTCGGCCGGGCGGCGGGGGGCGGCCATGGCCATGCATTCGCTGTTCGGCTTCGGCGCGGCGTTCGTCGCCCCCATCGCCTTCGGCCTGGTGCTGGAGGCGGCGGGCGGGCGCGGCGCGGTGCCGGCCTGGGGGCTGGCCTTCGCCTCGCTCGGCGTCGTCGTGGCGCTGGGGCCGCTGGCGCTCAGGGTGCTGGGGCGGCGCTAGAGCGGGATCACTCCAAATTCAAATGTTTAGAGCAAGATTCACGCCTTTGGCCGGATCGGCCAAAAGCGAACTTGCCTAGACGGTCCCCGGCGACAGCAGCCGGTCGACCAGGTGCCGGCAGTAGGCCGGCGTCACCGGGTCGCTGCCGAACAGGATGCGGAACATCACCGGCGCCACCGTGGCGTCCAGGACGTCGTCGGCGTCGGGGGCCGCCTCGCCGCGGCGGGCGGCCCGTTCGGCCATCACCAGCAGTTGGTCGCGCGTGAACGCGAGGCACCGGCAGGCGCGGGACGCCTCGGGCGCGCTGGCGAGCACGTCGCGGATCATCGCCCGGCCCGGCGCCGAGGACATCTCGTCGGCGTACTGCTCCAGCCAGGCCAGGAGGTCGTCGCGGTAGCTCCCGCGGTCCGGCGGCGGCGCGTCCGGCCGCAGCCGCTCCACGGCGACGTCGCCCAGCAGGTCCTGGAGATCGCCCCAGCGGCGGTAGATCGTCGACGGCGTCACGCCGGCCCGCGCGGCGACCATGGGGATCGTCAGCGCCTCCCGGCCCATCTCGGCCAGCAGGTCCTGCACCGCGGCGTGCACCGCCGCCTGCACGCGGGCACTGCGGCCGCCGGGCCGCGACACCGCTTCCCGTCCGTCCATTCCCATCCTCCTCGCCGCCGCCGCGCACGGCGGCACGCACCATGGCACCCATGATGGCACGGTGCCGCTAAAGCAAAAAATTTGCTTTTAGTGGCGCTGTGCCCTATGTCCCTAACGCACAAGGTTTGCTTTAAGGGATCTGACGACCCATGTCGACGGCAATCGAATCCACCGGTCCCGGGCGGGGCGCGACCATCGTCCAGGCGGCGACCTTGACGACCCTGCTGGCCGCGGCGGCGGCGCCGACCCCGCTCTATGGGCTCTACCAGCAGCAGTGGGGCTTCTCGCCGGTGGTCCTGACCCTGGTGTTCGCGGTCTACGCTTTCAGCCTGCTGGCGGCCCTGCTGACGGTGGGATCGCTGTCCGACCATCTCGGCCGGCGCCCGCTGATCGTCGCCGCCCTGGCGCTGCAGTCGGTGGCGCTGGCGCTGTTCCTCGCCGCCGACGCGGTGCCGACCCTGCTGGCGGCGCGCGTCGTGCAGGGGTTCGCCAACGGCATCGCCACCACCGCCCTGGGCGCCGCCCTGGTCGACGCCAGCCCGACGCGGGGGCCGCTGGTCAACAGCGTGGCGCCGCTGTTCGGCATGGCGGCGGGCATCCTCGGGACCTCGGCGCTGGTGGCGTTCGGGCCGGCGCCGACGCGGCTGGTCTATCTGCTGCTGCTGGCGGCCATGGCGGTCCAGGCGGCGCTGGTCTGGCGGATGCCGGAGACGGCGCCCCTGCGTCCCGGCGCCTGGGCCTCGCTGCGCCCGGTGGTGCGGGTGCCGGCGCAGGCGCGCGGCGCCCTGCTGCGGGTCACGCCGATCAACGTGGCGGTGTGGGGGCTCGGCGGGTTCTTCCTGTCCCTGGTGCCCACGCTGGTGCGGACGGTGACCGGGTCCACCTCGCCGCTCGTCGGCGGCATCGTGGTGTCGACCCTGACCCTGAGCGGTGCCGCGTCGATCCTGTGGTTCCGGCAGGCGCCGGCGCGGGCGCTCCTGGGCCGCGGGCCGGTGGCCCTCGGGCTCGGCGTCGCCAGCCTTCTCGCCGGGGTGCACGCCGGGGAGGCGGTCTTCCTGATCGGTGGCACGGCGGTCGCCGGCGCCGGGTTCGGCGCCAGCTTCCTCGGCTCGCTGCGCACCATCATGCCGCTGGCCTCGCCGGACGAGCGGGCGGGCCTGCTCGCCGCCTTCTACATCGAGAGCTACCTGGCCTTCAGCGTGCCGGCCATCCTGCTCGGGGCGCTGACCCACAGCCTGGGGCTGGTCGCCGCCACCGACGCCTACGGGGCGCTGCTGCTGGCGCTGGTCGTCGTCGGCGCCGTGGCGGTGCGCCGCGCCCCCGCCCGCGTGCCGTGCCCGGCCGCCTGAGCGCCGGGGGAAAGACCGCCGCGGCGCTCAGCCGTCCGTGCGCGCCCGCGGGTGGGCGCTGGCGTAGACGGCGAAGAGCTGCTCGTTCTCGACGTCGGTGTAGCGCTGGGTGGTGGAGAGCGAGGCGTGGCCCAGCAGGTCCTGGATGGCGCGCAGGTCGCCGCCGCCGGCCAGCAGGTGGGTGGCGAAGCTGTGGCGGAGCGCATGCGGGGTGGCGCTGTCGGGCAGGCCGAGCAGGCGGCGCAGGCGCTGCATCTGGCGCTGGGCGACGGCCGGGTTCAGGGGGCCGCCGCGCACGCCGACGAACAGCGGTCCGTCGGGCCCGGGACGGTGCGGGCACGCCTCCAGGTAGGCGCGCACCGCCGCGTTGACCGCCGGCAGGACGGGGACGATCCGTTCCTTGCGGCCCTTGCCGAGGACGCGCAGGGTGTCGCCCAGCGGGGCGGCGGCGCGGGTCAGCGCCAGCGCCTCGGCGATGCGCAGGCCGCAGCCGTAGAGCACCGTGAACAGCGCCCGGTCGCGCGCGCCGACCCACGGCGCCTCGGGCTCGTCGCCGGCGGCGTCGAGCAGGGTGGCGGCGTCGGGCGGGCTCAGGGGACGCGGCATCGGCCGCTTGGCGCGCGGCGTCTTGAGGATGCCGATGATCGGGTTGTGCAGCCGGCCGGAGCGGTCGAGCCAGCGGAACAGGTTGCGCACCGCCGCCATCTCGCGTGCCCGGCTGGCGGCTCCCAGGCCGTCGCCGGCCCGCTTCGCCAGCCAGGCCCGGAAGTCCATGGCCTTGAGGTCGCCCAGCGCGTTCAGCGACGGCGGTGCGCCGTGGTAGCCCGTCAGGAAGGACAGGAACTCGGCCACGTCGTGGAGATAGGCCTCCAGCGTGTGCGGCGACACGCCCTTCTCGCTCTCCAGCCAGCGCCGCCACTGGGCCAGCGCCTCCTGGACGTCGGGCCGGGCGGAGAATCCCAGGACGGCGGCCGGCTCCGTCACGCCGGCAGGTCGAGCCAGGAGCGGATCACCCGCTCCACCACCCGGGCGAGGAAGCCGACCAGCTCGGTCGCCTGGCCGTCGTGGAACATGTCGGGCTCGCGCGAGCCGAAGGCGAGGATGCCTTCCGGCGTCTCGTGCGACACCTGCAGGCGGATCAGCGCCTGCGAGCGCACCAGCCCGGCGGCCGGGCCGAAGATCTCCTCCGCGCCGCGGACGTCGGCGTGCAGCGCCACGTCGCGGGCGCCCAGCCAGCGGTCCACCGTGCCGGGCTCGACCACCCGCACGCCGCTGCGGTGGACGTGGGGCAGGTCCTGCCCGTTCGATTCGACCACCAGGCAGGCGACGTCGAGGTCGAGCAGCACCGCCAGGTCGGTGGTGATGGTCTGGACCAGATGCTCCAGGCTCTGCGCGTCCAGCAGGAACAGCACCGCGGCGTGGATGCGGTTCTGGCTGTTCAGGTTGGCGCGGGTCGTCACCACCAGCTCGCGCTGCTGGTCCTTGAGGCGGCGCACCTCGCCGCGCAGCCGGTCCACCATGAACGCCTGCAGGTCCACCACGCCGCGCCCGCGGTCGAGCGACGGCGGGGTCAGGTGGTGGACCAGGTCGGCGTGCTGGACCAGGAAGTCCGGATGCTCGCGCAGGTAGGCGCTGACGTCCTCGGCGGTGAGGGTGTCCGGCATCTTGCGGGTGGTTCCGGGCTCCGGGGCCATGGGCGTCGCGCTCCTTTCGCGCGGGTTCGAGAGGCGCCGATCAGAGGATCGTCTGACCGGTCTTCTTCCAGTCCTCGACGAACTGGGCGAGACCCTTGTCGGTCAGCGGATGGTTGAACAGCTGCTTCAGCACGGCCGGGGGCGCGGTCACCACGTGGGCGCCGAGACGCGCCGCCTTGACGATGTGCATCGGGTTGCGGATCGAGGCCACCAGCACCTCGGTGCGGAAACGGTCGTAGTTGCGGTAGATCTCGCAGATGTCGGCGATGATCCCCATGCCGTCCTGGCCGACGTCGTCGAGTCGGCCGACGAAGGGCGACACGAAGGTGGCGCCGGCCTTGGCCGCCAGGATCGCCTGCGCCGGCGAGAAGCACAGGGTGACGTTGACCATGTGGCCTTCGCTCGTCAGGATCTTGCAGACCTTGAGGCCGGCCGGGGTCAGGGGCACCTTGACGGCGATGCGCTGCGAGATCTTGGAGATGTGGCGGCCTTCCGCCAGCATGGTCTCGAAATCGGTGGCCGCCACCTCGGCGCTGACCGGGCCGTTGACGACCTCGCAGATTTCGGCGACGAGGTCGAGGAACTTGCGGCCGGACTTGGCGACCAGGGAGGGGTTGGTGGTAACACCGTCGAGCAGGCCGGTGTCGGCGAGGTCGCGGATCTCCGCGATGTCGGCGGTGTCGACGAAGAACTTCATGATGACGAGTCCATGTCCATGCTGTGCGGTGCGTCGCAGTCGGCCGGCTGGCCCGGCCCTGTGGGACGGCGGTCCGGCCGCCATCCGGTCGCAGTCTAGCGTATGACGGCGCGGCTTGCCAGTTCCGCCCCGGCCGGCGCCGGCGGCGGCGCGTCCGGCCCGGTGCGGCGGGTGGCGGTGCTGCTGCCCCTGCCGCTGCGCGAGGCCTACGATTACCGGGTGCCGCCGGGCCTCGAGCTGGCCGCCGGCGACTACGTCGAGGTGCCGCTGGGGCCCCGCCGGATGATCGGCGTGGTGTGGGGGGAGGGCGGCGGGACGGTCGACTCCGGCCGCCTGAAGACGGTGATCCGCCGCTTCGACCTGCCGCCGATGCCCGAGGTGGAGCGCCGCTTCGTCGAGTGGGTCGCCGCCTACACCATGACCCTGCCGGGCATGGTGCTGAAGATGGCGCTGAGCGTCCCGGCCGCCCTGGAGCCGCCGCGCCCGCTCGTCGCCTACCGCCGCGGCGCCGCCGAGCCGCCGGCCGCCTTCAAGATGACCGAGCCGCGCCGCCGCGTGCTGGCGCTGCTGGAGGACGGGCCGCCGCGCCCGGCGGCGGAGCTGGCGCAGGAGGCCGGCTGCGGCGTCACCGTGGTGCGCGGCCTCGCCGAGGCCGGGCTGCTGGAGGCGGAGCTGCTGCCGCCGGCGGGACCGCGGCGGCATCCCGACTGGCAGCGCCCCGGCCCCGCCCTGTCGGGGGCCCAGGCGGAGGCGGCCACCGTCCTGCGCCAGGCGGTGGAGGCGCACCGCTACGCCGCCGTGCTGCTGGACGGGGTCACCGGGTCGGGCAAGACGGAGGTCTATTACGAGGCGATCGCCGCCTGCCTGCAGGCGGGACGCCAGGTGCTGGTGCTGCTGCCGGAGATCGCCCTGTCGGCGCAGTGGCTCGACCGCTTCGCCCGGCGCTTCGGGGCGCCGCCGGCGGAGTGGCATTCCGACCTCACCGGCGCGGCGCGGCGCGACACCTGGCGGGCGGTGGCGCTGGGCGAGGTGCCGGTGGTGGTGGGCGCGCGCTCCGCCCTGTTCCTGCCCTACCGCGACCTCGGCCTGATCGTCGTCGACGAGGAGCACGACAGCGCCTACAAGCAGGAGGACGGCGCCATCTACCACGCCCGCGACATGGCGGTGACGCGGGCCCATCTCGGCCAGATCCCGGTGGCGCTGGTCTCGGCGACGCCGGCCCTGGAGACCAAGGTCAACGCCGACAGCGGCCGCTACGCCCGCATCGTCCTGCCGGCCCGCCACGGCGGCGCCGTGCTGCCCGAGGTGAAGCTGATCGACCTGCGGGCCGACCGCCCGCCGCCGCGCCAGTGGCTGGCGCCGACCCTGCGCCAGGCGCTGACCGACACCCTGGCGGAGGGGGAGCAGGCCATGCTCTTCCTCAACCGGCGGGGCTACGCGCCGCTGACCCTGTGCCGCACCTGCGGGCACCGCCTGCGCTGCCCCAACTGCACGGCCTGGCTGGTCGAGCACCGGCTGGCGCGCAAGCTGCAGTGCCACCATTGCGGCCTGTCGCAGCCGCTGCCGGAAACCTGCCCGGAGTGCGGCGACGCCGGCTCCTTCGCCGCCTGCGGCCCCGGCGTCGAGCGCATCGCCGAGGAGGTGGCCCACCTCTTCCCCGAGGCGCGGGCGGCCATCATGGCCTCCGACACGCTGTTCGGGCCGCGCGCCGTGCAGGAGATGATCGGCCGCATCGCCGCCCACGAGCTGGACATCGTCATCGGCACCCAGGTGATGGCCAAGGGCCACCATTTCCCGATGCTGACCCTGGTGGGCGTGGTCGACGCCGACCTCGGCCTGGCCGGCGGCGACCTGCGGGCGGCCGAGCGCACCTACCAGCTGCTGCACCAGGTGGCGGGGCGCGCCGGGCGCGGCGAGCGGCCGGGCACCGTCTACCTCCAGACCTTCATGCCGGAGCATCCGGTGATGCAGGCGCTGGCCGCCGGCGACCGCGACGGCTTCTACGCGCTGGAGGCGGAGATGCGGCTGGAGGCGGCGATGCCGCCGTTCGGCCGGCTGGCCGCGCTGATCGTGTCCGGCGAGGACGAGAGCGTCGTCGACCGCACCGCCATGGCGCTCGGCCGCGCCGCGCCGCGCAGCGACACGGTGGCCGTGCTGGGGCCGGCGCCGGCGCCGCTCGCCCTGCTGCGCGGCCGCCACCGCCGCCGGCTGCTGCTGAAGACGCCGCGCGGCGTCGCCGTGCAGCCGCTCATCGCCGACTGGCTGGAGCGGGTCGAGGTGCCCAACGCCGTGCGGGTGCAGGTCGACGTGGATCCTTATAGTTTCCTGTAGGGCCGTGCCCTGCGGGGCGGCCGCGCCGAATCGCGGCTCCTCACACCACCCGCAGCGCCCGGTCCGGCACCCGGCGCGGCCGCCAGATCGCCAGGCACTCGCTGGCGGTGGCGCCGCTGCCGATGCCGTACCAGCCGGAGCGGTCGTTGAAGTGCAGGTGGTAGGCGCCCGTGCGGTCGCGCTCGAACCGGAACACCGGCCGCTCGACCCCCGGCAGCAGCACCAGCAGCCGGTCGAAGTCGCGGCCCGATTCCCGGATCACCCCGGCCCAGTGCCCCTGGCGCAGCTTCGGGTCGGCCACCCGGTCGAACTCGGCGAGATCGGCCGGGGTGAGGCGGGCGGAGGTGAAGGCGACGACGGTCATGGGCGCTCGGGATTCCGGGTTGCGCGCGCCGGCAGAAGCACGCCTCCCGAACCTGCGCCGCAATGGTTAATCCCCCCTTAAGCGCGCCCCCTTCGCCGTCCGAAGTTACAGCCCGCCGGCGGCCGCGGGCACCGCCCGCCGGTTGCCGAACCGACCGTCGCGGGCGTCCGGAGGAAAAGCCGAAGGCCTTGCACCGGCAGCGCAATTCGGAAAGGCTGGGGAAAGGCTGCAGGCAAAATGTCCGGAGCCGGTTGCGCCTCCGCTTATCCTGTGATATTGGACCGCTCGCTTTCGCGGCAGGGGCCGCCGCGGCCGGGGTAACCCGCTTCCTAAGGTCCTGAAAATTCACCGTCTACCGAACTCACGTCGAGGGACCAGGTGGCATCCGAAGGCACAGGCGTATCCGAACTCGCAGCCCGCTACTCGACGGCGCTGTTCGAGCTGGCGGATGAAAGCAAGGCGTTGGATCAGGTTGCGAGCGATCTGACCAACCTGAAACAGATCCTGGCCGAGAGCGCCGACCTTCGCCGCCTCGTCCAGAGCCCGGTGATCAGTCGCGCCGACCAGGGCCGTGCCATGGCGGCGGTCCTGGAACGCGCCGGCGTGTCGGACCTGACCAAGCGCTTCGTCGGGCTGGTGGCCAAGAGCCGCCGGCTGTTCGCGCTGTCCGCGATGATCGACGCCTTCCTCGCCGAGCTGGCGCGCCGCCGCGGCGAGACCACCGCCCAGGTGACCGCCGCGCGTCCCCTGTCGGATGCCCAGGTGCAGGCGGTGACCGACGCGCTGCGCAAGACCGTCGGCGCCAAGGTGGCGGTGGACGTCACGGTCGATCCGGCGCTGATCGGCGGCATGATCGTCCGCTTCGGGTCGCGCATGGTCGACACCTCGGTGCGCACGAAGCTCGACAAGTTGCAACTCGCCATGAAGGCCTCAGGGGGAACAGTCTGATGGATATCCGCGCCGCAGAGATCTCTGCGATCCTCAAGCAGCAGATCGCGAATTTCGGGACCGAGGCGGACGTTGCCGAGGTCGGCCAGGTTCTCTCGGTCGGTGACGGCGTGGCCCGCGTCCACGGTCTCGACAACGTGCGCGCCGGCGAGATGGTCGAGTTCCCCGGTGGCCTGAAGGGCATGGCGCTGAACCTCGAGACCGACAACGTCGGCGTCGTGATCTTCGGCGACGACCGCGGCATCAAGGAAGGCGACACCGTCAAGCGCACCGGCGCCATCGTCGACGTCCCCGTCGGCCGCGGCCTGCTGGGCCGCGTGGTCGACGGCCTCGGCAACCCGATCGACGGCAAGGGGCCGCTGGTCGACGTCGAGCGCAAGCGCGTCGAGGTGAAGGCCCCCGGCATCATCCCGCGCAAGTCGGTGCACGAGCCGATGCAGACCGGCCTGAAGGCCATCGACAGCCTGGTCCCCGTGGGTCGCGGCCAGCGCGAGCTGATCATCGGCGACCGCCAGACCGGCAAGACCGCCGTGGTGCTCGACACCTTCATCAACCAGAAGCCGATCAACCAGGGCGACGACGAGAGCAAGAAGCTCTACTGCATCTACGTCGCCGTCGGTCAGAAGCGCTCCACCGTCGCCCAGATCGTCAAGTCCCTGGAAGACGCTGGCGCCATGGAGTACTCGATCGTCGTCGCCGCGACGGCGTCGGAGCCGGCCCCGCTGCAGTTCCTGGCGCCCTACACCGGCTGCACCATGGGCGAGTACTTCCGCGACAACGGCATGCACGCCCTGATCGTCTACGACGATCTGTCCAAGCAAGCCGTCGCCTACCGCCAGATGTCGCTGCTGCTGCGCCGCCCGCCGGGGCGCGAGGCCTACCCCGGCGACGTGTTCTACCTGCACTCGCGCCTGCTCGAGCGCGCGGCGAAGATGAACGACGAGAACGGCGCCGGCTCGCTGACCGCGCTGCCGGTCATCGAGACGCAGGCCGGCGACGTCTCGGCCTACATCCCGACCAACGTGATCTCGATCACCGACGGCCAGATCTTCCTCGAGACGGCGCTGTTCTACAAGGGCATCCGCCCCGCCATCAACGTCGGCCTGTCGGTCAGCCGCGTCGGCTCCGCCGCCCAGATCAAGGCGATGAAGCAGGTCGCCGGCTCGATCAAGCTGGAGCTCGCCCAGTACCGCGAGATGGCCGCCTTCGCGCAGTTCGCCTCGGACCTCGACGCCTCGACCCAGCGCCTGCTGGCCCGCGGCGCCCGCCTGACCGAGCTGCTGAAGCAGGGCCAGTACCAGCCGCTGCCGGTCGAGGAGCAGGTGGTCGCCATCTTCGCCGGCGTGAAGGGCTACCTCGACAAGGTCCGCGTCGAGGACGTCACCCGCTTCGAGAAGAAGCTGCTCGACGAGGTCCGCGCCAAGGGCGCCGACATCCTGTCGACCATCCGCACCGAGAAGCAGATCACCCCGGCGACCGAGGAGCGCCTGAAGGCCTTCCTCGACGGCTTCGCCAAGGTGTTCGTCTGATCGGCAGTCGCCGACGCCCGGGGCCGCGCGCCCCGGCCGTCGGGTGATGGACCTCCTGCGGAAATGAAGGGCCGGCATGCCTAGCCTCAAGGACCTCAAGAACCGGATCGCCAGCGTCAAGTCGACGCAGAAGATCACGTCGGCCATGAAGATGGTGGCCGCCTCCAAGCTGCGCCGCGCCCAGGAGCAGGCCGAGGCGGCCCGGCCCTTCGCCGAGCGCATGGGCCGCATGCTGGCCTCGCTCGCCGGCAACGTGCAGGGCGGCGGCAACGGCCCGAAGATGATGACGGGCACCGGCTCCGACCAGGTGCAGCTCCTTCTCGTCATCACCTCCGACCGCGGCCTGTGCGGCGCCTTCAACGGCTCCATCGTCCGCGAGGCGCGGCGCACCATCCAGCGCCTGCAGGCCGAGGGCAAGACGGTCAAGGTGATGACGGTCGGCCGCAAGGGCCGCGACCAGCTGCGCCGCGACTACGCCTCGCTGATCGTCGAGACCTACGAGGACGTCGGCCGGCGCCGCCTGTCGTTCGCCGACGCCGACGGCATCGCCAAGAAGATCAACGAGATGTACGAGGCCGGCGAGTTCGACGTCTGCACCGTCGTCTACAACAAGTTCAAGTCGGCGATCTCGCAGGTCGTCACCCTGCAGCAGCTCGTGCCCTTCGCCGTCGAGGCCCAGCCGGGCGCCGCGGCCGCCGATGCCGCGGGCGAGGCCAAGGCCATCTACGAGTTCGAGCCGGACGAGGAGCAGATCCTCGCCGAGCTGCTGCCGCGCAACCTGTCGATCCAGGTCTACCGTGCCCTGCTGGAGAGCGCCGCCAGCGAGCAGGGCGCGCGGATGACGGCGATGGACAACGCGACCCGCAACGCCGGCGACATGATCAACCGCCTGACGCTGACCTACAACCGCACCCGCCAGGCGTACATCACCAAGGAGCTGATCGAGATCATCTCCGGCGCCGAGGCGCTCTGACGTACGTACGGCCGACCGACCGGTTCGTTTGACATTTTCGAGTTCCGAGGGAGCTTTACCCCATGGCTAAGAAGACCGAAGCCCCGGCTTCCACCAACGCCGTCGGCCGCATCACCCAGGTTCTGGGCGCCGTCGTCGACGTGCAGTTCGAGGGCGACCTGCCGGCGATCCTCAACGCGCTCCACACCCAGAACGAGGGCAAGGTCCTGGTGCTCGAAGTCGCCCAGCATCTGGGCGAGAACACGGTGCGCACCATCGCCATGGACTCCACCGACGGCCTCGTCCGCGGCCAGGAGGTGACCGACACCGGCGCCCCCATCTCGATCCCGGTCGGTCCGGAGACGCTGGGCCGCATCATCAACGTCATCGGCGAGCCGATCGACGAGCGCGGCCCCATCGGCAACAAGGCGGTCGCGCCGATCCACAAGCCGGCCCCCGAGTTCGTCGACCAGTCGACGGAAGCCCAGGTGCTGGTCACCGGCATCAAGGTCGTCGACCTGCTGGCGCCCTACGCCAAGGGCGGCAAGATCGGCCTGTTCGGCGGTGCGGGCGTCGGCAAGACCGTGCTGATCATGGAGCTCATCAACAACGTCGCCAAGGCGCACGGCGGTTACTCCGTGTTCGCCGGCGTCGGTGAGCGCACCCGCGAGGGCAACGACCTCTACCACGAGATGATCGAGTCGGGCGTCATCAAGCTCGACGGCCCGGGCTCCAAGGTGGCCCTGGTGTACGGCCAGATGAACGAGCCGCCGGGTGCGCGCGCCCGCGTCGCCCTGTCGGGCCTGTCGGTCGCGGAGTACTTCCGCGACGAGGAAGGCCAGGACGTGCTGTTCTTCGTGGACAACATCTTCCGCTTCACCCAGGCGGGCTCCGAGGTGTCGGCGCTGCTCGGCCGCATCCCCTCGGCGGTGGGCTACCAGCCGACCTTGGCCACCGACATGGGTGCCCTGCAGGAGCGCATCACCACCACGAAGAAGGGCTCGATCACCTCGGTGCAGGCCATCTACGTGCCCGCCGACGACCTGACCGACCCGGCCCCGGCCACCTCCTTCGCCCACCTCGACGCGACGACGGTGCTGTCGCGCCAGATCGCCGAGCTCGGCATCTACCCCGCCGTGGACCCGCTCGACTCCACCTCGCGCATCCTCGACCCGCGCGTCGTCGGCGAGGAGCACTACCAGGTGGCCCGCGACGTGCAGCGCGTCCTGCAGACCTACAAGTCGCTGCAGGACATCATCGCGATCCTGGGCATGGACGAGCTGTCGGAGGACGACAAGCTGGTCGTCTCCCGCGCCCGCAAGATCCAGCGCTTCCTGTCGCAGCCGTTCCACGTCGCCGAGGTGTTCACCGGCACCCCGGGCGTGCTGGTGCCGCTGGAGGAGACCATCAAGGGCTTCAAGGGCATCGTCGCCGGCGACTACGACCACCTGCCGGAAGCCGCCTTCTACATGGTCGGCACCATCGACGAGGCCGTCGCCAAGGCCAAGAAGATGGCGAACGAGGCCGCCTGATCCGCCGGCGCGCCCCGGTCCGGGGCGCGCCGCTCGTCAGACGCCCGTGGGCAAGCGTACACGCCGTCCCCCGCCCCGCCCGGGCGGGGGATCGGCTGAAGGGGCAGGACAGCGATGGCCGATAAAGTCGAATTCGAACTGGTTTCCCCGGAGAAGCTGCTGAACGCGCAGCCCGTGGACATGGTGGTGGTGCCCGGCAGCGAGGGCGACTTCGGCGTGCTGGCCGGCCATGCGCCGATGATCTCGATGGTGCGGCCGGGCGTCATCGACATCTACGAGGGCGACCGGGTGATCGACCGCGTGTTCGTCGCCGGCGGCTTCGCCGAGGTGACCGAGACCCGCTGCACCGTGCTGGCCGAGCAGGCCATGCCGGTGGCCGAGATCGACCGCGCCAAGGCGGAGAAGGAGATCGCCGACCTCTCCGAGGACCTCGACGACGCCAAATCCGACGCCGAGCGTGCGGAGGTCGAGGCCCGGCTGGCGATCGCCCGGGCCAAGGTCGACGCGGTGGGAGCCGGCGCGGCGGCGCACTGAACGTTGTTGCAACGCAGCCACGGCGGTCCGGGAGACGGCCACCGCATGGCTGGGGAACGAGCTTCGACGTTGCATCACCGAATCCCGGCCATACATTGAGTGTCGCAGTGCGCGCCCCCATCGTGGGGCGCGCCGTCGATTCCGACAAGGAGTGCGGCAGGGACATGGCGCAGTTGCATTGGAACTACCAGGACCTTCCCTGGGATCGCCTCGACCGCAGCAAGATCGATCCCGACCTCGTGCCGCTGATCAAGGCGGCCGCCCTGGTGGAGTTCAACGCGGACGACTACACCGCCTACCTCTGCAACGTGTTCCACGACGACCCGGAGTTCCAGCAGGTGGCCCGGGAGTGGGCGGTGGAGGAGGTCCAGCACGGCCGGGCCCTGGGCAAATGGGCCGAGCTGGTCGATCCGGAGTTCGATTTCGAGCGGGCGGTGCAGCGTTTCCGCGCCGGCTACCAGGTGCCGATCGACCTCACCAAGTCGGTGCGCGGGTCGCGCAGCGGCGAGCTGATCGCCCGCTGCATGGTGGAGACCGGCACCAGCTCCTACTACGCCGCCATCGGCGATCTTACCGACGAGCCGGTCCTCAAGGAGGTCTGCCGGCACATCGCCGCCGACGAGCTGCGCCACTACAAGATCTTCTACGTGCACGCCAAGCGCTACCTCGACAAGGAGCAGCTTTCGAAGGCGCGCCGCCTCTGGGTGGCGATGTCGCGGATCGGCGAGACGGAAGACGACGAGCTGGCCTACGCCTACTATGCCGCCAACGCGCCGGAGGAGGCGCCGTACGAGCGCAAGGCCTACAACGCCGCCTACAAGCGGCGCGCCTACGGCTGCTACCGGCCCAAGCACCTCGACCGCGGCATCGCCATGATCTTCAAGGCCTGCGGCCTGAAACCGCATTCCATGATGTTCAACGTCGCCACCAAGGCCGCGTGGTGGTTCCTCGACAGCCGCGCCAAGCGCCTGGCCCGCGCGGGGGCGTGAGGCGGGGCCGGCGCCTCCGCGCCGGGCGGCGCCGGCCCCCCCGTCAGCCGGCCCGCAGCCGCTCCAGGACCGGGGCGAATTCCTCCAGGACGGCGCGGTAGACCTCGCGCTTGAAGGGCACGATGAGGGCGACGAGGCGCTCGGGGTCCACCCATTGCCAGGCGTCGAACTCGGGATGCTCGGTGGCGAGGTCGATGTCGGCGTCGCTGCCGGTGAAGCGGGCGACCACCCAGACCTGCTCCTGGCCGCGCCACCGCCCCTTCCAGACCTTGCCCAGGAGGTGGTCCGGCAGGTCGTAGCAGAGGGTTCCCCTGGTCTGCGCGACGATCTCGGCACGGTCGCTGCCGATCTCCTCCTTCAGCTCGCGCAAGGCGGCCTGCGGCACGGTCTCGCCGTCGTCGATGCCGCCCTGGGGCATCTGCCAGGCGTCCCGGGTGTCGAGGCGCCGGGCGACGAAGACCTGGCCCCGGGCGTTCAGCAGCATGATGCCGACGCAGGGCCGGTAGGGCAGCGACTCCCGGTCGATCGTCCGGCCGTCCTTGGTTCTCCTGCCGTCCTTCATCCGCCGAGGCCCTTCTGCATGTTGACGACCGCCGAGACCGGCGCCAGGACGATCCCGCGGTCCTGCAGCCCGGTCGCCCAGAGCTTGATCCGCTCGATGGTGCTGGGGTAGGGGAAGCCGATGCCGATGGCGGCGCCCTGGGCCTTGGCGATGCGCTCCAGCTCCTTGAGCTGGTCGTCGATGGCGCCGCGCGACAGGTCGCGGTCGATCACCCGGTCGATGCGGGCCCGCGGCACGCCCGCCTCGGCGGCGAGCTCGGGGCCCTTGCTGCGCGGCGCGGTGCCGGGGTCGACGTAGAGCAGGCCGCGCGCCTTGAGGGTGTCGACCAGCGGCCGCATGGCGTCGGCGCTGGCGGTGAACTTGCCGCCGCTGCTGCTGGTCACGCCGACGTAGCCGACCGCCTTGGCCAGCGACCACAGCAGGCGCTCCTGGTTGCGGTCGGCCGAGAGGCCGGTCAGCAGGGCGTTGGGACCGGGGTCGTTGCGCGGGAAGCCCTCCGGTTCCATGGGCAGCGACAGCATGACCTCGTGCCCGTCGCCGCGGGCCTTCTCGATCCAGGTGTCCAGGCGTTCCCCGAAGGGGACGAAGGCCAGGGTCACGGCGCCCGGCAGGTTCTGCAGGGCGTTTCCGGTGGTCACCCCGGACAGCCCCATGTCGGACAGGATGAGGGCGATGCGCGGCCGCGGATCGTCGGCGGGAAAGGGGCGGGCGTAGACCTGCCAGGGCCTGCGCCCGTTGCCGGCGATGCGCGGGAGCGGTCCGGCCCGCGTCTCCTCGACGAGGCCGGACGCCGGAGCCGGCGCCATCGTCACCCGGGCGTCCGGCGCGGTGGCCGCAATGGCCGCCGCGGCCGGCGCCGGCGCCGGCGCCACGGGGGCGGCGGCCGCCTCCCGGTGTCCGGACGCGTCGTGTCCGGACGTGTCGGCGCCGGCGGCGTGGGGGGCGGGAGCCGGCGGAGGGGCGGCGTGGTCCGGCGCGGCGTGGGCCGCCGCCGCGGGCGTCGGGGCGGCGGCCGGGGCGGCACCGCCGTCGACGGCGACGGTGATGTGGGGGATGGCCGACCGCCACGCCTCCGCCGCGCCGTCGCCGCGCACGGCGAGCCAGCCGGCGCCGCCCGCCAGGGCCAGCAGCAGGGCGGCGTAGGCCAGCGCCACCGCGGCGGGGCGCCGGCCCGCCGCGGCGCGGGGGCGTGCTCCCCCGCTGCCGCGCCGCGGCCACAGGGACCGCGGCGAGGCCTTGAGACGGCCCAGCAGGGCGGTGGCGTTCAACGGCGCTCTCCGGCTCGGCTCCGGCTCAGTTGGTGGCGGCGCGGGCCTGGAACAGGGCGACGCCGCGCAGGAGGTCGAGGGCGCGGGCGAGCTGGTAGTCGAACGGCGGCTCGGCGTCGTTGTCGTTGGCCGCCTCGCCGGCGGGCGCCGCCGGTGCCGTCTCGGGGGTCGCCGGCGCTGCGGCGCCCGGACCCGGCGCGGGCTTCGGCTCCTCGGCGGCGGGTTCCTGCTTCTTCAGCGTGTCGTTCTCCAGCGAGCGGCGCAGGTCGGCCTCGCGGCGCCGCGCCGCCAGATCCTCCTCCTCGAGCCGCGCCTGGTGCACCTCGATGTCCGGCGTGATGCCGAGCTGCTGGATGGACCGCCCGGACGGCGTGTAGTAGCGCGCCGTGGTCAGGCGCATGGCGCCGTGGCCGGGCAGCGGGATGATGGTCTGCACGGAGCCCTTGCCGAAGCTCTGGGTTCCCAGGACGATGGCCCGGCGGTGGTCCTGAAGGGCGCCGGCGACGATCTCCGAGGCCGAGGCCGAGCCGCCGTTGACCAGCACGACCAGGGGTATCCCCTTGATCATGTCGCCCGCCTTGGCGTTGTAGCGGGTGCCGTCCTCGGCCTGGCGGCCGCGGGTGGAGACGATCTCGCCCTTGTCGAGGAAGGTGTCGGAGACCGAGACCGCCTGGTCGAGCAGGCCGCCCGGGTTGTTGCGCAGGTCGAGCACGAAGCCCTTCAGCTTGTCGCCCAGCTCCTGCTGGAGCGAGCCGATGGCCTTCTCCAGCCCGGCCTGGGTCTGCTCGTTGAAGGAGGTGATGCGGATGTAGCCGATGTCGCCCTCGGGACGGAAGCGCACGGACTGCACCTTGATGACGGCGCGGGTCAGGGTCACCTCGAAGGGCTCGCCGGATTCGCCGCGGCGCACGGTGACCTTGATGTCGGTGCCCACGGGGCCGCGCATCTTGTCGACCGCGTCGTTGAGCGACAGGCCCATGATCGGCTCGCCGTCGAGGTGGGTCAGCAGGTCGCCCGGCTGCAGGCCGGCGCGGAAGGCCGGGGTGTCGTCGATGGGCGAGACGACCTTGATCAGGCCGTTCTCCATGGTCACCTCGATGCCCAGCCCGCCGAACTCGCCGCGGGTCTGCACCTGCATGTCCTGGAAGTTCTTCCGGTTGAGGTAGCTGGAATGCGGGTCGAGCGAGGTGAGCATGCCGCCGATGGCGGCTTCGACGAGCTGCTCGTCGGTCACCTGCTCGACGTATTCGGCGCGCACGCGCTCGAAGACGTCGCCGAAAAGGTTGAGCTGCCGGTAGGTCTCCGACGTGTTCGTGTCGGCGGTGACCGTGGCGACGCCCGCCCCCAGGAACACCAGCGCCGCTGCGGCGGCGGCTCGCTTCATCATCCTCATCTACCCTTGTCCTTTCCCCTCCGGAGCGCCGACGCCGCGCTGCGGATTGATGGGCTGGCCGTGTCTTCGCAGTTCGTAATACAGTTCCGGGGAGCCGTCTGCCGCGCCCGGCGTCAGACCAATCGGCTCCCCGGCCGCCACTTTCTTCCCGACGGCCGTGTCGATCCGGCCGAGTCCGGCAATGAGACTATGATATCCATTGCCGTGTTCGACGATCAAGATTTGCCCATAGCTGCGGAACGTCCCGGCGAACACCACCGTCCCGGCCGAAGGGGCTACCACCGGCGCGCCGGCCCGGGCTTGGATGGTCAGGCCCCGGCTGGGCGCGCCGTAGCGGTCGGCTTGGCCGTAGCGGGTGACCACCCGCCCGCCCGCCGGCTGGCGCAGTCCGCCGCCGAGCGACGGGATCGATGATGGAGGTAGATCGGAAGCGCGCGGCAGGGATGCAACCTCTTTCGGAGCGTCCCTGGCCGCATCGCGCGCCGCGGCTGCGGCGGCGGCCGCCTTCTTCTCCTCGGCCTTCTTCTCCTCGGCCTGCCGCGCTTCGGCCGCCGCGCGTTCGGCCGCCGCGGCCCTGGAGGCCTCGGCGGCCTCGGCCAGCCGGCGTGCCGCCTCGCGCTTCTCGGCGTCGCGGCGTTCCGCCTCCTGCCGCCGCGCCTCGCGGCGCTCGGCGTCCAGCCGCTCCGCCTCGCGGCGGGCGGCCGCTTCGAGGGTGGTGCGGCGCTCGGCCTCGATGCGCTCCATGAGCTGGCGCAGGTCGCCGGCCTGGGCCGCCAGGCCCGCCATGTGGCGGGCGACGCCCTGGCGCTCCTGCTCGGTCTGGCGCGACAGCGCCTCGCGGCGGGCGACGAGCCGGGCGATCTCCGTCTGGCGGGCGTCGAGGGCCGCCCGCGCGGCCTCGGTGCGGCGGCGCTGCTCCACCAGGCGCTCGCGCACCTCGGCGAGGCGCTGCAGCGCGCTCGCCAGCTCGTCGGCGCGCGAGCGCAGCACGGGCACGGTGTCGCGCAGCAGGAGGGCCGAGCGCAGGGTGTCGACCGGGCCGCCGGGGCGGGCGATGGCGACTTCCGGCGGCACCCGCGACAGCCGCTGCAGGGCGGCGAGGAGGCGGGCGATCTGCTCACGCTCCTCGTCGAGGCGGACGGTCCGCTCGCCTTCCTCGGCCTCCAGGGCGCGCAGCGTGTCCTCCAGCTCGACCAGCTCGCCCTCCTGGGCGCGCGCCTGGTCGGCCAGGTCCACGAGCTGGCCGCGCAGGGTCTCCAGCTCCGCCTCCAGGGCCTCGGACTGGCGGTCGAGGACGCGGCGGCGGGCCTCGTCGGCCTCGATCTCCTGCTCCACCCGCCGGAGCGTCTGGTCCGGCCGCTCCTCGGGCGCGGCGGCCGCCGCGCCGTGCAGCGCCAGCAGGGCGGGCAGGACCAGCGCCACCGCGCGGCGGCGGCGGACGGGCCGGATCCTCCGGTCCCGGTCGGGTCGTGGGTGCCTGCGGCCCTCCGTCGCCATGCGGTTGCGGCTGCTCCTATTCGGCCGCGGCGCGGACGGCGGTGCGGTCCAGCAGGCTGGCGCCGGTCATCTCGTCCGGCTGCGGCAGCCCCATCAGGTCGAGCAGGGTGGGGGCGACGTCGGCCAGGCGGCCGCTGCGGATGCGCGCGCCGGCCGGGCCGTTGATGAGCAGCAGCGGCACCTTGTCGAGGGTGTGGGCGGTGTGCGGCCCGTTGGTCTCGGGGTCGCGCATCAGCTCGCAGTTGCCGTGGTCGGCGGTCAGCAGGATGGTGCCGCCCTGGCGGCGCACCGCCGCTTCGAGCCGGCCGACGCTGCGGTCGACGGTCTCCACCGCCGTGATGGCGGCGTCGAGCTTGCCGGTGTGGCCGACCATGTCGGGGTTGGCGTAGTTGATGACCACCAGGTCGTAGGTGCCGCCGTCGACCGCAGCCACCACCTTGTCGGTGACCTCCTCGGCCGACATCTCCGGCTGCAGGTCGTAGGTCGCGACCTTGGGCGAGGGCACGAGGATGCGGTCCTCGCCCGGATACTGCCGCTCCTCGCCACCGTTGAAGAAGAAGGTGACGTGCGGATACTTCTCGGTCTCGGCGATGCGCAACTGCTTCAGCCCGGCCTGGGAAACCACCTCGCCCAGCACCCTGGTCAGGGATTTCGGCGGAAAGATGGTCGACATGCGGGCGGCGAGGTCGGCGGAGTACTCCACCATGCCGACCGTGGCGGCCAGCTTGGGCGGCGTGCCGCGGTCGAAGCCGGTGAAATCGTCGTCGACGAAGGCGGCGAGGATCTCGCGCGCGCGGTCGGCGCGGAAGTTGGCCATCAGGATGGCGTCGCCGTCCTTCATGCCGGCGTAGCCGTCGATGACGGTGGGCAGGATGAACTCGTCGTGGGTGCCGGCGGCGTAGCTCTGGTCGATCGCCGCGATCGGATCGGCGGCGCGCTCGCCTTGGGCATGGGCCAGGGCGGCGTAGGCCTTGCCGACGCGGTCCCAGCGCTTGTCGCGGTCCATGGCGTAGTAGCGCCCGCTCACCGTGGCGACGGTGACCCCGGGCAGGCCGTGGACGTCGGCCATGAACTCGGCCACCTGGTCGCGGGCCGACTGGGGCGGCACGTCGCGCCCGTCGGTGAAGGCGTGGACGTCGACGGCGACGCCCTCGTGCGCCAGCACGGCGGCCAGCGCGGCGATGTGGTCCTGGTGGGAATGGACGCCGCCCGGCGACAGCAGCCCCATGAGGTGGCAGCGCCCGCCGGTGCGGCGGAGCGTCGCGGCCAGCCCGGCGATGACCGCGTTGCGCTCGAACTCGCCGTCGGCGATGGCGTGGTCGATCATCACCAGGTCCTGGCGGACGACCCGGCCGGCGCCCAGGTTCATGTGCCCGACCTCGGAGTTGCCCATCTGACCCTTGGGCAGCCCGACCTCCTCCTCGCTGGCGTCCAGGAAGGCGCGCGGCTCGCTCTCCCAGAGGCGGTCGAAATTGGGCGTGTCGGCCAGCGCGACGGCGTTGTCCTCCCGCTCCTGGCGGTGGCCCCAGCCGTCCATGATGCACAGAACGACGGGACGGGGACGCTGGGCTTCGGTCATCGCGGGTCCTTTCTCCGAGGGAGCACGGGGATCACGGGGGATGGTTGAACGCGTATCGATTGTATTTTTGGCGCGCACGACCCCTGTCCCGCCGGGGCGGGGGGCCGGTCTTGCGATGCAAACTTAGTCGCCGCCCGGCACAGCGTCAATTCGCGCCCGCCGGTTGCGCTGAACCGCGCCGGGATGGCCGAAGACCGATTGGTTCGAGTCCGATCGCTCTTGCCGAGCGGTGGAGTCCAGCGTATGTATATCCATGAGTAGATACGGAGGGCCGGCATGCCGGACGACACTGTGAGGACCGGGAAGATCGCTCGGTGGGGCAACAGCGCAGCGGTGAGGCTTCCCGCCGCCGTGCTTGAGCAGGCGCGTATGGGCACGGACGATGCCGTCGAGGTGGTGGCGCGCGACGGGGAGATCGTCATCCGGCGGCAGCGCCCGCGCGTTACCCTGGACGACCTGCTGACCCGCTTCAACCCGGAGAAACACCGCCACGACCTGATCCTCGACGCTCCTCCCATCGGCAGAGAGACCCTCTGATGGCCTACGCGCCGGATCGTGGCGACATCGTCCTTCTGAATTTGTCGCCACAGGCCGGAAGCGAGATGGCGGGAGAGTACCGCTGCCTTGTGCTGTCCGAGGCGCGTTTCAGCATCGCCACCGGATATGCCGTCGTCAGCCCGATCACCACAAAGATCAAAGGATCTCCGTTCGAAGTCCAGATCCCGCCAGGATTGAAAGCGAAGGGATGCGTGGTCGCGTCGGAAATCCGCACGATCGACTATATGGCCCGCGGAACGCACTTCCTGGAGAAGAGCCCGCGGGACTTGGTCGAGCTGGTGCAGGACGTCGCCTGCGCCATCATCGGCCGTCCCGCTCCCTGACGCCGTCGCCCGTCCGCGCCACTCATGCCCGGTGATAGGGGTGCCCCGCCAGGATCTGCTGGGCGCGGTAGAGCTGCTCGGCCAGCATGCCGCGCACCAGCATGTGCGGCCAGGTCATCGGGCCGAAGGAGAGCAGCAGGTCGGCGCGCCGGCGCACCGCCTCGCCGTGGCCGTCGGCGCCGCCGATTAGGAAGGCGACGTCGCCGGCCGCGCCGTCGCGCCAGCCCTCCAGGCGCCGGGCGAAGGCGGCGCTGTCCAGGGCGGCGCCGCGCTCGTCCAGCGCCACCGCGACGGCGCCGGCGGGGATCGCGGCGAGCAGCAACTCGGCCTCCTGGCGCTTCAGCTCGTCGGGAGGGAGGCGCTTCTTCACCTCGACCTCCCGCAGCGTCAGCGGCCACATCAGCCGGCCGGCGTACTCGTCATAGAGGTCGCGCGCCGGACCGCCCTTGGCCCGCCCGACCGCGGCGAGCCACAGGCGCATGGCACCACTCCCTCGGGTCGCGACGCGTCAGGCCGTCAGGCCCACAGGCGCTGGACGTCCATGGCCGGCGCCGCCGGCGCCTCCAGGCCCCACATCTTCTCGATGTTGTAGAAGCTGCGGACCTCGGGGCGGAACAGGTGGACGATGACGTCGCCGGCGTCGATGAGCACCCAGTCGCACTGCGGCACCCCCTCCACCTCGACGTGGCGGACGCCGAGGTCCCTGATCTTGTCGCGCAGGCGGTCGGCCATGGCGGCGATGTGGCGGGCGTTGCGGCCGGAGGCGACGATCATGTAGTCGGCGATGCTGGTCTTGCCGGCGAGATCGATGACCACCACGTGGTCGGCCTGATCGGCGTCCAAGGACTGCTCGATGAGCGCCTTGAGGTCCCCGGGCTCCGGGAGTGCCTGGGGAACAGGCGTGGGCCGCACGGTCGTGGCGGCCATGTGCAGGTGCGTGTTGATGGTTCCCACCTCTGTCAATCGGGTTCCGATCCGCGGGCCCGCGCCCGCCGGATCGCCGTCGCCGAGGCCGGGTGCAGCGGGTTGCGCAGGAACGCCCAGGCAGGAGGCGCCATGACGGCAAGTTCCCGAACACGCTGTTCGGACACCCGACGACGGGCATAGCGTCGGGCGGCCACACCCCCCAACGCACTAAGAGAATAAGTCGGCCGGCTGAAGACCGCAATGGGCACCATCCGGAAGATTTTCGTCCAGTGCTGCCAGCGGGGAATCTGCCGCAGGTTGTCGGCGCCCATCAGCCAGACGAAGCGGGTGCGGGGGAAGCGCCGCGTCAGCTCGGCCAGGGTGTCGGCGGTGTAGCGCGTGCCGAGATCGCACTCCAGGGCGGTCGGCACGATGCGGGGGTGGCGCGCCGCGGCGCGGGCCGAGGCGAGGCGCTCGGCCAGGGTGCCCATGTCGGCGGCGGACTTGAGCGGGTTCTGCGGGCTGACCAGCCACCACACCTGGTCGAGCCGCAGCCGGCGCAGCGCGTAGACGCTGATGTGGCGGTGCCCGGCGTGGGCCGGGTTGAAGGAGCCGCCGAGCAGGCCGACCCGCAGCCCGGCGTGGAACGGGCCGGACCGCGGGTGCGGCGCGGACCTACGGTCGGGTCTGCCCATCACCGCGGACGACGTACTTGTAGCTGGTGAGCTGCTCCGCCCCGACCGGGCCGCGGGCGTGGAACTTGTCGGTGGAGATGCCGATCTCCGCCCCCATGCCGAACTCGCCGCCGTCGGCGAACTGGGTGGAGGCGTTCCACAGCACGATGCCGCTGTCGACCCGCTGCAGGAAGCGCTCCGCCTCCGCCCCGTCCTCGGTGACGATGGCGTCGGTGTGGTGGGAGCCGTGGCGGTTGACGTGGTCGATGGCGGCGTCCACCCCGTCGACCACGCCGCAGGCGATGATGGCGTCGAGATACTCGGTGTCCCAGTCCTCGGGCGTCACGGGGACGACGCGCGGGTCGGCGGCCTGGGCGGCGGCGTCGCCGCGCACGGCGCAGCCGGCGTCCAGCAGGTCCTTCACCAGCGCCGGCAGATGGGTGGCGGCGACGGCGCGGTCGACCAGCAGGGTCTCCGCGGCGCCGCAGATGGAGGTGCGGCGCATCTTGGCGTTCAGCACCACCCGGCGCGCCTTCTCCAGGTCGGCGCCGGGGGCGACGTAGACGTGGCAGTTGCCGTCGAGGTGCTTGATGACGGGGATGCGGCTCTCCTCGGCGATCCGCTGGATCAGCGACTTGCCGCCGCGCGGCACGATGACGTCGATGTGCTCGCGCATGGTCAGCATGTGCCCCACCGCGGCGCGGTCGGTGGTGGGGACGAGCTGGATGCAGGTCTCGGGCAGGCCGGCGGCGCGCAGCCCGTCGGCCAGGCAGGCGGCGATGGCGTGGGACGAATGGAAGCTCTCCGAGCCGCCGCGCAGCACCGCGGCGTTGCCCGACTTCAGGCACAGGGCGCCGGCGTCGGCGGTGACGTTGGGCCGGCTCTCGTAGATGATGCCGACGACCCCCAGCGGCACCCGCACCCGCTGGATGCGCAGGCCGTTGGGCCGCGTCCACTCGGCCATCACGGTGCCGATCGGGTCGGGCAGGTCGGCGATGTCCTCCAGTCCCTTCGCCATCGCCTCGATGCGGGCGGGGGTCAGGGTCAGGCGTTCGACCAGGGGGGCCGCCAGGCCGCGGCCGCGGGCGGCGGCGATGTCGCGGTCGTTGGCGGCCTGGATCTCGGACGAGCGCGCGCGCAGGGCGGCCGCGGCGGCGCGCAGGGCCGCCACCTTCGCCGGCGCCGGCGTGTTGGCCAGCACCGCGGCGGCGGCGCGCGCGTTGCGGCCGATGGCCAGCATCTGATCGGCGAGGGGGGCGGCGGTTTCCTGGAGCGCAGACACGGGGAAGGGTTCCTTACGTTCGCGAAGCCGGTTGAGGGGCGGACTGTAGCGGATCGCCCGCGCCCGGCAAAGCGCGCGTGTCCCGCGCGCCACGCAGGGCCGGTCCCGTACCCGAGCCCCGGCCCGCCGGCCATGTTTGCCGTTGGTCGGCGAACGATTGCCTGGATAGCGTCCGCTCCCGCAACACCCGACGAACGGGGAGGGAGAGAGATGAGCACCATGAATCGGCACGGCGCGACCGTGCTGGCGGCCGGCGTGGTCCTGGCCGCGATCACCATGTGGGCCCACGCGGCGGCGGCCGGCGCGGCCGACGCGAAGGGCGCCCTGGTGGAGCGCGGGCGGGTGCTGATGAACGGCATCGTCGCCTGCGGCAACTGCCACACGCCGCAGGGGCCGGACGGTCCGGTGGCGGGCATGGAGCTGGCCGGGGCCGGGCCGATGAAGGACGCGGCCTTCACCGTCTACCCGCCCAACCTGACGCCCGATCCCGAGACCGGGCTCGGCCGCTGGACCGACGCCCAGATCGTCGCGGCGATCCGCGACGGCGTGCGCCCCGACGGCTCCCTGATCGGCCCGCCCATGCCGATCCATTTCTACCGGCACATGGCCGACGAGGACGCGGCGGCGCTGGTCGCCTATCTCCGCAGCATCCCGGCGGTGAAGAACGCGGTGCCGAAGTCGGAATACCGGATGCCGCTGCCGGCCTCCTGGGGGCCGCCGGTCGGTGCGGTCCCGGCGGCGGCGCGCGACGACAGGGTCGCCTACGGGGCGTATCTCGCCACCGCGCTCGGCCATTGCATGGACTGCCACACGCCGCGCCTGCCGAACGGCGCCCCCGACATGGAGCGTCTGGGCGTCGGCGGCATGGCGTTCCCCGGGCCCTGGGGGGTCACCGTGTCGGCCAACCTGACGCCGGACCGCGAGCACGGCCTCGGCGGCTGGAGCGACCGGCAGATCAAGGACGCCATCGCCAGGGGCGTGCACCCCGACGGCCGGCGCCTCAACCCGCCGATGGCCTTCGCCTGGTACGCCAACATCCCGGAGGCGGATCTCGACGCCCTGGTCGCCTATCTGCGCAGCCTGAAGCCGCAGCACTGACACGCCGGCCGTCCGCGGACTCCCCGCGGCGGCCGGATCGTGCTAGAACATTCCAGGAACATTGCCGGCGTTCCCGAAGGCCGGCGTCCCTGGAGGTTCGCCATGCCCGCCCGCCCGTCCGCTCCCGTCCCCGCCCCGGCCCGCGGCGCCGCGCTCGGTGCGCTGCGGGCGCGCATCCGGCGGCTGGAAGGGATCGGCGGGGTGGCGGAGGGGCGGGCGCTGCCGCTCGGTCTGGCGGATCTCGACGCGGCGCTGCCCGACGGCGGCCTGCCGCTCGGCTGCCTGCACGAGGTGGCGGCCGCCGACCCCGGGGCCGGCACCGCCTTCGCGGCGGTCCTGCTGGCCCGGCTGGTGGCGGTCGGGCGCGGGCCGGCGGTGTGGATCGTGCGCGGGCGCGACCTGCACGCCCCCGGCCTCGCCGCCTACGGCCTGGGACCGGAGCGGCTGATCGCCGTGCGGGCGCGCCGCGACGCCGAGGCCCTGTGGGCGATGGAGGAGGCGCTGCGCTGCCGCGCCCTGGCCGCCGTGCTGGGCGAGGTGGGAACGGTCGACCTGACCGCCAGCCGCCGCCTGCAGCTCGCCGCCGAGGCCGGCGGGGTGACGGGGCTGCTGCTGCCGCGGGACGCGCGCCCGGGGGCGGCCAGCGCCGCGGTGACCCGCTGGCGCATCGCCGCCGTGCCCAGCGTGTGCCGTCCCGGCGAGCCGGGCGTGGGGGCGCCCTGCTGGCGGGCGGAGCTGCTGCGCTGCCGCGGCGGCCGGCCGGGCGCTTGGTGGTTGGAGTGGCGCGACGGCGCGCTGGTCGCGGCGGAGGCCGCGGCGGGGGCGGCGGTCCCGGACGCGGTCCCGGCCGGGACGGTCCTGCCGCTGGCGCGGCGTGCCTGAGAGTATCGGGCGGGACAATCGGAGGTAGGGTTGTCGGTGACATCGACATTTTTTCGCACTACCTCTCTTGGCGCACGCCTCCCTGGTCGGCTATCCTCCGCCGCGTCCGGACCGAACGTCCCGAGGGAGTGCCCCATGCGTCGAATGCTCACCGCGTTGCTCGTCGTCCTGCTCGCCTGCGGGCCGGCCGCCGTGCACGCCCAGACCGTGACCGAGCCCGTGCCCCAGACGGCTCCTCCGGCGGCGGCCCCGGTGACGCCCGACACGGCGCTTCCCGCGGAGGTCCCGCCGGCGGCCGGGCCCGAGGCCCCCGCCCCGGTGGCGGCCGGCGACTACTACCCGGTGGTCATCGGCCTCGGCGCCATCGCCGGCGTGGTCGGCTTCAACCTGGTGGCGCTGGGCGTCGGGGCGGTGCCGGGCGGGGCGGCCTACGCCGCCGGCATGATGGTGCCGGCCGAGATGTCGGTGGCCATGAGCCGGGTCTACGCCATCACCAGCGCCGTCGCCGGCGCCTGGGTCGCCAACTATCTCTACAGCGCCGAGTGAGGGGAACCGCCATGCGCCGGATGCTCGCCGTCACCCTCGCCGGTTCGCTGGCCCTGGCCCCGGTCGCCGTCCAGGCCCAGGACGCCGCCGCTCCGCCGGCGGTCCCGGCCCCGCCCGCGGCGGTCGCCGACCCCGTCCTGCCGGCTCCCGGGCCGGCTCCCGGGCCGGCCCTCGGATTGCCCGCCCCGGCGTCGCCCGAAGCCGCCGCGGCGGACGATGCCGGCGGCTGGACGGTCAACCGCCAGCTCATGGCGGTGGGCGCCGGCGCCATCGTCGGCATCGTCGCCTTCAACGTGCTGGCCGCTCCGCTGGGCACGGTGCCCCTGGCCGGCGGCGCGCTCGCCGCGGTGCCCTACGACGTGGCGCTCGGCAGCCGGCTCATCGCCACCCTGTCGGGCGGCGCCGGCGCGCTCGCCGCCACCTACGCCTACGACCAGTGGACCGGCCACGAGACCGATTACAAGTACTGGCTGGCGCTGGGTGCCGGCGCGCTCGGCGGCGTCGCGGTCGGCAACGTGCTGAGCGCCGGCATGCTGGGCCGGATGCCCTACTATGTCGGTGCCGGCGCGGATTCGGTGGGGGTTCCCATGGCCTCGGCCGCCTCGCAGGCCTTCAGCCGCATCGCCGTCATCGCCTCCGGCGTGATGGGCGCCTGGGTGGCGGACTGGGCGTACAACGCGCAGTAGGCATCTCCGCCTGCCTTCGATCCGACGGCGGAGTCCACGGGACTCCGCCGGGAGGGACGGTTGGCCGCAGCACCCCTGTGGCCCGGCGCTGGTAAAAAATCGCGAACCGTTCAGGTCGATTCACCGGCCATGTCCGGATGCCGTGCCCGGATGCCAGGCACGGCACCGTCGATGACCGGACGGACGGCTCAGTAGTTGGCGGTCCAGTCCGGGACCGGGCGGGGTTCGTCCGCCTCCTCGGCCGGGGCGCGGTCGTACGGATAATCGATGTACAGCGGGAGTTGCCGGGCGATCTCCGCGGCGCGTTCGGCGCGCCGGCGCTCCAGCTCGCGTGCAGCGACATGGGCGGGAACCATGGCAAGCCTCCTTTGTGGGCTGCGGGCCCGGGCTTCGGGACCAAGCTTCGGGACGGGGCGGCGCCGGTCGTCCGATCCGGCCCCTCTTGTCCTTACCTGTGTGTCTGAACGATATCATGCAAGTTCCGGACCCGCACTTGACACAGGTCATGCGTTCCGCCCCATAGTGCCGCCGACCCGCGTCCTGCCGAGACCGTCATGCCGATCCCTGCCGAAATCTGCGCCAATTGCCTAAAGCCTCAGCATCTGTGTGTCTGCGAGGCCATCGACCCGATCGACAACCGCATCGGCGTCGTCATCCTGGAACACCCGCAGGAGAAGCGCGAGATCCTGGGCACGGCGCAGATCGCCCGCCTGCAGCTCAGGAACGCGGTGGTCAAGGTCGGCCTGTCCTGGCCCGGCCTGAAGCGCATCCTCGGCCGCGAGGTCGACCCGCGGCGCTGGGGCGTGCTCTATCTCGGCACCGCCAAGCAGTCGACGGGCGGTCCGCAGGAGGAGATCGCCGCCGTCGACAAGAACGGCAAGCCGCTGCCCGACAGCGCCGAGATCCTCGCCGGGCTGGAAGGCATCATCCTGCTGGACGGCACCTGGAGCCAAGCCAAGACCCTGTGGTGGCGCAACGCCTGGCTGCTGAAGTGCCGGCGCCTGGTGCTGCACCCGCACTTCCGCTCCCTCTACGGCCAGGCGCGTCGGGAGCCGCGGCGGGAAAGCGTGTCGACCCTGGAGGCGGCGGCCTTCGTGCTGTCGCGCCTCGAAGGCGACCCGGCCCTGTTCGACCGCATGCTCAAGCCGTTCGCGCTGCTCCTCAAGAAGACGCGGGCGCCGCGCCCGCGCCCGCAGCTCCCGCCGGCCCCGGACCGGGCCCCGGACCGGACCGAAGACCCGGCCGCGCCGCCGGACTCAGCCTCCTGACGCCCGGGCGGCCCAGGCGATCAGCAGTTCGTCGCGCGACGTCAGGCCGGGTTCCGGCAGGGCGTGGTTGACCACCGCCTTGGCCGCGCCGCCCGTCACCTCCGGCAGCCGGTTCTCCCACATCGCCTGGTGGAGCGCCGGCAGGGTCTCCCAGGCGCCGAGATGGACCGGCGGCACCCGCACCGCGCCGGACGCGATGATGCGGTTCAGCGCGGCGATCTCGGCGGCGTTGCAGAGGTGGGTGCCGACGATGGCCGCCGTCGGCATCAGGATGCGGCGCTGGCGCATCCACACCTGGGGGGCGTAGAAGCTGTAGCGGCGCCCGTCCATGTCGCCGCAGTAGACGACGCGGCCGGTGTGCGGCTTGACCAGCATGGTCGCCACCGCCAGGGTGTCGCGCCGCGCCCGCTCCACCACCAGGTCCGGCATGCCGCGCGGGTTGTCGGCGGCGCGCAGCAGGCGGCCCACCGCCTGGCCCAGCGGCTTGAAGGTCTCCTCGGTGAAGAGGCGCACCGCCTCCTTGAAGGCCGCCGTCTCGGCCTGCGGGTCGGGCAGGTCGGGCATGGTGTCGGGCCAGCGGAAGTGCGGCACCCGGCGGCGGATCTCGGCCAGCGACACCGCCCCGGCCAGCGCCTCGCCATAGCCCAGCGACAGCACGAAGTCGCGCTCGGCGTCGCTGTCGGTGACGACGCACAGGCGCGCTCCGGCGGCGCGCGCCGCCTCGATGGCGGCCAGCGCCAGATCGTCGCGCAGCCCGACCGCGCCGGCGCCGTAGAAGACCAGCACCGCCTCGCCGGGGGTCAGGCGGGCCCGGCGCAGCATCGCCGCCGGCTCCGCCGCGCCGGGCTTGCCGAGGAAGGTCATGTGGTAGCCCGACGAGGCGCCGAAGAAGGTCAGGCTGCCGCCCTCGGCCAGCGCCTGGAAGGAGCGGGGGAAGCTGGTCTCGCCGGCGTGGCTGACGGCGTGGTCGACCAGGGCGCCGCCGTTGGCCGCGCGCACGGCATCGAGGAACGGCGCGCCGGCGGCGGCCCAGGCCGGCCACGCCGCCGGGTCGGCGGGGACGCGGGTGAAGGCCTGCGCGAAGGCGGTGCGGTCGACCGCGCCGGCGCCGCGTCCGGCCAGCGCCGCGGCGCGGCCGGGCGAGGACACCATGCCGGTGACGGCGAGGCGCCGCGCCAGCGCCAGCTCCACCGTCCAGGCGCCGGTGCCGCCGGCCGCCCCCTCGACCAGCAGCCGGGCGCCGGGCCGGGCGTCCAGCGCGGTGAACAGGGCGCGGTAGGCGGTGCCGGCGGCCAGCATGTAGCTGCCGGCCTGCTCCAGGGTCAGGCCGGGCGGCGGCGGGAAGAGCTGCGGTCCGTCGGCCAGCATGAACTGCTGGTGGCTGCCGTCGGGCGACTGGTAGCCCTGGATGTGGAAGGCGGTGACCATGGGGTCGCGCCCGGCCTCCGGGTCCATCAGGTCGGACACGCCGGAATAGACGGCGACGAGCTCGCCCACCTGCAGCCGGCCCTCCGCCTGCAGCGCCTCGCCGAGCCGCGCCACCAGGGCGATGCCGCCGGAGCCGGTGACGTGGACGTCCTCGTCGTGCTCGTCGAACAGCGAGACGGGGATGCCGGTGATCGCCCAGATGTCGTTGTAGTTGACCTCCGAGGCCAGGACGTAGAGCAGCGCCTGGGTCGGGCCGGGTTCGGGCACGGGGATGACCACCGCGACCTCGGCGGTGGCCGGGTCGCCGTGGGCGGCGGCTCCCGTCTCCAGGTCGCGCACCACGGCCTGGGCGACCTGCCAGCGCGGCAGCGGCGTGGCGCCGGGGACGAAGGGGCTGCCGACCGGCAGCACCGGGCCGCCGGGCCGCGGCCGCGCCGGCAGGGGCGGCGACTTCTTCTCCAGGAAGAGGGCGATGCCCTTGCGGGCGCCGTGCCGGGCGTCCAGCAGGAAGCGCGCGAAGGCGTCGATCTCCGCCGCCGAACCCGCGTCGAACCCGTCGCGCAGGCCGGTCTCCACCAGCCGCGCGACGGTCTCCGCCACCGCCCCGCGGCCGACGGAACGCGCTTGGCGCAGCAGGCGCTGTATTCCCTCCCCTAGCCCCGCTGGGGGAGGGTTAGGGTGGGGGCAAGGTCCGGCCGAGAAACCGTGCCCCCACCCCGACCCTCCCCCGCCGGAGGCGGGGGAGGGGGAAAGGGCGAGCTCCCGCGCCGTCGCCTTGGCCAGGGTCAGGGCGTCGTCGGCGCCGCGGGCGACGCGGTCGACCAGGCCGATCGCCAGCGCCGTCTCGGCGTCCACCGCCCGGCCCGACAGCAGGATCTCCAGCGCCCGTTCCACGCCGCGCTCCGGGTCCTTGCGCAGCAGCAGGCGGGGCAGGCGCTGCGTGCCGCCGTAGCCGGGGGGCAGGAACAGGTTGATCTCCGGCTGGCCGAGGCGCGCGCGCGGGTCGGCGATGCGGAGGTGGCAGGCCATCGCCAGCTCGCAGCCGCCGCCGAGCGCCACGCCGCGGATGGCGGCGATCACCGGCTTGCCGAGAGTCTCCAGCGCCCGGAACACGGCGTGCGCCTTGGCCGGCAGGGCGCGCGCCTCGTCGGCGTCGTGCACGTCGTCGAGGAGCTGGCGGATGTCGGCACCGGCGACGAAGCTGCGCCCGCCGGCCCCGGCGATCACCACGGCGCGCACGTCGTCGCGCCGCGCGAGGTGGTGGACCAGGGTGTCCAGCTCGTCCAGCAGGCGGTCGGACAGCGCGTTGACCGGCGGGTTGTCGATGGTCACCGTCGCCATCCGCACGCCCTCGGCCAGGGTGTCGTACTGCACGGCGAGGAAGCGCTGGCGCTCCAGCAGCCGCTGCTCGTCGGCCCGGCGCTGGCCGCGCTTCCACGCCGCCACCCGGGCCGCCAGCTCGGGCAGGCACTCGGGGTTGCGCAGGGTCGAGGTGTCGCCGAGCGGCTCGTCGCCCATCAGGGCGGTGAGGAAGCGGCGCATGTACTTGCCCGAGCGCGTCTCGGGGAAGGCCGGCACGGCGACGATCTCGGAGGGCACGGCGACGGCGCCCTTCTCCTGGCGCACCAGCTCCTTCAGGCGGCGCTCGTCGTCGCCGGTCAGGGTGCGCCCCTTGGCCGGCAGCACGAAGGCGACCGGGGTCAGGCCCTTCTCGCGGTGGGGGGCGCCGACGACGATGACGTTGCCCACCGGGCTGTCGGGGTTCACCTGCTTGTCCCGCAGGATGGCGCCTTCGATCTCCTCCGTGCCCATGCGGTGGCCCGACACGTTGATGACGTCGTCGGAGCGGCCGTGCAGGCTGAACGACCCGTCGGCGTGGCGGCGGGCGAAGTCGCCCTGCAGGTAGGCCCACACGGGCCGTCCGTCGGCGTCGCGGAAGCGGCCGAAATAGGTCCTGACGAAGCGGTCGAGGTCGCCTTTCCAGTCGGGCCGGCCGACGCCCGCGGCGTCGCCCCAGATGGTGCGGGCGAGGTAGGGGTAGGGGGCCGTGACGACGATCTCGCCCTTCTCCTCGAGAGCGGCCGGGCGGTGGCGCACGCGCCCCTCGGCGTCCGCTTCCCCCTCGGCGATCCAGACGTCGCCCATCACCCAGGGCAGGGGGTAGGTGTGGGCGTCGGCCCGCAGGCGCAGGTCGGGGTTGCCGTAGGGGTGGGTCCAGACGATGCCGCCGTGCTCGGTCGCCCAGTAGGAGTTGATGTACTGCGGCGTCATCAGCGCCATGCCGAAGGCCTGGACGGCGGGGCTGGTGGGCTCGGCGCAGAAGGTGGCGACCCGCAGGCTGGAGCGGTCGTAGCGCTCCACGTCGGCGCGGTTCTCCGGGTGCGTCATCACCGTCTTCAGGAAGGTGACGCCGGCCTTGAAGATGGTCACCCGGTGGCGCTCGACGATGGAGGCGAAGCGGCCGGCGTTGGGGAAGACCGGCGCTCCTTCGGTGACGATCCCGGGGATGCGCGCCGCCAGCGCGGCGGTGATCAGGTAGCTCTGGCCGGTGATCCAGCCGGGGTCGGCGACGACGTACAGGACGTCGCGGCCGGGCAGGGCGTCGAAGGCGACCGCCATGGTGTGGGCGACGCCGGCGACGTAGCCGCCGTGCACGTGCACCACCCCCTTGGGCTTGCCGGTCGAGCCCGAGGTGTAGATGACGAACAGCGGGAACTCGGCGTCCACCGGCCGGCACGGCACCGCCCGCCACAGGGCGGCGCACAGCGCCCGGTCGTCGAGTGCCCGCAGGGCGTCGAGGTCGGCCACCCCGGCGGCGGCGCAGACGGTGCCGGCGGCCGTCTCCAGCAGGTCGTGGGCCCACACGTCGCGGCCCTCGACCCAGGCGATCTCGGCGAGCCCGGCGTGGCGCACCACCACCACCCGCTCCACCCGCGGCGGTGCGGCGGCCAGCGCCTCGGCGACGCTGGCGCGCAGGTCGGCGAGGGCCCGGCTGTCGACGCCGCCACCCGCGTCGAGGGCGCGGCCCAGCGCCCGCATGACGTCGGCGGGGGCGACGGTGATCTCGCCGGCCAGCGCCGCCTCCACCGCCCGGGTCAGGGCGCCGGCGTCGAGGCCGGGCCGCCCCTCCAGCGCCCGGCCGACGATGGCGAGCGCGGCCGGCAGGGCGACGAAGCGGTCGAGCGCCGGGTCGGTGTAGGCCTCCTTGAAGGGCACGGTCTCGGCGTTGCGCGAGGCGCCGTCGGCGGTGATCACCACCCGCGCCCCGGCGTTCTCGATGCGGTCGGACAGCGTCTTGTCGGAGAAGCCGCCGAACACCGGCGTGTAGATGACGCCGAGCCGCTTGGCGCCCTCCGTCCAGACGATCTGGTCGAGGATGTTGGGCATGTTCAGGGCGATGCGGTCGCCCGGCCCGAGGCCGAGGTCGCGCAGCGCCTGCGCCGCCAGCACCGAGCGCAGCAGCAGCTCGCGCCGGGTCAGCGCCGTGTGGTGCACCGGGCCGCCGCGGCCGCCGTTGGCGGCGGCGTCCCAGCGGTCGCCCTCGTACCAGTAGGCGGTCTCGGCGCCGTGACCGGCCGCGACGTGGCGGTCGACCTCGTTGAAGGCGGCGTTGGTGCGCCCACCGGCGAACCAACGGTAGAAGGGGGCGTCGCCGTCGTCGAAGGCGGTCCGCCACGGGCACCAGTCCGCCCGCTCCACCGGCAGGGCCGTGCGCGCGTCCCAGCCGCGCCAGCGGCCGTCGTCGTCGCGCGACAGCCAGGCCGCGCCGTCGAACCAGTGGATCGTCCGCGCCGCGATGGCGCCGTGGAAGGCGCCGGGATCTTCCAGGCAGGCGGCGCGCTGGCTCCGCCAGTCCTCGGCCGTGCGGATCGGGTTGACGGCGACGTCCTGCGGCAACGGCGGAACGGTCACGCCCGCGGCGTGCTCTTCCATCGGCTTCCTCCCCTTCGCGGTCCTTGCGGGTCTCTTGGCCGGCCGGGGCCGGCGGGAGCCACTATAGCGCGTCCGGGGACCGCGCCGGCAGTCCGGCGTGACGCCCGCTCTGGACAGGAGGCGCCGCCGCTCCCATTGTGCCGGCCCGTTTTCGGGAATGGGCCCCACCGTCCGGTTCTGCCAGCATGCCGCTCCATCTGATCAAGCTCGCCGTCGGCGTCGACGATCTCGACCACATCGCCGCCCTGCAGGACCGCCGCGTCGAGGTGCGCGACGGCCGGCGGGTGGTGCCGGTCACCACCCGGCAATTCCCGAAGCGCGCCGAGGAGATCCTCGACGGCGGCTCCCTCTACTGGGTGATCCGCGGCAGCGTGGCCGTCCGCCAGCGCGTGCTCGCCGTCGACACCGCCCGCGACGTCGACGGCCGGGGATTCTGCATCCTCCTGCTCGATCCCGAACGCACGCCGACCGTGCCGACGGCGCAGCGGCCGTTCCAGGGCTGGCGCTATCTCGAGGCCGCCAAGGCTCCCGCCGATCTCGCGGCGGCCGGCGGCGCCGGCGATGCGCTGCCGCCCCATCTCGTCGCCGAGCTCCGCGAACTCGGGCTGCTCTAGGAACCTTCGCCGCTGCGCCCGGTTGTCCGGCGTCGTACCGCGAGACCGAGAGAGGCGATTCCGATGGCACGCTCCGCTTCGAACGAGGACGCCGCCGAGAAGCTGTGGCACCTGATCAAGGACATGCGCGTGGCGATGATGACCACGGTCGAGGAGGACGGGACCCTGCAGTCCCGCCCCATGGCCGTGCTGTCGCACGCCGGCTTCGACGACGCCACCCTGTGGTTCTTCACCCGCGCCGGCTCCGACAAGACCCACGCCCTGGCCGGGCATCGGCAGGTCAACCTGGCCTATGCCGACACCGGCGACGAGACCTACGTCTCCGTCGCCGGGACCGCCACCCTGGTCCGCGACCGCCAGCGCATCGAGGCACTGTGGCGGGAGCCGATGGCGACCTGGTTCCCCAAGGGGGTGGAGGATCCCGAGATCGCCCTGATCCGGGTCGACGTCAGCAGCGCCGAGTACTGGGACGCGCCGTCGGGCGCCATGGTCTACGCCTACGGCTACGCCAAGGCCAAGCTGACGGGCCAGCCGCCGAAGCCGGGCGACAACGCGACGGTGCGCTTCCAGTGAGCGCGCCCGGCGAGCGAGCGGGGGCCGGCCGACAGTCCCGCCAAAAAAGAAGCCGAGGGTGAAAAAAGCGCTTGCGTCGGGTTCGGGAGGGGACCTATAACCCCCTCCACCGACGCGGTGGCCGGTTGGCCGGCGGGTCGGGCGGGGTGACGAGCCCCACGGGTTCGGAGGATACGGCGGC